>DASVPW010000105.1:0-6707 GCA_036389455.1 Beijerinckiaceae bacterium
GCGCATCTCGCTCGGCATCAAGCAGCTCGCGGGCGATCCCTTCGCGGACGCCGGCGAGATCAAGAAGGGCCAGGTCGTCACCTGCGAGGTCGTCGAGGTGAAGGATTCGGGCATCGAGGTGAAGATCGTCGACACGGATCTCACGACCTTCATCCGCCGGGCGGAGCTCGCCCGCGACCGCGCCGACCAGCGCCCCGAGCGCTTCGCGGCCGGCGAGCGGGTCGACGCCCGCGTGACGCAGTTCGACCGCAAGGCGCGCCGCGTCACGCTCTCGATCAAGGCCCTCGAGATGGCCGAGGAGAAGGAGGCGATGGCCCAGTACGGCTCGACCGACTCGGGCGCCTCCCTCGGCGACATCCTCGGCGCCGCCCTCAACAAGGCGAAGACCACCGACAAGAAGTGACGCGCGACCCTCTCCCCTGCGGGGGAGAGAGGCGCCGCGAACGCCGGCTCAAGCGCCCGGCCTCTCCGCAAGGGGAGGCCGGGCGCCGCCGCTTTTAAGGCCCGAGCGCCGCGACGGCCTTGGCGTGGAACTCCCGGCACTCCTTGAGGCCGTTCGTGCCTCCGTTCACGCGCTTGCGCAGGCCCGTGATGTCGTTCTTGTCCGCGAAGGCGTTGCAGCCGTGCGCCGTCCAGAACTTGAGCGCCGAGGCGAGCGCGTCGGGCATCTTGCGCAGGTCGTCGGGATTGTTCGCGAAGCCGGCCGCCGTGTAGTTGTCCTTGCCGGTCGTCTGGATCAGGCCGCCGCCCCGGTACTTGAAGCCGTCGCCGTTCGCGTTGTTGCCGAGCCGGCCGCCATAGACCTTGTTCGCGAACTTCTCGGGATTGTGCGCGAAGGGCGCCGCGTCGGCGAGCGTCTTGAAGCGGTTCGGGAAGACCACGATCATGCGCTCGGCCGAGTAGTTCAGGTTCTCCTCGGTGTGCTGCAGCCCGCCGGTCTCGGTGCAGATCTGGGCGAGGAAGTGGGCGAGGCGTGCCTTAGTGTTCAGCCCCGCGGCGTTGAGCTCGTTCTGCGCGGCGACGAGCCCCGCGACGATGTCGGCGCGCGCGTTCGGCGCGACCTTGCGGATCACGGCTTCGGTAAGTGTCGTCATGGCCATGCCTCCCCTCGGCGATGGAGCCGGGCCGCGTGCCCGGCACGGGCGAAAACGCAGCAAGCCTAGCCCGGGCGACCCGGGGCGGCAACTTGCGCCTTGCGCCTGCATCCGCGCAGTGATGCGCGCCGCGCCCCGTGGGCTTGGGAGGCGACCTAAGCCGCGAGCTTCGCGGCGCGCCGGTCGGATTGGCCGAGCCGGGAGAGGAGGTAGTCGACCTCGGCTCTGGCGGCCGCCGAGAGCGCGCCGCCGGGCTTGCGCTGGGCCTCGCTCGTCAGAATCCCGCGTCGCTTCAGGACGTACTTGCGCACGGCGAGACCGGCGCCGGGCTGCTGCTCGTAGCGGATCAGCGGCAGGTGGGCGTCGAAGAGGTCGTGCGCCTCGTCGCGCCGGCCCGCCTTCTGGAGCCGCACCACGTCGACCAGCATGTCCGGGAAGCAGTAGCCCGTCATGGCGCCGTCGGCGCCCCGCTCCATCTCGAAGTCGAGGAAGAGGCCGCCGTTGCCGCACAGGATCGAGATGCGGCGCATACCGTCCTTCTCGAAGGCGCGCAGCGCCGAGATTTTTTCCAAGCCCGGCCAGTCCTCGTGCTTGAGCATGACGCAGGACGGGTTCTCCTGGACGACGCGGCGGATCACGGCCGGCGTCATCACCACCGTGAAGGTGAGCGGGTAGTCCTGGATCACGAACGGCACGTCCGGCCCGATCGCCTCCGCCGCCTGGCGGTAGTAGGTGACGATCTGGTCGTCGGTGCGGAGCGAGGAAGGCGGGGCGATCATGACGCCGGCGGCGCCCGCCTCCATGACCTCGCGCGCGATCGCCCGCATGGCGGCGAAGCCCGGGGCCGAGACGCCGACCACCACCGGCACCGCGGCGCGCCGGATCACCCGCGCCGCGACGCCGACCGCCTCGCCGTGGTCGAGCTTCGGCGCCTCGCCCATCTGGCCGAGCACGGTGATGCCCGTGACGCCCGACTCGAGGAAGAAGTCGGTCATGCGATCGGTCGAGCGCTCGTCGATGCGCCCGTCGTCGTGGAAGGGCGTCGGAGCGATCACGTAGACGCCGCTGGCGGAAGCATCGAGCATCTTGGCTCTCCTCGGGTGGCCGGTCGGCCGGACGCTAGTCACAACTCGCGGGCGCGCGCAACCGCACGGGGCCTTGTCCGGCTTCGGCGCGGCGGCATAGAGTTTGCCTCGAAGGCGGCGGCACAGGGGAGCGGTGACATGGCACGATCGCGGTGGACGGGGCGCATCCTCGGCGGGCTTATGACGGCGGCCCTGGCGGCCTCGGCGGGACCGGCGCCGGCGCAGGCGCCGCTACGGACCGCGGTCGACGGCACCTTCGCGCCGCACGCCTTCCCGGACATGCAGGGCGGCGTGCAGGGCTTCAACGTCGACCTCGCGAAGGAGATCGGCCGCAAGCTCCGCCGCGAGGTTACGGTCGACGCGGCCCAGTTCTCGGGCCTCCTGCCGGCGCTCCAGGCCGGCACCTACGACTTCATCATCGCGCCCGTGACGGTGACGAAGGAGCGCGCCGAGAGCCTGCTCTTCCCCGAGGGCTACCTCAACACCGACTTCCAGTTCCTGGTCCGCCGCGACGCGCCCGACGTCAAGAGCCTCGAGGACCTCAAGGGCAAGGTCGTGTCGGTCAACCGCGGCTCGGCCTACGACACCTGGGCGCGCGGGCTCGAGGAAAAGATCGGCTGGAAGGTCGAGAGCTTCGGCACCCAGACCGACGCCGTGCAGGCGGTGATCGCCGGGCGGGCCCACGCCAACGTCGCCGGCAACACCGTCATCGCCTGGGCCGCGAGGCAGAACCCGCAGGTGAAGCTGTCCTACCTCCACTCGACCGGGCTCGTGTGGTCGGCCGCGGTGCGCAAGGACAACGTCGCCATGCGCGACCAGCTCGAGACCGCGATCGAGTGCCTGAAGCAGGAGGGCGCGATCGCGCGGCTGCACGAGAAGTGGTTCGGCATCCCGCCGGCGGCGGGCGCCGCCGCCGTGACGGTGTTCCCGGGCACCGGCGTCCCGGACATGCCGGGCTACGACCCGGCCCCGCGCGCGACGAAGTGCGATTGAAACCTCCCGGGGTCGGTCGGGATGACCCGACTGTCCGAGCCTCCCATCCTCGACGTCCGCGGCCTGAAGAAGCGCTTCGGCGCGCTCGAGGTCCTGAAGGGCATCGACCTCGCCGTCGCGCCGCAGGAGCTCGTGTTCGTGATCGGCCCGTCGGGCTCGGGCAAGTCGACGCTCCTGCGCTGCTGCAACCGGCTCGAGGAGCCGGACGGCGGCTCGATCCGCGTCGACGGGGTCGACCTCATGGACCCGCGATGCGACATCAACGCCATGCGCCGGCGCATCGGCATGGTGTTCCAGGGCTTCAACCTCTACCCGCACAAGACGGCGCTCGGGAACGTCACGCTCGCGCTGCGCAAGGTGCTCGGCAGGAGCCGGCGCGAGGCGGACGCGATCGGCCTCGCCGCGCTCGAGCGGGTCGGCCTCGCCGACAAGGCCGCGGCCTATCCGGCCGAGCTCTCCGGCGGCCAGCAGCAGCGGGTCACGATCGCCCGGGCGCTCTCGCTCGAGCCGAAGATCATGCTGTTCGACGAGCCGACCTCGTCGCTCGATCCCGAGCTCGTCGGCTCGGTGCTCGCCGTCATGCGCGACATGCGCCGGGCCGGCATGACCATGGTGGTGGTCTCGCACGAGATGCGCTTCGCCCGCGAGGCGGCCGACCGGGTGATCTTCATGGAGGCGGGCCGGATCGTCGAGGAGGGGCCGCCGGAGCGCATCTTCGCGGCGCCCGGGAACGCCCGCACCCGCGCCTTCGTGGTCGAGATCGCGCGGTGATCCCATGACCGCCCTCGAGCGCTTCGTCGACACCTTCCTCAACCCGCGCCTCGTGGCGCGGTACTGGCCCGACATCGCGCACGGCATGCTGGTCACGGTCGAGATCGCCGTCGCGGTGGTCCTGACCGGGCTCGCGCTCGGCCTCGCGCTCGCGATCCTGCGCAGCTACCGCGTCCGGCCGGCGAACGCGCTCATCGTCGTCTTCGTCGACGTGTTCCGGGCGCTGCCGCCGTTGGTGCTGATCCTCATCATCTACTTCGGCCTGCCGAACGTCGGCGTGAATCTTTCCTCCTATGCGGTTCTGTGGCTCGTCCTGTCCCTCGTCCTTGCCGCCTTCGCGGAAGAGATCTTCTGGGCCGGCATCCTCTCGGTGCGCCGCGGCCAGTGGGACGCCGCGCGCTCGACCGGCCTCGGCTTCGGACAGGCGCTCCTCCACGTGATCCTGCCGCAGGCGGTGCGCCTCACGATCCCGCCGCTGACGAACCGCACCATCGCGATCACCAAGAACACGGCGCTCGGCACCGTCATCGGGGTCGGGGAGATCATCAACCAGGCCCAGACCGCGGTGTCCTTCTCGGGCAACGCCACGCCGCTCATGATGGGGGCCGCCGCCTACGTCGTCGTGTTCATCCCGGTGGTGCTGCTCGGCGCCCACGTCGAGCGGCGCTTCGCGTGGAGGCGGGCGTGAGCGCCGGCCCGGAGGCGAGCGCCTGATGGACGTCTTCCTCGACCAGTTCCTCAACCTCGCCGTCATGCGCCAGGCCGCGCCGATCATCCTCAAGGGCCTGCAGATGACGGCGCTGCTCTGCCTCGCCGTGGTCCCGCTCGGGCTCGCCGGCGGGCTCCTCCTCGCGACCGCGAGCCTGTCCCGGAGCCGCGCGTTGCGCGGGGCCGTGAAGGGGCTGATCGACCTCTTCCGGGCGCTGCCGCCGCTGGTGCTGCTGATCGTGATCTATTCCGGCCTGCCCTTCGCGGGCCTGAACCTCTCGCCCTTCGCGGCGGTGTGCCTCGCCTTCACCCTCAACACCTCGAGCTTCTACGGCGAGATCTACCGGGCCGGCATCGAATCGATCGGGCGCGGGCAGTGGGAGGCGGCGCGCTCGACGGGCCTCGGCGCCGGGCACACCTTCGCCCACGTGATCCTGCCGCAGGCGGTCCGCAACGTCCTGCCCGACCTCGTCTCCAACACCGTCGAGGTCGTGAAGCTCACCTCGATCGCGAGCGTGGTGTCGTTCACCGAACTCCTGTATGCCGCCGACATGGCGCGCTCGGTCACCTTCAACACCTCGCCGATCGTGCTTGCGGCGCTGATCTATTTGGTGCTCCTGTGGCCCGTCGTTCGCCTGATGAGCCGCCTCGAGCACCGCGTCGCGGCCTGAGCGGAGAAAGAGATGTCCCGCATCGTCTACATCAACGGCGCCTTCGTTCCCTACGAGGAAGCCAAGATCCCGATCATGGACCGCGGCTTCCTGTTCGCCGACGGCATCTACGAGGTGAGCGCGGTCCTGAACTCGCGTCTCGTCGACAACGACGCGCACCTCGCCCGGCTCGAGCGCTCGCTCGAGGAGATCCGCATTCCGAATCCGCACACGGCGGAGGAGTGGACGCGCCTCGAGGAGGAGCTCGTGCGCCGCAACGGGCTCGTCGAAGGGGTCGTCTACATGGAGGTGACGCGCGGCGTCGCCGAGCGCGAGTTCGCCTTCCCGGCGGACGCGAGGCCGACCGTCGTCATGTTCACGCAGGTGAAGAACATCTCGCGCTCGCCCGCCGCCGAGGCCGGCGTCGCGGTCGTGACCGTCGAGGACCTGCGCTGGAAGCGGCGCGACATCAAGTCGGTCGCGCTCCTCGCCCAGGTGCTGGCGAAGCAGGCCGCGGCGGAAGCCGGCGTCGCCGAGGCCTGGATGGTCGAGGACGGCCACGTCACCGAGGGCTCGTCGTCGACCGCCTTCATCATCACGGCGGACGGCCGGATCGTGACCCGCCCGCTGTCGAACGCGGTCCTGCCGGGGATCACGCGCCGGTCGGTGATGCGCCTCGCGCAGGAGAACGGCTTGAGGATCGAGGAGCGCCTGTTCACGGTCGAGGAGGCGCACGCCGCGGCCGAGGCTTTCTTGACCAGCGCCTCGAGCTTCGTCATGCCGGTCGTCGCCATCGACGGCCGTCCGGTCGGCAACGGACGGCCGGGCGCGCTGACCCGCCGCCTGCGCCGGCTCTACCTCGAGATGGCGGGCGCGGCGGCGAAGGCCGCTTGATCCGCGCTCCCGGCTGCTCAGGGGCGGTCCCTGCCGGAGGAGGAGAGAACAAAAGCATGCGCAACATCCGCGTCGCCGCGGCCCAGCTCGGGCCGATCCAGAAGGACGACAGCCGCCAGGCGGTGGTCCGCCGCATGATCGACCTCATGGACGAGGCCGCGGCCAAGGGCGCGGACCTCATCGTCTATCCGGAGCTCGCCCTCACGACCTTCTTCCCGCGCTGGCACTACGAGGACCGCGCCGAGGCGGATTTCTGGTTCGAGCGCGAGATGCCGAGCGCCGCGACGCGCCCGCTCTTCGACCGCGCGGTCGAGCACGGCATGGCCATGTCCTTCGGCTACGCCGAGCTGACGCCGGACGGACACCGCTTCAACACCTCGATCCTCATCGATCGGGATGGCAGGATCGTCGGCAAGTACCGCAAGGTGCATCTGCCTGGGCACGGCGAGCACGACCCGCAGCGCACTCACCAGCACCTCGAGAAGCGCTATTTCGAGCCGGGCGACCTCGGC
>DASVPW010000106.1:0-2615 GCA_036389455.1 Beijerinckiaceae bacterium
AGTGGAGAATTGCATATGCAGTCGCAATTTACATAACCTGAGTCGGCGGTGGGACTTCTGAGTTCTGCGCCAGCGCCTGTTAGAGTCCGGACCGGAATTCATGACGCTCGTCCCAATCTGCGGATGAGGAGCATCACGGAAGCGGCGTAGAGGAAGGCGCGAGCCGAAGCGAGTGTGGCCTCCGGGTCCTTCCACAAGCGCCGGTTTCGGCTAATCCAAGCGAAAAATCTCTCCACAATCGCTCGTACAATGTTGCCAGGCTTTGGGAGCGCGGTGAGGATCGCGCGGCTGGCCGGGATGCTCAGGAGCTGGAGGCGGCACTCGGAAGACGACCTCAACATGGCTGCCGTCGATCTCGATCCGTCGGACCAGCGTGCGGATGAGGTCTCGCTTGCCCTGCCAATCGAGCTTGTCCAGACCCTGGTGGACCTGGGCCGCGAACTCTTCGAGCCGGCCGATGATCAGGCCCAGCTCGCGCTCGCTCTCGGCTGCGGCCGCAGCCGCTTGCCGCCGCTCCTGGAGTTGCGCGCGGCGGGTCTTGAGGCCAGCAATGCGGGGCTCGAACTCGCCGCGGTCGATCACCCCCTCGGCATAGCTGTCGATCAACCGGCCGATGCCGCGCTGAAGGCCGGCGATTTGTCGATCGAGCTGGGTCACGTCGTCGGATGAGCCTGCCCCCTCTCGAGCTTCCGTCAAGCGTCGGCGGTATTCGGCGGCAACGCGGCGGGGCTCTTCCAGAAGAGCCCGCACCTGCGCCCAGACCGCCTGCTCGAGATCCTCACCGCGCACCGGACGGTTGTCGCAAACGGCATGGCCGTCGAACCGGCATCCGTCCGTCCCAATGCAGCGGTAGTAACACAGCACCTCCTTTGATGTCGCCCAGTTCGACCGCGGCGCCGTCTTGCCGTAGTACGCGTACCCACAGCGCCGGCACACGGTCAGTCCCTGCAGCAGCCAGCGGGGTCCTTTGCAGCTCGCGCGCTTTCGTCGACGGTTCTCATCCAATTGCTCTTGAGCCGCCTCGAACACGGCGGGATCGACCAGCGCCGGCACCGGCACCTCGATCCAGTCCTCCCGGGGCATAACGATCCGCGCGCTCGCTCGTCGGCACGGCTGTGGATGACCCCGGATCGGACGCAACTTGGGGAGCGACGGCACATAGCGGGCGTGCCCGTAGATGGCTCGCCCAATGTAGGTTGGGTTCTGCAGCATGCCGTGGATGGTGGACGCGGACCAGCGCGTCGCGCCACGGCGGGTTCGGCAGCCGGCCCGCTGCAGCCGGCGGCACACCTCGCGCAAGCTGGCCCGCTCCAAGCCGGTCCAGGCGAAGATCAAACGAACGATGCGCGCCTCCTCCGGGACCACCTCAAACCGCGCCACGCCGCCGCCGAGGGCCTTCGGGATGTAGCGATACCCATAGGGCGACGTGGTGAAGGCGCTGAGCAGGCCCGAGCGGGCCGCGTGGCGGCGTCCACGACGGCTGCGCTCGAGAATCTTGGCGCGCTCGTATTCGGCGATGACGCCTTGGATTTGCAGCAGCAAGTCATCCTCCGCCGTGCCACCGATCGGGTGGTTCAAGAAGATCACCTCGGCGCCGGCGCGCCGGAACTCCTCGATCAGAAGCACTTGGTGCGCATAGCGGCGGGCCAACCGATCGGGTGCCAAGACGTAGACGCGGTCGATCACCCCAGCCGCGACAGCGTCGCGCAGGCGCTCCAGCGCCGGCCGCAGCAGAAGTGAGCCGCTGTAACCCTCATCGATATAGGCGTCCTCGGGCTCGAGCGGCCAGCCATCGGCGGCGATGCGCTCGCGCAAGCTCGCCACCTGGCTCGCGATCGTATGGTCGCGGGCCTGCTGCTCCGTCGAGACGCGCGCATAAAAGGCCACACGGTGGTCAGACATGCTTACCTCCGTAGGATGCGGACCGGGCGGCCGCTGGTGGTGGGGCGCTGTCGCGCGCCGCCTTTCCGATTGTCGTGCGCGGCAGCGGAACGAGGCGGGTGTAAGCCTCGATCAGGCAGGTCGGACCGAACCTCGTCGTCTCGAATGACACCTGCACGTCCAGACGAGGGCGGCGCGTGTGCTGGGTCATCGGCGCCTCCATCGGCGGCGCCCCTGAACTCCGCCGCCCGATGCGGCTTCAACCCAGCGCGGCAAGCCCCATTCCGGCCCCATGGGCGGAGTTCATCGCGGTCGATCCTTGCCGACCACTCGAAGCATGGGATGGCAACATTGTACGGGCGTTCACAACCCATCTGCGCGGGTGAACCGCAAAGCCGACCTGATCGGCAGGCTTGCGAACGATCTCGACCGTGATCGAGGTGGCCTTCGCCGGCCCGTCCCCGGCAAAGCCCGCATCCGCGAAGGCCTTCGTGATGAACGGGAAGAAGGCGCGCGACAGGCGCAGCACGAAAGGGGCTCCGTCCCGGTCCTGAACGTTGCCGGGCTGGACCTCCAGGATCAGTCCGCGCCCGTCCGTGTCCACCATCACCTGTCGCTTGCGCCCTTTCACCTTCTTGCCCGCGTCATAGCCCCGCGGACCCCCGCTCTCGGTGGTCTTGACCGACTGGCTGTCCAGGACCACAGCACTGGGCGAGGCCTCGCGCCCGACCCGC
>DASVPW010000107.1:0-16005 GCA_036389455.1 Beijerinckiaceae bacterium
CGACGCCGTCAAGAGCGGCGAGATCGTCTCGCGCCTCACCGCCGACACGACCCAGGTGAAGGCGGCCTTTGGGGCGAGCGTCTCGATCGCCCTACGCAATCTCTTCCTCTTCGTCGGCGCCATCGCCCTCATGATCTGGACGAGCCCGAAGCTTTCAGGCTTGGTCCTCCTCGCGATCCCGGCGATCGTGCTCCCTCTCGTGCTCTCCGGCCGGGGCGTGCGCCGCCGCTCCCGCGCCGCCCAGGATCGGCTCGCCGACGCCTCCGCCTTCGCGGCCGAGGCGGTCGGCGCGGTCAGGGCCATGCTGGCCTTCGGCATGGAGCGCGCGACCGCCGAGCGCTTCGCGGCGGCGGCCGAGGAAGCCTTCGCGGCGGCGCGGGCCTCCACGAAGGCGCGGGCCTACCTCACCGGGACCGCGATCTTCCTCGTCTCGGCGAGCGTCGTCGGCGTGCTGTGGTACGGCGCCCAGGACGTGCTCGCGGGCGAGATGACGGCGGGCCGCCTGTCGCAGTTCGTGCTCTACGCGGTGTTCGCGGCAAGCTCGCTCGGCCAGCTCTCGGAGGTCTACGGCGAGCTTGCGCAAGCCGCGGGCGCGGCCGAGCGGCTCGGCGAGATCCTGGCGGCGCAGCCCGCGGTCGCGGCGCCCGCGACCCCGCGCAGCCTGCCCGAGCCGCCGATCGGCACCGTCGCCTTCTCGGACGTGCACTTCTCGTATCCGACCAGGACGGAGCACGCGGCGCTGCACGGGCTGACATTCCAGGTCCGTCCGGGCGAGCGGGTCGCCCTCGTCGGGCCGTCGGGGGCGGGCAAGAGCACCGTGCTGCAGCTGCTGCTGCGCTTCTACGACCCGCAGAAGGGGCTCGTCCTCGTCGACGGCTTGCCGGTCACCGACGTCGACCCGGCGGCGCTGCGCCGCCGCATGGCCCTCGTGCCGCAGGAGCCCGCGATCTTCGCCGCAACCGTCCTCGACAACATCCGCTACGGGCGCCCGGACGCCGCCGTCGAGGAGGTCCGGCGTGCCGCCGAGCTCGCCTTTGCGGACGGCTTCGTCGAGGCCCTGCCCAAGGGGTACCTCACCGAGATCGGCGAGCGCGGCGTGACCCTTTCGGGCGGCCAGCGCCAGCGCCTCGCCATCGCCCGCGCGATCCTCAAGGACTCGCCCGTCCTCCTCCTCGACGAGGCGACCTCGGCCCTCGACGCCGAGAGCGAGCGCGCCGTGCAGGAGGCGCTCGACCGGCTCATGCGCGGCCGCACCACCCTCGTCATCGCCCATCGCCTCGCGACGATCCGCGCCGCCGACCGCATCCTCGTCATGGACCACGGCCGCATCGTCGAGGAGGGCACGCACGACGCGCTCCTTGCCCGCGGCGGGCTCTACGCCAGGCTCGCGGCGCTGCAGTTCGCGGCCGCCGAGGGGGCGCGGCCCGAGGAAGCCGCCGAGTAGGAGGCGCGGTCACTCGTCCCCGGGATCCCGGAACGCGCGCCACGCCGCGACGACCCGGGCGGCGGCGCTCGCCAGGGTCAGGCCGGCGAAGGCATAGGCGAGGAGCGGGAAGGCGGCGGGCCAGAGCATCATGGCGGCGAAGAACAGGATCGTCTCGGTCCCCTCGGCGAGGCCGGCCGTGAAGTGGATCGACTTGCCGTTCAAAGCCGCATCGTCGAGGCCGCGCTTCGCCGCGATGGCCGCGAAGGCCAAAAAGCTCGCGCCGTTGACGTAGAACGCGAACAGGAGCGCGGCAGCCGGCACCGCGTTCGCGGCCGGGTCGCGGAGCGCGAAGGCGAGGGGGACTGCGCCGTAGAAGACGAAGTCGAACACGATGTCGAGGAAGCCGCCGCGGTCGGTGCGGACGGTCGCCCGGGCGACCGCGCCGTCGAGGCCGTCGAGCACCCGGTTCACGACGAGGAGGAGGAAGGCCGCGGCGTCGAGCCGCGCGGCCACGCAGGCTGCTGCGGCGAGGCCGGCGCCAAGGCCCGCGAAGGTCAAGGCGTCCGCGCTCACGCCGCGCGCGCCGAGCGCCCGCCCGGCCCGGTCGAGGGCCGGGCCGAGGAGGCGGCGCATCGGGCGGTCGAGCATGCGGGCGCTCAGGCCGGATTCCGCCGGCCGCGGTAGGCCGGCGCGAAGTCCTGCGGCGGCGTCGTCACGGCGAGATAGACGAACGGCCCGGCTCCGATGTTGGCGACCCCGTGGATCTCGCCCGGCGTCAGACGCTGGATGCCCAAGGCCCACCTCCGCGGCGCCGGCTTCCCGCGATTGACGGCCCCGGCGCGCCGCCTTACCACGCTTTTCAAGGCGGCTGTCGCCGCGAACGCTTCGAGCCCCGAGCCGATGTACAAGGCGGTGACCCGAGGGATCCGCGTCACGGTCATGCCGCGCTTCGTCGAGGAGGAATCCTCGCCCGACGACGGGCGCTACTTCTTCGCCTACACGGTCGAGATCACCAACATGTCGACCGAGCGGGTGCAGCTCAAGTCGCGCCACTGGAAGATCGTCGACGGGCATGGGCAGCTCCAGGAGGTGCGCGGGCCGGGCGTCGTCGGCAAGCAGCCGGTGCTCGGCCCGGGCGAGACCTTCAGCTACACCTCGGGCTGCCCGCTCACGACCCCGAACGGCACCATGGAAGGCACCTATTCGATGGTGACGGACCAGGGCGAGAGCTTCCTCGCCTCGATCCCGGCCTTCTCCCTCGACGCGCCGTCCGTCAAGCGCGTGATGCATTAGCCCATGGCGGGCGCCCGCTACACGCCGCTGGAGATGCTCGGGCGGCTCGTCGCCTTCGACACCGAGAGCGCGAAGCCGAACCTCGCGCTGATCGACTTCGTCGCCGACTACCTCGACGGCTGGGGCGTCCCCCACGCCCGCTTCCCGAACGCCGCCGGCGACAAGGCCGCGATCTACGCGACCCTCGGCCCGGCCGACCGCGGCGGCGTCGTCCTCTCCGGCCACACCGACGTGGTGCCGGTGACGGGCCAGGCCTGGACCGGCGACCCGTTCAGCCTGCGGGTCGAGGACGGGCGCGCCTACGGCCGCGGCGCCGTCGACATGAAGGGCTTTTGCGCCCTCGCCCTCGCCCTCGTGCCCGACCTCCTGGCGATGGATCTCAGGACGCCGATCCACATCCTCCTGTCCTACGACGAGGAGACGACCTGCCTCGGCGTCATGGACGCGATCGCCCGCTTCGGCGCGGGCCTGCCGGCGCCCCGCGCCGTGATCGTCGGCGAGCCGACCGCCCTCGAGGTCGTCGACGCGCACAAGAGCATCGGCACCTTCTTCACCACCGTGCACGGGCGCGAGGGCCATTCCTCGAAGCCGGCCCTCGGCGCGAACGCCGTCATGGCGGCGGCCGAGCTCGTCGCCGAGCTCAACCGCATCGCCGACGAGATGGCGGCGCGGGGCGACCCGGGCGGGCGCTTCGACCCGCCGTACACGACCGTGCACGTCGGCACGATCTCGGGCGGCACGGCGCGCAACATCCTGCCGAAGCTGTGCACGTTCCACTGGGAGTTCCGGGGCCTCCCCGGCCTCGACCCGGACGAGATCCCGGGCCGGCTCGCGCGCTTCGCGGAAAGGGTCGCGCTGCCGCGCCTCAACCGCCACGGCCCCTTCGGCCGGATCGAGACCGAGCTCGAGGTGTTCGTGCCGGGCCTCGCCCCGGCGCCGGGCTCCGAGGCCGAGCGGCTCGCGCTCAGGCTCGCCGGGCGGAACCGCACCTCGACGGTGTCGTTCGCGACCGAGGCTGGGCGCTTCCAGGGCGCCGGCATCCCGACGATCGTCTGCGGCCCGGGCTCGATCGACCAGGCGCACCAGCCCGACGAGTACATCACGCTCGACGCGCTCGCCGCCGGCGAGGCCTTCATGCGCCGCCTCGCGGAGATGTGCCGGGCCGAGTAGGCGTCCCGCTCCCTTCAGGCGGGAGGGCGGGCCCGGGCGGCGCCGCGAGCGCCTCGGCCTCGCGGGCGAGCGCGCGCTGGCGCTTCCAGAAGCGGCGCGTCTCGCGCAGGCCCGCCGTCATGGCCTCGGCGAAGAAGCCGCGGTTCTCGTCGAAGCAGGGCGGCCCTTCGCCGCCCTGGCAGCGCTCGGCCCGCCGGCAGGCCCGGCGCCGGCAGCCCGGCGCCCACACGAAGAGGTCGGAGAGCTGCCGCATGAGGTCGCTCGGGTCGGCGATGCCGTCGAGCGGGCGGTGCCTCGGGGCGCCCTTCGGGGGCGGGTCGTGCGTGCCGGAGTCGTGCGTCATCGCTCTCGCGGTCCTTTCGGCCCGAGCCATGGGAGGCCAGACGATCGAGGGGGCGCGCGGGGCGCGACGAGCCCGATCTTTTCAACGCGGGCCATCGGCCCCGCGCGCGGTGTTTTTTGGCCGGCCGCTGAGGACGGGTCGACACCCGGCCCGTTGGGCGAGGCCAGGTCCTCTCCTGCGAGAGGCCCGCCCGGCCCGCCGACGGCATGATCCTCAGCCGACCCCCGCAACCGGGCTTGCGTTCTCGGCACGGGCACCGATCCCGCCCCACGTCACGACGCCTCATGAGCGCGCCCCTCGGGTGGACGGGACGGGCGGCATATGAGCACAGAACGGGAACAGTGTCAAGGATTATTTTCAGGATCATCAAGTGACAAAGCAGCCCCAAGCTCTAGGATGCTCGCTATCGATTGAGCCGCAAGGACTTAGGCGCTGTCATGGACCTCTCGGAACCCCGCTTCCGCGACGCGAACGCGGCTTGCGATTGGCTTTGAGGCGCAGCGCTGGCCTCGTGGTCCGGTGTGCCCTCACTGCGGCAACGCGGACGCGGCGAGACCTATCAGGGCAAGCACGACGTGCCGCGCCCGCGTAAGACGAAGCGCTATTACCTGCCGACGAAGGGCGGCGCGTACGAATGCTGTGGAAGGCGTATTTTCGATATTCAAGCGCGGCATGTATGGCGTGTATCACCATTGCCGTGAGAAGCATCTTCACCGCTACCTTGCGGAGTCGATTTCAGGTACAACCGTCGCGCCTCTCTCGGCTTCAACGCCTCATGCGCGTCTCTGAGATCGTGCGCGACGCGGAAGGGAAGCGCCTCACCTATCAGCGGATTAACGAAGTGCAGCTTCAAGCATGAGGCTTTGCACGCGTTGAGGAAGCGCAAGCGTAAAAAGATGAAGCTATGAAGTGCCAGCAATGCACCCGGCCTGCCTTCGCCCAGGTGGGCGAGGGCAGCATACCGTTGTGCCTCGATTGCTATCACAAGCTGGCAGAGGCAACGCACTGGCAGTTTCTGCAAAACGCAGCAATGATGAACCAGGCCATGGATCATATGGATATGGTAGTTGGGATAGGTCCAACTGGGGGAAGAATACCAGTGGCAGAAATGGCAATGGGCATGCAAAAGCGCGGCACTTTCAACAATATCACAATCGCCAACTCACAGGTCGGTGTGGTGAGCACTGGCGATCTCGCGAAGATTGATGCTGCAATAACCCTCACAAGGGGATCTGATGCCGAGCTTGTTGGTCAACAGATAAAGCTACTCACGCAAGCGATTCTGGACACGAGGGACATGGCGGCCAGCACCCGCCAGGAACTCCTTGATCTCGTGCAATCGCTAGCAGAACAGATTGTGGCCCAGCGTAAACCGTCGGTTGTGAAGGCGCTGTTGGGCTCTATTTCCGAAAAAGCTGGTGGTTTCGCAAGCCTTGCTAAAATCGCGGCTGATCTTGCGAGTGTAGTCGGTAAATTGTTCGGAGGGCCAGAGGGCCTAGCATGACTTGGCTGGGATCAGCATGGGAAGCGGTGTCAGGCGAGACCGAGCTTTGGGCCGCTCTTCTGGGCGCAGTAATAGGCGGTGGCATCAGCCTTTGGGCCGCTAAGATCGGACTTCGCGAGGCGCGCAAACAGAGGGCCGAAGATCGCGACGAACGGCAAAAGGCACTCGCAAATTCGATGATCTTCAAGCTAAGGCGGATTTACTCTACGCTCGCAAACATGAATGAGAACCTCGAAAGAGCCGAGAAGAAAGAGGCAGAACTCAAATGCGATCCGTGGCAGACCTTTAAGCCGATTATCAATGTTCCTGGCCCCATTTACTTCACATCAGATGAAATGGCCTTGCTGCTCTCCTTAAAAGATAACGATCTTTTTAACGAAATTGCGGAGTTGGATGAAGCCCACAATGCATTGCTTGAGGCTCTGAAAGAGGCGGGGAACCATCGGCGCAGTCTGACAGACCAATTGAAGTCCTTGGCTGTCGGAATCGAGGGCGACGCCGTTACCGGAGAGATGTCCGAGAAGCAGATGCGGACATTAAGACCAACAATGCTTGAAGTCGATAGCTTGATTATTGACGTTCGGATCAACATCAGGAAGGACACAGAGCGGTCCGGCCGTGCCCTTGAACAGTTAGTGCGACTTCTTCGCGAGAAAGTCGGCATCACCTATCAGCTACAGCTCGTTAAGCCTGCCGGGTAGAGACGTCTGCCTCCCATCACTGGGCGTCTTCCTTTCGGCTCCCTTCCTCGGCTTTGGCATGGACATGAGCCGCTTTGCGATCTGAGATAGCCTCGCTTCGTCCACGGGTCCGACCGAAGCGCACTCCTCGGTCAACACCCGGGCAACGCACAAAGCCCGGCTCGCTGGCCGGGCTGTTTCGGGTTCCTACCGTTCAACGATGTTGAGGGCCGCCGCCCAAATGCCGGCGATCACGCCCACCGCGAACAGCGCTAGGGCCAGAATGCTGCGCGGCGTTTGCTCTTTGATGATCGCGATGCGCCAGATGAAGGCACCGCTCAGGATCACCAGCCCAATCTCAATGAGGAGCGCGAGATCGGGGTTACCGGGAACCCACTGATCGGGAGGCATTCAGCCGCCCTTTTCCTTTGCGGGCTTGCTGGCGACCTTACCGGCCTTAGCGCCACTCTTTCGGGGCTTGTGTGGAAGCGTGAAAAGGCGGTTGGCGATGGCCGACGCTCTCGTCTCGACGGGATCGGGTGGCCCGCGATTTGCGTCGTCGCCCACAGGAGAATTGCGTCTCTCCACAGCCGATCCTTGCGCCTTGCTTGGAGTCCACCCAATCTGGCCGCGCCCGATGCGGGAAAGCGGCAAGCGGAGGCTCTCGCGAAGCCCCCGCCTGCCGGTCGTCTTGCGACGACGGTCGGGCTGGCGCGCCCGTTGCGTACCTTGAGAGGGGCTTCCGCACCCTCTCAGGGAAATGGGGTAGGGCGTGTGCCGGGGCCAGGTTGTCGAGCCAGAAACCCCGAGGGTTAGAATCCCTCCTACTCCACCTGCCGCTTACCCGTTTGGGGTACACGGTTCGTGTATTGATGCCACGCTCCCGTTTTTAGGCCAACTAAAAAGTCGCCGCCTTGGCGACCCGATTCACCGAAATCTCGGTAAGGCCAAGGCAACCCGCGAACTCGGGAATCACGCCAGCAAACCACTCGCTCGTCTCCGTTCACGGGGGGATTTCGGCAGGGCGGGCGCCCCACCTCGCCCCCTCAAGCCGCCACGGTCTCGATCGCGGCAAGCTCCTTCGCCATCTTCGGCTCCAGCGTGCGCAGGTCATGGTCGCGCTGGAGGTTGAGCCAGAAATCGGGGCCGTTGCCGAGGAACTTGCCGAGGCGCAGCGCCATCGCGGGGGTCACGGGCTGCTTCTCGTCGAGGATGTCATAGAGGGTCTGGCGGGAAATCTGTAGGCGGCGGGCGATCTCGGCCTTGGGAAGCGCGAGGGCCGGGACGATCACCTCACGCAGGAACTCGCCCGGGTGCATGGGCGCAAGGCCCTTGAGAAGGGGATTGCCGGCCATCAGTGGTAATCCTCCAGGTCGACGTCGACGGCGTCCTCGCCGTCCCATCGGAAGGTGATCCGCCAGTTGCCACTGGCGTCCACGGCGAACATGCCCCTCCGCTCGCCCTTGAGGCCGTGGAACCGGAGCCCGGGGGTATTCATATCCTCAGGGCGCTTGGCGGTGTCCAGGGCCAGCAGGATCTGGCGGACGCGCCCGGCGTTCGGCACGCTGAGCTTGCGCGCGTCGCCCGTCTCGGCGAACAGGCGAAGCGCCTTGCTCCTGAACGACCGGATCACGGGATGTAAGGTATTGCCTTACAGACGGGCTGTCAACGTCGACCGGCGCGCAACGGTCACCCCGCCTCCGGCCGCGCCAGCTCGGCCTCCACCTCGGCGGGGTCGAGGTCGTAGCGGCGGGAGCAGAACTCGCAGGTGATGCGGATTTGGCCGTCGTCGCCGACCATGTCGCGACGGTCCTGCGGCGAGAAGCGGCGCATCATCGCCATGATGCGTTGGCGCGAGCAGCGGCATTCCTCGCGCACCCCCTGCGGCTCGAACACCCGCACGCCGCGCTCGTGGAACAGGCGGTAGAGCAGGCGCTCGCTCGCGAGGTCCGGGTCGACGAGCTCGTGGTCCTCGATCGTGTCGACGAGGGCCTTGGCCTCGACCCAGGCGTCGTCCTCGCGAAGCCCGGGCGCGCCTTCCGCGGGATGGCCCTCGGGGATGTCGCCGGGATGCAGGTCCGGCTGGCGCATGCGCTCGGGCGAGGCCGGCAGGAACTGGGCCATGAGGCCGCCGGCCCTATAGGCGCGGCGCCCGCCGCCGAACTCCTCGGCGACCGCGAGCCGCACCCGCGTCGGGATCTGCTCGGACTGCCGGAAGTACTGGTGCGCCGCCTCCTCGAAGCCCTGGCCCTCGAGCGCCACCACGCCCTGGTAGCGGCTGCGCTCGGCGCCCTGGTCGATCGTCATGGCGAGGACGCCGTGGCCGAGGAGCTCGGCCGTCCGCTGCGCGCCCGAGCCGAGCGCCGCGATCCTCTCGGCGTCGAAGCGGGCCGTCGCGCGCAGGCGGTCCGGCGCGTCGAAGTCGACGACGATCATCTGGATCGCGCCGTCCGACTTGGTCTGGAGCTGGAAGCGGCCCTCGAACTTGAGCGAGGAGCCGAGGAGCACGGTGAGCGCCGCCGCCTCGCCGATCGCGCGGGCGACCGCGTCCGGGTAGCCGTGGCGGGTCAGGATCGTGTCGACCGACGGCCCGAGCCGCACCACGCGGCCGCGGGTGTCGAGGGGCTCGACCGAAAACGGCAGCACGACGTCGTCCGCCGCCTCGTAGGCGCCGAGCCTCATGGCCCAAACCTCATGCCACAAGCCTCATGCCACAAGCCTCTTGGCGCGACCCTCACGCCTCGACCGCCCCGAAGCACCACGCCAAGATGCCCTTCTGGGCGTGCAGCCGGTTCTCGGCCTCGTCGAACACGACCGAGCGCGGCCCGTCCATGACCTCGTCCGTGACCTCCTCGCCGCGGTGGGCCGGAAGGCAGTGCATGAAGACCGCGTCCTTGCCGGCGGCGCCCATCAGCCTGGCGTTGACCTGGTAGGGCTTGAGCAGGTTGTGGCGCCGGCCCTCGTCCTCGTCGCCCATCGAGACCCAGGCGTCGGTCACGACCGCGTCGGCGCCGCGGACGGCCTCGAACGGATCGCGCGTCACCATGACCTTCGCGCCCTCGCGCTTGGCCCAGGCCAAGAGCTCGGGGCGCGGGTCGAGCTCCGGCGGCGTCGCGATGCGGACCGTGAAATCGAGCCGCGCGGCGGCGTGGACCCAGGAGGCGAGCACGTTGTTGGCGTCGCCGGTCCAGGCGACGGTGCGGCCCCTGATCGGCCCGCGATGCTCCTCGAAGGTGAGGACGTCCGCCATGATCTGGCACGGGTGCGTGAGCTTCGTCAGGCCGTTGATGACCGGCACGGTCGCGTGCTCGGCCAATTCCAGCATCATGGCGTGGTCGAGGATGCGGATCATGATGGCGTCGACGTAGCGCGACAGCACCCGGGCCGTGTCGGCGATGGTCTCGCCGCGGCCGAGCTGCATCTCCTGGCCGGTCAGCATCAGGGTCTCGCCGCCGAGCTCGCGCATCGCCATGTCGAAGGACACGCGGGTGCGGGTCGAGGGCTTGTCGAACACCATCGCGAGCGCCTTGCCGGCGAGCGGCCCGTCCTTGCGGATCTCGCCCTTGCGCCGCCCTGCCTTCAGCCCGGCGCTGGCGTCGAGCACGCGGCGGAGCTCTTCGCCGGAGAAGTCCTTGAGGTCGAGGAAGTCGCGCTTGCCGCGAGAGCCGTCCCTCATTCGGCGGCTCCGCGCCGGGCGAGCGCCAGCATCCCGTGCTCGAGCGCCGCGCAGGCGCGGTCGAGGCGGGAGACGGCCTCGCCGACCTCGGCCTCGCCGACGATCAGCGGCGGCACGAGCCGCACCACGTTGTCGCCGGCCGTCACGGTGAGGAGCTTCTCGTCCCGCGCCGCCGCCATGAAGTCGGCGTTCGGCACGTTGACGCGAAGCCCGAGGAGCAGGCCCTCGCCGCGGATCTCGGCGATCACCGCCGGGTGGCGGTCCAGGAGCTCGGCGAGGCGCTGCTTGAAGACGAGGCCGATGCGGCGCACGCGGTCGAGGAAGCCGTCCTCCAGCACCACGTCGAGGACGGCGTTGCCGACCGCCATGGCGAGGGGGTTGCCGCCGAAGGTCGAGCCGTGGGTGCCGGCCGTCATGCCCTTCGCGGCCTCGGCGGTCGCGAGGCACGCCCCCATCGGGAAGCCGCCGCCGATGCCCTTGGCGACCGCCATGACGTCGGGCGTCACCCCGCTCCACTCGTGGGCGAAGAGCCGGCCGGTGCGCCCAACCCCGGTCTGCACCTCGTCGAGGATGAGGAGGAGGCCGTGCTCGTCGGCGAGCTCGCGAAGTCCGCGCATGCACTGGGTCGGCACGACGCGCACGCCGCCCTCGCCCTGGACGGGCTCGACCAGGATCGCGGCGGTCTCGGGCCCGATCGCGCGCCGCAGGGCCTCGTGGTCGCCGAAGGGGACCTGGTCGAAGCCCTCGACCTTGGGGCCGAAGCCCTCGAGGTACTTCTTCTGGCCGCCGGCCGCGATGCCGGCGAGGGTGCGGCCGTGGAACGCGCCCTCGAAGGTGACGATGCGGTAGCGCTCGGGCGCGCCGTTCGCGGAATGGTACTTGCGCGCCGTCTTGATCGAGGCCTCGATCGCCTCGCCGCCGGAGTTCGTGAAGAACACGGCGTCGGCGAAGGTCGCGTCGACGAGGCGCTGCCCCAGGCGCTCGCCCTCCGGGATGCGGTAGAGGTTCGAGACGTGCCAGACCTTCTTGGCCTGCTCCGTCAGGGTCTCGACGAGGTGCGGATGGGCGTGGCCCAGCGCGTTGACGGCGATGCCGGCGCCGAAGTCGAGGTATCGCTCGCCGTCGCGCGTCACGAGCCAGGGGCCCTCGCCCAGCTCGAACTCGAGGTCGGCGCGCGCGTAGGTCGGCAGCAGCGGCGAGGTCACGGCCTTGTCTCCTGAGGCGGGCCGGCCAGGCGAAGGCCGGACCGGAAACGAAAGCGCCGCCTCTCGGGCGGCACCTCCCGGGGATTCTATGAATGCGCGCGCGCAAGTCAAATCGCGATCGGCCGGCCGGCGCCGCGGCGCCCTTCACAGGGGCGGGCCCCTTGACTAAAGGAGCACCAAGTCCCCCAAGAGTCCCCCCAAGTCCCGCCTCGCGGTCCCGCTCCGAAGTCGCGCGCGAGGGCGCCTCGGCGGGCAGGAGGTTTCGATGACCGACCCGGCCCATCCCCTGTCGCCGCAGATCGTCACCGTGTTCGGCGGCTCCGGGTTCGTCGGGCGCAACGTGGTCGCGCTGCTGGCGCGCCGGAACTTCCGCATCCGGGTCGCGGTGCGCCGGCCGAACCTCGCCGGCAACGTCCAGCCGTTCGGCTTCCCGGGCCAGATCCATCCCGTCCAGGCGAACCTGCGCTACCTCGATTCGGTCGAGCGGGCGGTCCGCGGCGCCTCCGTCGTGATCAACCTCGTCGGCGTGCTCCGCGCGGACCGCCGGCAGACCTTCGAGGGCGTGCACGCGGAGGGCGCGAGGCGCGTCGCCGAGGCCGCCGCGGCGGCGGGCGCGCGCCTCGTCCACGTCTCGGCGCTCGGCGCCGACCTCGCCTCGGCTTCCGCCTACGCCCGCACCAAGGCCGAGGGCGAGGCGGCGGTCCGGGCCGCCGTGCCGGACGCGGTGATATTCCGGCCATCGGTGATCTTCGGGCCCGGCGACGGCTTCCTCAACCGCTTCGGGTCGCTCGCCCGCTTCCTGCCGGTCATGCCGCTCGCCGGCGCCGACACCCGCTTCCAGCCGGTCTACGTCGGCGACGTCGCCGCGGCGGTCGCCCGCGCGGGCGGGGGGGCGGTCGCGGGCGGGCGAATCTACGAGCTCGGCGGGCCCGAGGTGAGGACGCTGCGCGAGCTCGTCGGTTACGTCCTCGCGGTGACCGGGCGGCGCCGGTTCGTCGTCCCGCTGTCCCCGCGCTTCGCCCGCTGGCAGGCCTGGACCACCGAGATGCTCGACCTCGTGACGCTCGGCCTGATGCCCGACGAGCTCGTCCTGACCCGGGACCAGGTCGCGCTCCTTTCGCACGACAACGTTGTCTCCGGGGAGGCGAAGGCGGAAGGGCGCACCCTCGAGGCGCTCGGCATCGCGCCGACCTCGATCGAGGCGATCGCGCCGGCCTACCTCACCCGCTTCCGCAAGACCGGCCAGTTCGATCCCAAGCGGGACGCCGACGTCATCGGCGGGTCCGCGACCCCGGACGACCTCGCGCCCCGCTCAGCGGGGCCGGGCTCCGGGTTCCGCCCCGGGGAGGCGGCCGGACCAGCGGCGGTCGGGGAGCACGCCCGATAGGCGCTTGTGCACGTGCACCATGAGGGCGATGCCGAACAGCGGCGTCAGGAGGTTCAGCACCGGCACCAGCACGAGCCCGGCCATCATGGCGCCGGCGAGGAGCACGGTCGGGCGGTAGGCGGCCCGCATCCGCGCCGCCTCCTCGGGCGGACGGAAGCGCAGCGCCGCGAGCTCGAAGTACTCGCGCCCCAGGAGGTAGGCGTTCGCCGCGAAGAAGGCGGCGAGGTTCACGACCGGCACGAAGAACAGGAGGAGCGCGACGAGGTTCACGACGAGCGACAGCCCGGCGAAGCGCAGGCCGTAGAGGAGCGCCCGGCCGAACGGCAGCGCCCGGCCGGGCGGGTCGACCGGAAAGTCCGTGCGCTCGACGACCTCGGCGGCGTCGTCCAGGAAGTAGCCCGCGACGAGGGCCGAGATCGCCGGCAGGACGTAGGCGAGCGCCACGAACAGCCCGGCGCCGGCGAGGAAGAACGCGAGGCTGTCGAGGACCGGATAGTCGGTGCTGAGCGGATGGCCCTTGAGGTAGTAGGCGAAGAGGCGCGTCAGCCCGAACCACACCAGGACCAGGAGCGCGATCGTGAGCGCGAGCGAGCGCCAGAGGATCTTGCGGAAGGGCGGCGAGAACACCTGGCCCCAGGCCGCGAAGGCTGCGGAGACGAGCATGGATTTCTTTCGGGCGCCGGCGAACTTCGGCCTATGTAGGGGCCGGCCCGGCCGCCACAAGGCAACCTGATTCCGCTCCTCCGGATGAAGCCCGTCTCAAGCCCCGCCCTCGCCGAGCCGCCGAGGAATCCCGACGTCGTCATCGTCGGCGCCGGCGCGGCCGGGATCGCGGCGGCGCGGCGCTGCCTTGAGGCCGGGCTCTCGGTCGCGGTGCTGGAGGCCCGCGGGCGCGTCGGCGGGCGGGCCGTGACGGCGCTCCTCAAGGGGCACCCGGTCGACCTCGGGCCGCACTGGCTCCACAACGGCCCGGACAACCCGCTCGTCCATCTCGCGGCGGCGCGGGGCGAGCCGTTGCGCCGGGCGCCGGTCCAGGGCCACCTCTTCGTGCGCGGAAGGCCCGGGACCGCGGCCGAGCGGCGGGCGCGCAGGACCGCGTTCGAGCTTGCCGACCACGCCTTCGCGCGCGACGCGAAGGAGCCGCAGGACCGCGCCGCCGCGAGCGCGCTGCCGCTCCTCGGCCCCTGGCGCGAGCCGATCGCCACCGTGCACGGGCTCGTCGGCGGCCGCCCGCTCGCCGAAGTGAGCCTGAAGGATGTCCTGAGCATGGACTACGCCGACAACCGCTTCATCGCGGGCGGGCTCGGGGCTTACGTGGCGCGGCTCGCCCGCGGGCTGCCGGTCAGCCTCGGGACCGCGGTCACACGCGTCGACGTGTCGGGACCGGGCGTCGCGGTCGAGACCGGCGCCGGCACGGTGCGGGCCCGCGCCGCCATCGTCACGGTGCCGCCGGCGGTGCTCCAACGCGGCGCGATCCGCTTCGAGCCGGCGCTTCCGCCGGCCGTGCGCGATGCGATCCACGCCTTCGTCCCAGGGATCTACGAGCACGTGGTGCTGCATTGGCCGGGCGCGCCCTTCCACGGCCCCGACCGGCTCGCGAGCTTCTTGGGCACCCGCCACCGCCCGCCCGGGATGCTGACCCGCATCGACGGCACGCCGTTCCACTACTTCGAGCTCGACCACCCGACGGCGCTCCGCCTCGACCGCCTCGCCCCCGGGGCGGCGGCCCGCTTCGCCCGGCAGGTGCTCATCGGGCAGTTCGGCGCCCGCGCCATCCGCGGCCTCGCCGTCCCGGCCGTGACGGACTGGCGCCACGATCCGCTGTCGCGGGGCTCCTGGTCGGTCGTCCCGCCCGGCCTCTCGCCCGCCCGCGACGCGATCAAGGCGCCGGTCGCCGAAAGATTGTGGCTCACGGGCGAGTTCGCCTCCCGCACCCAATGGGGCACCGTCGGCGGCGCCTGGCAGGAGGGCGAGCGCGCCGCCGGGGAGGCGATCCGGGCTTTGGGTCGCGCCGCCCCTACAGCATCGACGGCAGCACCCGGTCGGGCGGGCGGTGGCCGTCCATGAAGGTCTTGATGTTGACGATCACCTTCTCGCCCATGTCGACCCGGCCCTCGTGGGTCGCCGAGGCGATGTGGGGCAGGAGCACGACCTTGCCGGAGCGGGCGAGCTTGAGGAGCCGCGGGTTGACGGCGGGCTCGTGCTCGAACACGTCGAGCCCGGCCCCGGCGAGGCCGCCGGCCTCGATCAGCCGCGCGAGCGCGGTCTCGTCGATGATCTCGCCCCGCGCGGTGTTCACGACGATCGCCTCGGGCTTCATGAGCTTGAGGCGGCGGCCCGAGAGCAGGTGGTAGGTCGCCGGCGTGTGCGGCGTGTTGACCGAGACGATGTCCATGCGGGCGAGCATCTGGTCGAGGCTGTCCCAGTAGGTCGCCTCGACCTCGTCCTCGAGGCCCGGCGGGACGCGGCGGCGGTTGTGGTAGTGGATCGACAGGCCGAAGGCCTTGGCGCGGCGCGCGAGCGCGGTGCCGATCCGGCCCATGCCGACGATGCCGAGGCGCTTGCCGGTGATGCGGTGGCCGAGCATCCAGGTCGGCGACCAGCCGGCCCAGTCGTCGTCGGGGATGACCCTCGCGCCCTCGACCATGCGGCGCGAGACGGCGAGGATCAGGGCCATGGTCATGTCGGCCGTGTCCTCGGTGAGGACGCCGGGGGTGTTCGTCACGGTGATGCCGCGGGACAGCGCCGCCTGGACGTCGATGTTGTCGACGCCGTTGCCGAAGTTGGCGATGAGCTTGAGGTTCGGGCCGGCCTGGGCGAGGAGCGGCGCGTCGATCTCGTCGGTGACCGTCGGCACGAGCACGTCGGCGGCCTTCACGGCCTCGACCAGCTCGCCCGCCGAGAGCGGCTTGTCGCCGTCGTTGAGGCGGGTGTCGAAGAGCTCGCGCATGCGGGTCTCGACCACGCCGGGGAGGCGGCGCGCGGAGAGGAGGTGGTAGGTCGCCGGCGTATGCGGCGTGTTGACCGAGACCACGTCCATGCGGGCGAGCATCTGGTCGAGGGAGTCCCAGTAGGTCGCCTCGAGCTCCTCCTCGATCTTCGGGGCCACGTGGCGGCGGTTGTGGTAGTGGATCGACAGGCCGAACGCCTTGGCGCGCCGCGCCAGCGCCTGGCCGATGCGGCCCATGCCGACGATGCCGAGGCGCTTGCCGGTGATGCGGTGGCCGAGCATCCACGTCGGCGACCAGCCGCCGGTCCAGGAATCGCCCGGGATGACGTGCGCGCCCTCGGCGATGCGGCGCGCGACGGCGAGGATCAGCG
>DASVPW010000108.1:0-20021 GCA_036389455.1 Beijerinckiaceae bacterium
CGGCGACACCGACAAGGTGCAGTTCGGCATGGGCACCTACGGCTCGCGCTCCGGCGCCGTCGGCATGTCGGCGATCTACAAGGCGATCGACAAGGTCATCGCCAAGGGCAAGAAGGTCGCGGCCTACGTCATGGAGGCGTCCGAAGGCGACATCGAGTTCAAGGACGGCAAGTTCTCGGTCGCCGGCACCGACAAGGCGGTCGGCTTCGGCGACGTCGCGCTCCAGGCCTACATCGCGCACAAGTTCTCCGGCCAGGAGCTCGAGCCCGGCCTCAAGGAGGGGGCGTTCTACGACCCGACGAACTTCACCTTCCCGGCGGGCGTGCACATCTGCGAGGTCGAGGTCGACCCCGACACCGGGATCGTTTCGATCGCGAAGTGGACGGCGGTCGACGACTTCGGCGTGCTCATCAACCCGATGATCGTCGGGGGCCAGGTCCACGGGGGCGTCGCGCAGGGCGTCGGCCAAGCGCTCCACGAGGGCGCGGTCTACGACAAGTCCGGCCAGCTCGTGACCGCGAGCTACATGGACTACCAGATGCCGCGCGCCATCGACCTGCCGTCGCTCACCGTCGGCATGACGGTGACCCCGTGCCCGTCGAACCCGCTCGGGATCAAGGGTTGCGGCGAGGCCGGCGCCATCGCCGCTCCCGCCGCCGTCATCAACGCCATCACCGACGCGCTCGGCCACGAGGACATCGCGATGCCGGCGACGCCGCAGGCCGTATGGCGGGCCGCGCAGCGGGCGCGGGTGCCGGTGGCGGCGGAATAGGCGAATGGCGAATAGCGAGTGGCGAATGGGCCTCTTCCATTCGCCACTCGCCATTCGCGGCTGACGAGACAGAATGAGGGAATGCTCATGTACGCCTTCGAATTCCACCGCCCGACGAGCATCCGCCAGGCCGTGAACCTCCTCGGCAAGCTCGACGAGGCGAAGATCGTCGCCGGCGGGCACACGCTGCTGCCGACCATGAAGCAGCGCCTCGCCGCGCCCGCGAACCTCGTCGACCTCAACGGCGTGGCGGAGCTGCGCGGCATCGAGCGCTCGGCCCGCTCCGTGACGATCGGGGCCATGACCACCCACGCCGAGGTCGCCGAATCCGCCGACGTGAAGGAGGCGATCCCGGCGCTCGCCGAGCTCGCCGAGATGATCGGAGATCCGGCCGTGCGCCACCGCGGCACCATCGGCGGCTCGGTCGCGAACAACGATCCTGCCGCCGACTACCCGGCGGCCTGCCTCGCGCTTTCCGCGACGATCCTGACCAACAAGCGCAAGATCGCGGCGGACGACTTCTTCAAGGGCCTGTTCGAGACCGCGCTCGAGGAAGGCGAGATCGTCACCAAGGTGACGTTCCCGATCCCGCAGAAGGCCGGCTACATGAAGTTCCGCAATCCTGCCTCCCGCTACGCCCTCGTCGGCGTCTTCGTGGCGAAGCGCGCGAACGAGATCCGCGTCGCCGTCACGGGCGCGGGGGCGAGCGGCGTTTTCCGCTGGACCGCCGCCGAGGAGGCCCTGAAGACGCGCTTTGCCGCGAAGTCCCTCGAAGGTCTGTCCCATCCGCCCGAGGGCCTCAACAGCGACATCCACGCCGACGCGGCCTACCGAGCGCATCTGATCGGCGTTATGGCCCGCCGAGCCGTGGCCGCGGCGACGGGGCGGGAATAGGAATCTCCCCCGTCGCGAGCGACGGGGGGAATGGGGAGGCGTCTCGACCTCTCTCTCCGGGAGAGGTATTCCGCACCGATGCCCTCCCAGCTCCCCGCCTCCATCGACGACACCCTCGCGCTCCTCAAAGGTTCGGGCTACGTCGCGGACCGCCCGCTTGCGACGGTGCTGTTCCTCGCCCTCAAGCTCGGGCGGCCGCTGTTCCTCGAAGGCGAGGCCGGGGTCGGCAAGACCGAGATCGCGAAGGTCCTTTCGGCCGCGCTCGGGCGGCGCCTCATCCGGCTGCAGTGCTACGAGGGCCTCGACGTCGCCTCCGCCGTCTACGAGTGGAACTACGCCGGGCAGATGATGGCGATTCGCCTCGCCGAGGCCGGCGGCGAGGTCGACCGCGAGCGGCTGGAGAGCGATCTCTTCTCCGACCGCTACCTCGTGCGCCGCCCGCTGCTCCAGGCGCTGGAGCCCGACCCCGCCGGCGCGCCGGTGCTCCTCATCGACGAGCTCGACCGCACCGACGAGGCCTTCGAGGCCTTCCTCCTGGAGGTGCTGTCGGACTTCCAGGTCACGGTTCCGGAGCTCGGCACGGTGCGGGCCGAGCATCCGCCGATCGTCATCATCACCTCGAACCGCACCCGCGAGATCCACGACGCCTTGAAGCGCCGCTGCCTCTACCACTGGCTCGACTACCCCGACGCGCCGCGCGAGCTCGCGATCCTGAAAGCCCGCGTGCCGCAGGCGCCAGCGAAGCTCTCGAAGGAAATCGTCGGCTTCGTGCAGGCGATCCGGAAGGAGGACCTGTTCAAGTCGCCCGGCGTCGCCGAGACCCTCGACTGGGCCTCGGCCCTCGTCGAATTGGACGCCGTCGCCCTCGACCCGGCGCTGGTTTCGGATACGCTGGGGGTGCTCCTGAAGTACCAGGACGACATCCAGAAGATGCAGGGGTCGAAGGCGAAGGCCATGCTGACGCCGTGCGGGCCGAAGGGAGGCACTGATGAACGAACGCCAGGAAATTGAAAAAGTCGTGCAGACTTATCTCGACGGCCTCTACGAGGGTGATGTCGAGAAGCTCGCGAGCGTGTTCCACCCGACGAGCGCGCTCACCGCCGACCTTGGCGGCGAGCTCAAGGCGACGCCTCGCGACGTGTGGCTCGATGCGGTGCGGAACCGCCCCTCGCCCAAGGCGCAGGGCCTTTCCCGCCACGACGAGATCCTCCAGATCGACCAGGCCGGCCCGACCACGGCCTTCGTCAAGGTCAAATGCGCGATCCCGCCCCGCTTCTTCACCGACTACCTCTCACTCCTCAAGATCGACGGCCGCTGGCAGGTGGCCCAGAAGATCTTCGCCACCGAGACGCGCGAGGCGGCGCGGGTCGCGGCAGAGTGATGCGTTGCCGGCTCCACCACTGTCGTCCCCGGCGAGCCGAAGCGGAGCGAAGGCGAGGGAAGGGGACCCAAGCGGCGCCGGGGTTCTGGATCCCCTTCCCGGGCTGCTCCGCAGCCCACCGGGGATGACAGTGGCGCTTTGTGCCAATGTCACCCGCTCCTGAGGCCGCGGAGCCGGGCGGCGAGGACGGCCGCCTCGCCCAGAACATCGCCTACTTCGCCCGCGCCCTGCGGGCCGCCGGCCTCCCCGTCGGGCCGGGGGCGGTGCTCGACGCCATCGGGGCGGTGGAGGCGGCGCGGGTTGGCACGCGTGAGGACTTCTACTGGACCCTCCACGCCGTCTTCGTGAAGCGGCACGAGCAGTCGGTGCTGTTCGACCAGGCCTTCAGAATCTTCTGGCGCAGGCGCGCCCTCATCGAGAAGCTGATCGCGCAGCTGTCGCCCGTGGCGCCGCCGCGGCCCGAGGAGGAGAAGCGGCCCGAGGCCGGGGCGCTGCGTGTCGAGGAGGCGCTGTCGCCGAAGCAGCCGCAATCGCTGCCGCAGGAGCTGACCGAGTTCTCGGCCCGGCTCACCATGTCGGACCAGGAGGTGCTGCGCCGGAAGGACTTCGCCCAGATGAGCGTGGAGGAGATCGCGCGGGCGAAACGGCTCATTGCGGCGCTGCGCCTGCCTGACGACGACACGCCAACCCGCCGCTACCGGGCGGACACGCACGGCCACCGCATCGACCCGCGCCGCACTTTCCGCCGCTCGCTCCGGGCCGGGGGCGCCACAATCGACCTCGCCTTCCGGACCCGCACGGTGCGCCGACCGCCGCTCGTCGCCCTCGTCGACGTCTCGGGCTCGATGGCCGAATACTCGCGCCTGTTCCTGCATTTTTTGCACGCGGTGGCCGAGAAGGGCCGGCGCGTGCACTCCTTCGTCTTCGCGACGCGCCTCACCAACGTGACGCGCGAGCTCGCCGGCCGCGACCCCGACGAGGCCCTCGCGCGTGCTGGCGCCCTTGTCCAGGACTGGGAGGGCGGCACCCGCATCGCCGCCTGCCTGCACGACTTCAACCGGCGCTGGTCGCGCCGCGTGCTGACCCAAGGCGCCGTGGTGCTGCTCTTCACCGACGGGCTCGAGCGGCAGGTCGACCAGGGCCTCGCCTTCGAGATGGACCGCCTGCGCCGCTCGTCGAGAAAGCTCGTGTGGCTCAATCCGCTGCTGCGCTTTTCCGCCTTCGAGGCCCGCGCCTCCGGCATTCGGGCGATGCTGCCCCACGTCGACGAGTTCCGCCCGATCCACAGCCTCGCCTCGATGGCGGACCTGTGCCGGGCGCTCGGGGAGGAGCGTTCGCGCGAGAGCGATCCGCGGCTGTGGTTGCGGAAGGTCGCATAAGCCTCGACCGTCATGGCCGGGCTTGTCCCGGCCATCCACGTCTTTACGTATGGGGGGAGAAGTCGTGGATGCCCGGCCCAAGGCCGGGCATGACGAGGAAAAGGGTCATGCTCTCGACGGACGCCGACATCCTCAAGGAAGCGGAGGCCTGGAAGCGCTCCGGGCGCTCCGTCGCGCTCGCGACTGTGGTCGAGACCTGGGGCTCGGCGCCGCGTCCGGTCGGGAGCCATCTCGTGGTCGACGGAGACGGCAATTTCCTGGGCTCGGTCTCCGGCGGCTGCGTCGAGGGCGCGGTGATCGAGGAAGCCTCGGACGTGATCGCCGACGGCCGCCCCCGCATGCTCGAGTTCGGCGTCGCCGACGAGGCGGCCTGGAAGGTCGGCCTCTCCTGCGGCGGACGGATCAGGGTCTATGTCGAGCGCGTGGACTAGCTCACCTCTCCCACGCAAGCCGGGTGTTCCCGGCTTGCGCACCCGGGAGAGCGGATCTCGGGAACACCCGAGATCCGCGGGAGAGGCGTGATGCGGCTCGACCTCCTCTCGACGCTCAACACCGAGCGCGCGGCCCGGCGCGCGGCCATCCTCGTGACCGACATCGCCACGAACGAGCAGCGCGTGGTCCGTGAAAGCGAAGCCGCCGCGGACCCGCTCGCCGATCTCCTCGAGGAGCGCTTCCGCTCGGGCAAGAGCGGCATCGCCGAGCACGGTGGCCGGCAGCTCTTCCTCACCGTGCAGGTCCCGCCCGTGAAGGTCGTCGTGGTCGGCGCGGTGCACGTCAGCCAGGCCTTCGCCCCGATGGCCCGCGGCCTCGACTTCGACGTGACCATCCTCGACCCGCGCACCGCCTTCGCGACGCCGGAGCGTTTCCCGGACGTGCCGGTCGTGGCGGAGTGGCCTGACACGGCGCTGCCCCGCATCGGGCTCGACCGCTACACGGCGCTCGCGGCGCTCACCCACGACCCCAAGATCGACGATCCCGCCCTCTCGGCCGCGCTCCAGGCCGAGTGCTTCTACATCGGGGCGCTCGGCTCGAAGAAGACCCACGCCCGCCGGGTCGAGCGGCTGACCGCCGCGGGCTTTCCGGAGGACGCGATCCAAAGGATCCACGCGCCGATCGGCCTCGACATCGGCGCCGTGAGCCCGGCCGAGATCGCGGTCTCGATCCTCGCCGAGATCGTCGCGACGCTCCGCCGCGACCGGAGGCGCAAGTGAGGCCCATTCCATGAAGTTCGGCCCGGTGCCGGTGCGGGACGCGGTCGGCGCCATCGCGGCGCACGGCGTGCGCGCGGGCGACGCCGTCGTGAAGAAGGGCCGCATCGTCACGGCCGAGGACGCCGAATGCCTCGCCCGGGCCGGTATCCCCGAGATCGTCGCCGTGCGGCTCGACCCCGGCGACGTCGGCGAGGACGAGGCGGCCCTTCGCCTCGCGCAGGCGCTTGCCGGAGAGCACGCCACCGTCGACCGCCCGTTCACCGGCCGGGCCAACCTTTTCGCGGCCGAGGCCGGCGTGCTCCTCGTCGATGCGGCCGCCGTCGACGGCATCAACGCCGTCGACGAGGCCATCACGGTTGCGACGCTGCCGGCCCACAAGGCCGTGGTCGCGGGCGAGATGATCGGCACCGTGAAGATCATCCCCTATGCGGTTGCCGGCCCGGTCCTCGACCGGGCGCTTGCGGTCGCGCGGCGCGGGGATCGCGCCGTGCGGATCGCGCCCTATCGGCGCCGGCGTGTCGCAGTCGCCTCGACGCTGCTGCCCGGGCTGAAGCCGTCCGTCGTCAAGAAGACCCTCGATGTGCTGGCCGAGCGTCTCGCGCCCGCACGAGGCGAGGTCGTGCGGGAGGTGCGCGTGCCGCACGAGCCCGAAAGGCTCGCCGAGGAGTTGCGCCGGCTCGGCGCCTCCGACGCCGAGCTTATCGTCGTATTCGGCGCGTCCGCCATCGCGGACCGGCGCGACGTGATCCCGGCCGCGCTCGAGGCGGCGGGCGGACGGATCGAGCACTTCGGCATGCCGGTCGATCCCGGCAACCTCCTCCTCGTCGGGTCGCTTGACGGCAAGCCGGTGATCGGCGCGCCGGGCTGCGCCCGCTCGCCGAAGGAGAACGGCTTCGACTGGGTGCTGCACCGGCTCCTCGCCGATGTCCCGGTCACGCGCCAGGACATCGTCGGCATGGGCGTCGGGGGCTTGCTCATGGAGATCGTGTCGCGGCCGCAGCCCCGGCAAGAGCGTCCGGAGGAGCGCCCGGCCGAGGCGCATTCGAAGTCCGTCGCTGCGGTGGTCCTCGCGGCCGGCCAGTCGCGCCGGATGGGCGGCCCGAACAAGCTCCTGGCCACGATCGGCGGCGTGCCGCTGGTGCGCCGGGCCGTGGAGGCGGTAAAGGGAAGCCGGGCCTCTTCCGTGGTCGTGGTCACGGGCCACGAGGCCGAGGTGGTGTGCGCGGCGCTCGCCGGCATGGACGCGACGGTCGTCCACAATCCCGACTACGCGGACGGCCTCTCGACCTCGCTCAAGGCCGGGATCGGGGCAGTCCCGCCGGGCGCGGACGCCGCCATCGTCTGCCTCGCCGACATGCCGGGCGTGACGGGCGAGGTGATCGATCGCCTCATCGCGGCCTACCGGCCGGAGGAGGGCGCCCGCATCGTCGTGCCGACCTCGGACGGCAAGCGCGGCAACCCGGTCCTGTGGTCGCGGGCCTTCTTCGGCGCCCTCCAGGAAATCCAAGGAGATGTCGGCGCACGTCACCTCATCGGCGAGAACCCGGACGCAGTGGTGGAGGTCGAGATCGGGCCGGCCGCCGCCCTCGACCTCGACACGCCGGAGGCGATGGCGGCCGCCGGCGGCGTCCTCGCGAACGCGCCCACATAGGCAGCGGACTACATTCGGACATAGCCGGAGAGGCCGAAATAGGCGCCGGTCCGGTCGTCGTTCGCTTGCGAGAGCCCGCCGGACAGGCGGAAGTTGACCGGCCCCCATTTGAGCCCGGTCACATGGGCGCCAAAACGCCATTCGCGGTAGTCGTCGCGGGCGTAGAACGCGGCTTCCGGGCCGACAAACACGCCGGGCCAGAAGGCATAGCCGCCGGAGACCCGGCTCCAGACGTGCCCCCGGGCCGAGCCGGCGATCAGGGTCGCGGTCGCGAGCGTCTCCGGCGTCGGGTGCGCCCACAGCTCCGCGTGGCCGCGCAAGCCAAAGCGTGTCCGGGCCGACCGGAGCGCGTTGACGGAATCCGTCTCCGCGTCCAGCTCCGGCCCGACCAATGCCGAGAGCGTCACGGGTCCGAGCATCCATTGATAGCCGAGGAGGGCGTGTCCCTGCGCGGTCGGCCGGAAGCTCGCCGTGTCGAGCCTCATGCCGCGCTCCGGCGCGCCGCCGAAGCCCGCCCCGCCCATCAGGATGAAGCCGTCCCGGTCGAGCGAGCCGCCGAGCGCCCGTTTCATCCCCGCGCTTACGAAGCCGGAGCGGCCGCCGTCGAGGCTGCCGAACAGGACCGTGTTCAACTCGCGGGCTCTGTCCGCGCCAGCGGTATTCGCGGTGTCCTCGGCCGGAGCTGCAACGATGGGTAGCAGGATCAGGAGCGGCGCCAAGACCACGGCCCCGATCCGTGGCGCGCCTCTCCGCCGCGCCCCGATACGCATGGGTCGACACCCGTACGCCAGCCCCCCGAAGTGTAGCGTGGCCGCATGCGGGCGCCAGAGGAACGCTACGGAAACGAGCGAAGCCGCGTCCTCCGTTCATCTCGAACAGGTCATCCTTGCGCATGACCAGAAATCTCACGGCCATGCGTTTGTCAGCAGTCAGGCTCATATGCTGCTAATGCCCTGGAACTAAACGAAAAATTCAACATTTAAGCTTGAGAATGGACGCTGGTGTCGTGCACCATCGTCCGAGTGGAGACTCGGGGAATGAAGATCCGGGCGCTCCCTTGGCGAAAGGAGGTCTCATGGTCTCGAAGGAGTTCATCCGCCAGCTCGAAGGCTACGGCCTGACGACGGCGACGATCCTGTACCGCCTGCCCGACCACCCGAAGCTGCTCCAGACCTACATCTGGCAAGAATACGACCTGGCTCCGAAGTTCCCGGTGCTGCACGACTTCCTGGCCTTCTGGTCGAGGGAGCTCGAGGGGCCTCTCCATTCGGTCATGGTCGCGCACTCCCGGCTCATCAAGCCGGCGGAGTTCAAGACCGTCGACGGGGTGCTGACCCTGCACTGACGGGTTGCGCGACCCTCGGGGTGCGGCGTTCGGCTTGAGGCCGAACTTGGCCCTGCGGCGGTTCTCGGCTAGAGGGAGCGCACAGCTTCTCTTGCCCCACCCGCGCTCTTGTCCCGCAAAGCCCGCACGACTGCGGTCTTGGCCCGGCTTGCCGACCAGCCAAGCGACCGCCTGACCATTGCCGACATCGTCGCGGTGCTGCGCGACCGTGCCTTCGCGCTGCTCGTGGTGCTGCTCGGTCTTCTCAACTGCCTGCCGATGCCGCCGCCGATCCCCCTCGTGTGCGGGCTCCTGCTCGGGCTCGTGGCGGTCCAGATCATCGCCGGCCGGGCGACCCCGTGGCTGCCGAAGGCGCTGCTCGGCCGCTCGATCGCCCGGGACGACGTGGCGCGCGCGGTCGACCGCGCGCTGCCGGCGCTGCGGCGGCTCGAGCGCTGGTCGAAGCCGCGGATGGCAGTCTTCGAGACCCCGCTGGCGCTGCGGCTCGTCGGCGTGCTGCTCTTCGGGCTCGCGCTCGGGCTTCTCTTTGCGGCCCCGATCGTCGGCCAGATGCCGCTCGGGCTCGCGGTCTGCCTCGTCGGCCTCGGCTTCGTCGAGCGCGACGGGGTCCTGGTGCTCGCCGGCCTCGTGGTCGGCGTCTTCGGGGTGACGCTCAGCCTCGGCTTCGTCTGGGCGATCGTCGCCGGCCTCGACAGCCTGTTCTGACCTCTCCCGGCGTGAAGCCGCTCAGGCGGCCACGTCCGACTTCGGTCCGGCAAGTCCGAGCAGGCGGTCGATCTCGTCCGGCGGGACGGGCTTCGAGAAGAGGAAGCCCTGGAGCTGGTGGCAGCCGAGCGCCTGCAGGAAGCGGTGCTGCTCCTTCGTCTCGACACCCTCGGCCGTGACGGTGAGGCCAAGCGCCCGCCCGAGGTGGACGATCGAGTGCACGAGGATCGCCGACTCGCCCGTCGCCTCCATGCTCTCGAGGAACGAGCGGTCGATCTTGATCTTGTCGAAGGCGAAGCGGCGGAGATAGATCAGCGAGGAGTAGCCGGTCCCGAAGTCGTCGAGGGCGAGGTTCACCCCGAGCGCCCTGAGTTCCATCATGGCGGCCTCGGCAGCGTCGGCGTCCTCCACGACGACGCCCTCGGTGAGCTCGATCTCGAGCCGCTGGGCCTCGAAGCCGGTCTCCTTCAGGACCCGCATGACGCTCGCCACGAAGTCGCGGTGGCGGAACTGGATCGGCGACACGTTGACGGCGACCCGCAGGCCCGGCCAGCGCCGGCCGTCCTGGCAGGCCCGGCGCAGCACCCATTCGCCGAGCGGGATCACGAGGCCGCGCTCCTCGGCGATCGCGATGAAGCGGGCCGGGCTGATCAGCCCCTGCTTGGCGTGCGGCCAGCGCACCAGCGCCTCGAGCCCGACGATGGTCTGGCCGTCGGCCGAGAAGATCGGCTGGTAGTGCAGGGCGAGCTCGTCGCCTTCGATCGCATTGCGCAGGTCGTCCTCGACGGTCTTGCGCATGCGGATGGTCTCATCCATCTGCCGTGCGAAGAAGCGGTAGCGGTTCCGGCCCTCGCTCTTCGCCTGGTAGAGGGCGGTGTCGGCGAGCCGCATCAGGTCCTCGCGGGCGGTGCCGTTCTCGGGCGCAAGCGAGATGCCGATCGAGACGCCGACGCTGACCGGCGTGCCGTTGATCTCGAACGGATGCGTGATCTCGTCGAGGATGCGGCGCGCGAGGGCATCGGCGTCGCCCTGGGCGCGCAGCCCGGTCTGGATGACGGCGAATTCGTCGCCGCCGAAGCGCGCGAGCGTGTCGCTCGTCCGAAGCAGCTCCTCGAGGCGGCGCGCCACGAGCTTGATCAGCTCGTCGCCGGCCTGGTGGCCGTAGGTGTCGTTGACGTCCTTGAAGCGGTCGAGGTCGAGGAACATCACGGCGAGCCCGCCGCCGGACCGGTTCAGCCGGGCGAGCTCGCCGTCGAGCCGCTCGCCGAACAGAAGCCGGTTCGGGAGGCCCGAGAGAGGGTCGCGGCCGAGCAGGTTCTGGGCGTGCTCCTGGCTCGACGCGAGGTCCTTGGCGATCCAGCGGATGTAGCCGATCACGAAGGAGAAGAGCGCGATGGCGACGAGGGAGCCGAACAGAGTCAGCGGGATCAGCCGCTCGCGCATGATGTCGCCCGGGCGCTCGGGGGACCAGGTCAGGTAGGCCGCGGCGTTGCCGGCGCCGTCGAGGATCTCGAGTCCGAACGCGCCGTCGCCCGGCGGATCGCGGGAGACGCGCAGGCCGTCGATGGCGTGGAGGTCGGCGAGCCGGCGAAGCTTCAGGGGCCCGAGCCGCTCGTAACCGGCGACGACGAGCGCGTGCGGACCCGTCCCCTGCGTGATCGGAACCGCGACCGCGGCGAGCACCGCCGCGCCGTCGAAGACGAGCCGCGAGACGGCGAGGTCGCGCGGGACGAAGCCCTCGCCCGGCGTCTCGCGGCCGTCCCCGGAGAGGTTCGAGCGCGCCGCCTCGACGAGCTCGGCGAGGAGCGCCGTCGCGGCGCCCGCGTCGCCGAATCCCTCCCGGGTCCGGCTCGCCAGGAGAGCGATGCTCTCGCCCGGCGCGAACACGCCGGTGAAGTCGAACGGCTGCGGCGGGGGCGCGACCGGCTCACCCTGGTCGAGCGGAGCGGTCCGGAGCCCGGCTCCGAGCAGGCCGGGGTTCGCCGCGAACTGGACGAGGCGCCCCTTGAGGTCTTCGAGCCTCTGCTCGACCGCGCCGGTCAGCTGCATGCGCTGGCGGTGGCCGGCGGTGATGTTGGCGCTGTCGCTCGTCCAGTGGATCGTCGTAAACACGAAGGCGAGGGTGACGGCGAGGAGGGTCGCAGTCGGCCAGACGAGCCGCGACATGAGGGCGCCGTAGGACCGGCCCGAAAACAACGAACTATTCGACATCCGTCCTAACCGGCTCTTCCCGGCTGACGAATGTCGGCGATCTTCCTTTAAAAGCGGTTGAGGGAAGGGCGGGTTGTCGAGCTTTCGCCCTAGAGCCCCGGGTCGGGGCTCGACGCGCTTGCCCCGTACGGGGGCCGCGGGATGGCGATGTGGGCGGCCCTGAGCGCCGCCGACCAGCGCTCGCGGAGGTCGTGGAAGTAGGGCTCTCCGGCCTCGATGCGGTGCACGAGCTCGGCCTCGTGCGAGTCGCGGCAGATGACCGCGATGTCGATCGGAAGGCCGACGCCGAGGTTCGAGCGCATGGTCGAGTCCATGGAGATGAGGCCGATCTTGAGCGCGTCGTAGATCTCGGTCGTGAACTTCACGGCCCGGTCGAGAATCGGCTTGCCGTACTTGTGCTCGCCGATCTGCAGGAACGGCGCCTCCTGTCCGCACTCGATGAAGTTGCCGGCGGAATAGATCATGTAGAGCCGCATCGGCCCGCCCTTGATCTGGCCGCCAAACAGCATCGAGACCTCGAAGGAGAGCTTCACCTCCTCGAGGGCCTGCGCCTCATCCGCCCGGACCTGCCGGATCGCGCGCCCGATGAGCTGGGCGGCGCGGAACATGGTCGGCACCTGCCGAATGGTCTCGACCTCCTTGGTCTGCGGGTTCTCGAGGCCCTCGTGGAGGAGGCTCATGACCGACTGCGAGACCGAGAGGTTCCCGGCGGTCGCGATGGCGAGCACCCGCTCGCCCGGCTCGGCGATGACGTGCAGCTTGCGGTAGGTCGAGATGTTGTCGAGGCCGGCGTTCGTGCGCGTGTCCGCGATCATCACCAACCCTTGAGCGACGAGGATTCCGGCGCAGTACGTCATCGGCTGTTTCCTGGAGGGTCCGATCGCATGGAGCGGAGGAGCGGGCAACCGCGGGGGCGGATCCTGGCGCATGGCTCAGCCTTGCGCCTGGACCCGCGCCTGCGGCCGGCTGTCCTCGACCTTGAGGCGGACGTCGAGCCGCTCGGAGCCCCCGCCCTGGCGGGTGCCGCGGACCGGGGCCGCGCCGAGGTAGTCGAGGCCGACCGCGACGCGGATGTGCGCCTCGCCGGCCGAGATGCCGTTCGCAGGGTCGAAGCCGACCCAGCCGAGGTCCGGCACCTTGGCCTCCGCCCAGGCGTGGCCGGCGTCTTGGTCGACGACGCCGTCGGCGCGGAAGAAGTAGCCCGACACGTAGCGGGCCGGGACGCCGAGGTGGCGGCACGCCGCGATGAAGATGTGGGAGAGGTCCTGGCAGACGCCGCGGCGGAGCGCGAACGCCTCGCGGGCGGTCGTCGCGACGTGGGTCGGCTCCGTGTCGAAGGTCGCCTCGCCGTGCACGCCCGCGAGCAGGCGGTGCAGGGCCGCGAGGGGATCGGCGCCCACCTCGCCCGCGGTTGAGACGGCGAAGTCCGCGATCGCCGTGTCGGCGGCCGTCAGCTCCGTCTCGCGCAGGTAGAACAGGTCCGGCACGCGCTCGACGGTGCCGCGCAGGATGCCGCTCGCGTCGCTGGTCTCGACCTCGCCCGAGACCCGCACGGTGATGCCTTCGACCGAGTGGTCGGCGGAGAACATGTGGACGATGTTGCCCAGCGTGTCCTCCCCGGCCTTGAGCCGTCCGTCGACGCTCGGCTCGATCCGCCAGGTGAGGACGTGCTGGCCGTCGTGGTCGCGCGGCGTGAGGCGCAGCGCCTGCACGAGGGCCTTCACGGGCCGCTCGTAACGGTAGCTGGTGTCGTGGACGATTCGGACGCGCATCGGGGCTTGAGGTTACAGGCGCGCGGGCGGCCGCGGGTCGACCGCCTTGCCCGATTCACACAAGATATTGCTCGGCGATGGCGGCCCCGAGCCGGTTGTTCTCCTCGATGAACTCGTTGATGAACTCGTGCAGGCCGGTCGCGAAGATGTCGTCGATGCGGGCGCTCGCGAGCCTCGCCAGCATGTTGCTGGCGAGCCGCTGGCTCGGGCCGCGCCGGCCGTAGGCGTCGGCGATAAGGTCGAGGTGGCGGACCAGGAGCTCGTAGCAGTTGGCGAGCGAGCGCGGCATCTGCCGGTTGAGGATGAGGAGGTCGGCGACGAGCCAGGGCTTCACGCTCTGGCGGTAGACCCAGTGGTAGGCGGTGAGTGCCGAGACCTCGCGCAGGATCGTGGTCCACTGGAAGTAGTCGAGGCTGCCGCCGACGCTCTCCGTCTCGGGCAGGAGCACGTGGAACTTCACGTCGAGGATGCGGGCGGTGTTGTCGGCGCGCTCGATCGCGAGGCCGAGGCGCGTGAACCAGTAGGCGTCGTTCCTCAGCATGGTGCGGTAGGCCGAGCCGTCGAAGGCGAGCGAGACGCCCTTCACCCACTCCAGGAAGCGGACGAACGCCTCCCGGTTCATCTCGGCGTTGTCGAAGCGCTTGAGCTCGAGCCAGGCGCCGTTGATCGCCTCCCACATCTCGCTCGTCAGCGCCGTGCGGACTGCGCGGGCATTCTCGCGGGCGGTCTCGATTGCGCTCGCGATCGAGGACGGGTTGTTGGGGCTGAAGGCGAGGAAGTCGCGGACCGTGTCCTCGTTCACGACGGAATAGAGCCGGCGGAACTCGTCGAGACTGCCGGCGGACGCGACCGCGCCCTCCCACTCGTTGCGCTCGCCGCCATAGCTCGCGGGAAGCGCCGCGAGCCGCAAGGTGGCATCGAGGATGCGAGCGACGAAGTCGGCGCGCTCGGCGTAGCGCGAGAGCCAGTAGAGGTTGTCGGCGGTGCGGGAGAGCATGGGTCAGAGCCGCAACGCCTCTCCCCGCTTGCGGGGAGAGGCCGACTCGGCGGAGCCGAGCGGACGAGGGGCCGGGGAAGTATCAAGGAACCGGGCGAGCGCGCTCCCCCGGCCCCTCGCCCCAGCCCTCTCCCCGCAAGCGGGGAAAGGGGGAAAGGGCCTAACCATCCAGCACCCACGTGTCCTTGGTGCCGCCGCCCTGGCTCGAGTTGACGACGAGGGAGCCCTCCTTCAGGGCGACCCGGGTGAGACCGCCCGGCACGATGCGGATCTGGTCGGCGCCGGTGAGGACGAAGGGGCGGAGGTCCACGTGCCTGGGTGCGACCCCGGAGGCGACGAAGGTCGGACAGGTCGAGAGCGACAGCGTCGGCTGGGCGATGAAGCCCTCGGGCGCGTGCTTCAGCTTCTTCGCGAACTCGTCGATCTCGCGCTTCGTCGCGGTCGGGCCGACGAGCATGCCGTAGCCGCCGGAGCCGTTCACTTCCTTGACGACCAACTCCGGGAGCTTGTCGAGCACGTGGGCCAAGGAGTCCTTCTCCCGGCAGCGCCAGGTCGGGACGTTGGCGAGGAGCGGCTCCTCGCCGGTGAAGAAGCGGATGATCTCCGGCATGTAGGTGTAGACGGCCTTGTCGTCGCAGATGCCGGTGCCGACGGCGTTCGCGAGGGTCACGTTGCCGGCCTGGTAGGCGCTCATCAGCCCCGGCACGCCGAGCACGGAGTCGGGGCGGAACACGAGAGGGTCCAAGAAATCGTCGTCGATGCGCCGGTAGATCACGTCGATGCGCTGCGGGCCTTCGGTCGTGCGCATATAGACGACATCGTCCTTGGCGAAGAGGTCGGAGGCCTCGACGAGCTCGATCCCGAGCTTGTCGGCCAGGAATGAGTGCTCGTAGAAGGCCGAGTTGAACCGCCCGGGGGTCATCAACACCACGGTCGGGTCGCGGCTCGCGGTCGGCGGCGCGACCGAGCGCAGCGTCGCCAAGAGCGCGTCGGGGTAGTTCTCGACCGGGGCCACCTGATGGCGCGCGAAGAGTTCCGGGAACAGCCGGATCATCACCTCGCGGTTCTCGAGCATGTAGGACACGCCCGACGGCGTGCGGGCGTTGTCCTCGAGGACATAGAAAGTGTCCTCGTCGACCCGCACCACGTCGATGCCGGCGATGTGCACGTAAACCCCATGCGGCGGCTCGAAATCCATCATCTCGAGGCGGTAGTGCGGGTTCCGGTAGACGAGATCCTCCGGGACGACGCCGGCCCTGATGCACTCCCGGGGGCCATAGAGGTCACGCAGGAAAGCGTTGAGCGCGGTCACGCGCTGCTTCAGGCCCCGCTCAAGGCGCGACCACTCGGGCTTCGTCAGCACCCGCGGGATGATGTCGAAGGGGATCAGCCGCTCGGTCGACTGGTTGTCGCCGTAGACCGCGAAGGTGATGCCGATGCGGCGAAAAAAGAGCTCGGCCTGGCTGCGGCGCGTGTCGAAGAACTCAGGGGGACAGGCCTCGAGCCATTCCTTGAGGGCCGTATAGGCGGAACGGACTGCGGGGGCATGCCCATTCGGCATGCCCGTCATCTCGTCGAACGCCGGACGGCCCATCCTGCCTCGCGGTTTCTTGTGTTTCGCCGAAGCTTAGACGCAAGATGCGTTCCAGGGGAAGCTCCGCCTTTTAGGAAAACGCGATGCTCGATCGCTACGGCTATGCCACCCACGAGGTCCTGAACCAGCCGCCGCCGCTTTCCGACTACGACGCCTACGCGACCGATCCGAACCTGCGCGCCATCGTGCGCGCCTTCGGGGCGCAGTGGTCCGAGCCGAAGCTGGCGGCGGCCGGCCGGACCGTCGGCAGCGCCCGGGTGCAGCAGCTTGCCCGACAGGCGAACCGGCACACGCCGGAGCTCAAGACCCACGACCGCTTCGGCAACCGGGTCGACGAGATCGAGTTCCACCCGGCCTGGCACGAGCTCATGGGCCTCGCCATGGGCCAGGAGTGCCATTCGCTCGCCTGGACCGAGCGCCGCCCCGGCGCCCAGGTCGCCCGCGCCGCCCTCGCGTACCTGTGGAACGAGGGCGAGAACGGCATCATGTGCCCGATCCTGATGACCTATGCCTCGGTCCCGACCCTGCGCAGCGATCCCGACCTCGCGCGGGAATGGGAGCCGAAGGTCCTCTCGACCCGCTATGACCCGCGCCAGACGCGGGCGTCCGAGAAGACCGGCGTCACCGTCGGCATGGCCATGACCGAGAAGCAGGGCGGCTCGGACCTGCGCCAGACGCAGTCCGTCGCCGAGCGCGACGGCGACCTCTGGCGCATCGTCGGGCACAAGTGGTTCTTCTCGGTGCCGCACTCGGACGTCTTCATCGCGCTCGCCCGCACGGAGCGGGGCGTGTCCTGCTTCCTCGTGCCGGGCTGGCTCGAGGACGGCAGCCGCAACCGCATCGTGATCCAGCGCCTCAAGGACAAGGCCGGCAACAAGTCGAACGCCTCCTCCGAGGTCGAATTCCGCGGCGCCTACGGGCGGCTCATCGGCGAGGAGGGGCACGGCATCCGCGAGGCGATCTCCATGGGGCACCTGACGCGCCTCGACTGCGCGATCTCGTCGGCCGGGATCATGCGCCTCGCCGTCGCGCAGGCGGCGCACCACACGAGCCACCGCCGGGCCTTCCAGAAGGCGCTCATCGATCAGCCGATGATGACGAACGTGCTCGCCGACCTGCATCTGGAAGCGGCGGCGGCGGCCTGGCTCGCCTTCCGGGTCGCAGCGGCCCTCGACGGGGAGGGCGCCGAGGGCGAGCGCCTCCTCAACCGCATCGGCGCGCCGATCGCCAAGTACTGGATCTGCAAGCGGGCGGTGTCGGTGGTCTACGAGGCCCTCGAGTGCCACGGCGGCAACGGCTTCATCGAGGACCACATGATGGCCCGCCTCTACCGCGAGGCGCCCCTCAACGGCATCTGGGAGGGCTCAGGCAACGTCATCGCCCTCGACGTGCTGCGCTCGATGGCCCGCGAGCCCGAGAGCGTGCCGGCGCTCCTCACCGAGATCGCCGCCGCCAAGGGCCAGGACCCGCGCCTCGACGCCGCCATCCGAGACATCGAGGCGGATCTCATGGACCTCGCCCGCCACGAGGGCCAGGCGCGGCGCCTCGTCGAGCGCCTCGCGACGCTCCTGTGCGCGAGCCTCCTCGTCCGCCACGCCCCGCACGCGATGGCCGACGCCTACATCGCGAGCCGTATCGAGGGAGGCTGGACCGGCGCCTACGGCACCCTGCCGCGGGGCGTCGACACGGCCGCCATCGCCCGGATGGCGGTGCCGACGCCTCAGTAGGACGCTTTTGTCGATTTGGTATAATGGGCAGATGATAACCAAGCTGCTTGAAAGAGCGATTGCCAAGGTCCGCGCGCTTCCGGCGGAGGATCAGGACACCGTCGCCATCGCGGTCCTCTCCATGACCGGAGAAGACATGCCCGTCGTGCATCTGGACGAGAAGACACGTGCCGCCGTGCTCGAAGGCCTCGCGCAGGCCGAGCGTGGGGAGTTCGTGCCGGACGAAGTCGTCGCCGAGGCGGACGAACGCCACGGCGTATGAAGGTCCGGTATTCGCCCCGCGCGTTCGCCGACCGCGAGGCGATATTCGCATACCTCGGCGAGCGCAGCCCGCAAGGTGCGCGCAATATCAAGCGGGCGATCGCAAACGCCATCCGACTTCTTGCCTCGCATCCCTACATGGCACCGCCCACCGATATTCCCGGCGTGCGCGAACTCAGCGTTCCGCGCCGGCCGTACAAGATCTACTATCGCGTGGAAGGGCAGGAGATTTGGATCGTCCACATTCGCGATGCGCGAAGGAGACCCTGGCAAGGCGAAGAATAGCCTTCCCTCACGAACGGGAGCTTGGACGAGGAGATTGGAGAACGCCATGATCCCCCGCCTGCCGCTCGCCCTACTTGCCCTCTTCGCCCTCGCGGGAGGCGCGCTCGCCCACCCCATGGACAACGCGCCGCCGCTCGGCCCGGCTGAGCTGGAGATCATCCAGTTCCGCCAAGAAATCGTCGACGCCGTGAAGGCGAAGGACGCCAGGCGCCTGCGCGAGATCTACGCCGACGGCTTCACCCACACCCACGGCTCGGGCAAGGTCGACGGCAAGGACGCGCGCATCGTCTCGGTGCTCGCCGGCGACCCGTTGATCGAGATGGCCCCCGCGGACGAGCTGTCGATCCGCGTCTACGGCGACACGGCCGTTGTCACTGGCCGCAGCCCCATCCTCAACGTCCGCGAGAACCGCGACTACGACTTCCGCTGGACCGCCGTGTATGTGCGCATCGCCGGGCAATGGCGGCTCGCCGCGAGCCAGGCGACGCGGCTTCCAGTCCGGCCTTGACGCCGGTCAAATCAACCTCAGCCCTTTCATGCTCGCGTGCCCCTCCCGCCCCACGATGATGTGGTCGTGGATGACGATGCCCAGCGGCTTCGCGACCTCGGCGATCTCGCGGGTCATCTTGATGTCGGCGGCGGAGGGGGAGGGGTCCCCGGAGGGGTGGTTGTGGACGAGGATGAGGGCGCTGGCCGACAGCTCCAAGGCCCGCTTCACCACCTCGCGGGGATAGACCGGCGTGTGGTCGACGGTGCCGGACTGCTGCAGCTCGTCGGCGATCAGCGCGTTGCGCTTGTCGAGGAAGAGGAGCCGGAACTGCTCCTTCTCGGAGAACGCCATGGCGGCCCGGCAGTAGTCGAGGACGGCCCCCCAGGACGACAGCACCGGGCGTTTGGCGACCGCGCCCTTGGCGAGGCGCCGCCCCGCGGCCTCGACGACCTTGAGATCGGCGACGACGCTCTCGCCGACCCCCTCGACCTCCAGGAGCCGGGCCGGCGGGGCGGCCAGCACCTCGGCGAAGGCGCCGAAGCGGCGCATCAGCTCCTTGGCGATCGGCTTCACGTCCCGGCGCGGGATCGAGCGGAAGAGGACGAGCTCGAGGAGCTCGTAGTCCGGCAGGGCGTCGCCGCCGGCCTCGGCGAAGCGGGCGCGCAGCCGGTCGCGGTGGCCGTGGTAGTGGGGGTCATCCCCCTTCGATGCCTGCCCCATTCCGCCCCGCCGTCATCCTGTCCGCCACGATGGTACGGAATCGCACTGGTTTTCAACGGGGAACGTCGTAGGGCGGCTTGTCGTAGCCCTTGGGCGAGCGGGTGAAGATCTCGGCCCCGGTCTCGGTCACGCCGACCGTGTGCTCGAACTGCGCCGAGAGCGAGCGGTCGCGGGTGACCGCGGTCCAGCCGTCCGAGAGCACCTTCACGTGCGGACGGCCGAGGTTGATCATCGGCTCGACCGTGAACAGCATGCCGGGCCGCAAGGAGACGTTGTAGGACGGCTCGACGTAGTGGAGGATCGTCGGCGCGTCGTGGAAGACGCGGCCGAGCCCGTGGCCGCAGAAGTCGCGCACCACCGAGCAGCGCTCGGCCTCTGCGAAGCTCTGGATCGCCGCGCCGATGTCGTTGGTCGAGGCGCCGGGGCGCACCGCCGCGATGCCGCGCAGAAGGGCCTCGTAGGTGATGTCGCACAGGCGCGCCGCCCGGCGCGGCACCTCGCCGACGAAGAACATCCGGCTCGAATCGCCGTGCCAGCCGTCGAGGATCACGGTGTAGTCGATGTTGAGGATGTCGCCCTCGCGCAAGGGCTTGTCGTTCGGGATGCCGTGGCAGACGACGTGGTTG
>DASVPW010000109.1:0-5240 GCA_036389455.1 Beijerinckiaceae bacterium
GTCACCTGGGCCATGACCGGCCCCAACGTCTTCATGGGCAAGGTGATGGGCGTCTTCGTCGACATGGACCGCATGATCGGCCGCGACTTCGAGCGGGGCCTCGCGAACCTCAAGGCGGCGGCGGAAGGGTCGCCGTCGTCTCAGGCGGCGAGTGCGTAGGCCGCCGTCATGGACACGCGGTTGCGGCCTTCGCGCTTCGCCCGGTAGAGCGCCTCGTCGGCGGCCTTGAGGAGCTGCTGCGGCGTCATGCCGGGCACGAAGGCGGCGGCGCCCACGCTGACGCTGAGCGAAGCCTCCTCGACCGCCGCGCGGATGCGTTCGGCGAGGTGCCGCGCCCCTTCGGCCGTCGTCGCGGGCAACACGACGCCGAACTCGTCGCCCCCGAGCCGGGCCGGGACGTCGGCTTCCCGCAGGATGCCCTGGAGGGCGCGGCCGAGCGCGACCAGGGCCGCGTCGCCGGCCTCGTGCCCGTGGGCGTCGTTCAGGGCCTTGAAGCCGTCGAGGTCGAGCATGAGGAGGGCGAGCGGCGCGCTGCGCCCGGCCTGCGCCACCGCCCGTCCGAGATGGTCGTGGAACGCGCGCCGGTTCGGCAGCCCGGTCAGGGAATCGATCATGGCGGCCTCGCGAAGCGCCGCTTCGGCGAGGACGCGGCGCCGCTCGCGGACGAGCAGCGTGCCGAGCACGACCACGCCCGCCATGGTGGCGGCGGCGACCGGCCCGGCCGTGGCGGCGAAGACCGTCCAGCGGATCTCCGCCGGGAGGGCGAGCGTGCTCAGGACGCTGAGGCTCGACATGGCGCCGAGCAGGGCGAGCGCACAGATGCGCAGACGCTCCGGGGGACGCCCGCTCCGCCGGGCGAAGGCGAGGCCCGCGCCCGCCGCGATGGCGATCCCGACGAGGCCGGAGGGCGCGCCCGCGCCGCCGAGCCAGACCCTGTAGGCCCCGACGACGAGGGCGGCGGCGAGCGTGCCCGGCCAGCCGCCGAACGGCCCGGCCAACCCGACGAGGACGCTGCGGCCGTCGATGACGACGCCCAACGCCGAGGGCGTGGGGCTCGCCATGGAGAAGACCGCGGCCGCTCCGAAGAGGAGGCCCGTGGCGGCCTGCTGGGCACGCAGGCGGCCCTCGAGCCGCCGCAGCAGCTCCGAGTGCGCCATGACGACGAGCGCCGCGAGGCCGAGCCGCCGCAGGATGCCGACGGCCAGCACGAGATGATCTTCCAAGCCCGCCCCCTGTATTCCCTAGGGGCAGCTTCATGGCGAACAAGTCTTAAAGTTCGCTCCAGATTCCTGCTTACCCAAATGTTGCGATGCAAAACGTCTCCTCGTGCACCGGGCGGGGAGATCGGGCGGATCGCGCCGGTTTCGGGAGGCCGCTCACGCCTCCAGGAGCTCCGGGAACGGCACGATGGTGGACTTGACGGTCCGCATCGCCATGGCGTCGGCGACGGCGTTCCGCACCCCGTCGCCGTCGAAGGGGTAGAGCGTCTGCATGTCGAACCACGGATAGCGGTCGCGGGCGCGGTCGAGCATCTTCACGCCGAGCGCGAGGTCGTTCTCGGTGAAGGCCCAGGAGCCCATGACGGTGATGTCCTTCGCGACGAACCGGTGCCAGTTGGTCTCGATGCTGCCTGCGTCCGTGAACTGGCCCATCTCGATGTAGAAGCCGCAGTCGCGCAGGAACTCGATGCCCTCGGGGCCCGCGCTCGGGTGCCCGGTGCAGTCCATGACGAGGTCCGCCCCGTAGCCGCCGACGATGTCGCGCACGCGCTTAATGCGCGCCTGCGGCGTCGCGTGCTCCTCGATGTCGACGGTCGCCTCGGCCCCGAAGCGGCGGGCGAGCGCAAGGCGCGGCGTCTCGGGCGCGCCGACGCAGACGATGCGGCCCGCGCCCATCTCCTTCGCGGCGGCGATCGCGAGGATGCCGATCGGGCCCGAGCCCTGGATCACCACGGTGTCGCCCCACTTGAAGCCGCCCATGCGCTGCGCCCGCGAGAAGCCGCGGATCGTCGAGGTGATCGGCTCGGCCAAGGCGCCCAGGCGCAGCGGCATGTCGTCGGGGAGCCGGTAGATCTTGGTGCCGGGCAGCATCGCGAGATCGACGTAGACGTACTCGGCCCAGCCGCCCCACAGGTGCGGCGGCTTGTCGAAGCCGAGATAGCGCCCGTAGTAGACCGGCGTCTGGCAGCGGTTCGAGTTCTCCGGATAGTGCCGGCAGTAGTAGCACTCGCCGCACGGCATGAACGGCGGGATCATGATCTTCGAGCCGACGCCGATCGGCTCGTCCATCCAGTCGGTCAGAAGCTCCGGCCCCTTCTCGACGACGACGCCTGCGATCTCGTGCCCGAGCGTGAACGGCCACGGCAGCGGCTTCGGCCAGTGCCCCTTGAGGATATGCAGATCGGTCCCGCACACCCCGCAGGCGCCGACCTGGACCAGAGCGGCCTTTGCCCCGACCTTCGGCCAGGGCACTTCGCGGATGACCGGATCGGCGCCCGGCCCGTCGAAGGTGGCGACGCGGATTGGGGGCATGTGGTCCTATCCGTGCGGCTCCCCCGGTAAGGAAGCCGAACTGGCGTTTGGGATTCAACCATGGAGGCCATCATGCCACAAGCCCGCGCTCGGCCCCCTGCGCGAGTAGCTGTGGTTAGGCGGATGCACTGAAATATCAACAAATAGAGGCGGTTAGTAGCTAAATATTTTTAAAATTATGAAGTTGTTTTTTACATAGACAACTCCACAAAAATAATTACAATGACAATCAGGATACTGTCGCGCCTGCTGACACTCTGACCTCTGTTGGCAGAGGTACTCTGAGCTATGGTCACAGGGAGGGACGATCATGAATAATACCAACAACCTGATCGCTGCCCCGCTAAATGGAATTGGTGGAGACCCCTCCACTAAATTGGATAGCGCGCCTGTCTGGGGCGGATTAAAGTCTTTACATCATCTATTAGCGGCCTTTATACTTATAAACTCAAGTCATTTTGCGAATGCGCAAGTTCTGCCGACCAGCCCTCAGCCCCTGAGCACATGTGCAGTTGACCCAAACGTATTGTTGAACTGGTTCGACCCCTCAGCCATCACGGTAAATGGCAACGTCGTCACTTTTACGGCAAATGGCGCCGTCCTTCCCGCGAACGGCTTGAGCTTCCCGCTTAACCCCCCGAACTGCATTTTCTACGAATGGTCGTGGCAGATGTTCCTTTGGCTGAACTCCCCTGGTTACGCCGGTGCCGCCGGAAGGGTTCTTGATTCGCCGCGTTTCTATGGCGTTTCCCCGCTGGATCAAAATGGCGAGCGGACTTTCATCCCGCAGACAGGTAGCGACCTCAAGAACCTTAGCGTGCGGAGCGCCCAGGTCGGACCGCTCGGGCGGCCGGTCGTATTCGACAAAACGGGGAAGATGATCTCGATCATACGTCCGCAGATCGGGCCAAACGGGAAATCGGTCATCCGCGACAAGTCGGGCAAGAAGATCGAGATCGATCGCATTCAGCTCGGACGAAACGGACAGGCGATCTTTCTAGCCAAGTCGGGCAAGGCGATCGATGTGCAAGTGGGTCGAAACGGAAAGCCGGTCGTCATCGATGCAGCGGGCCATGCGATCCAGATCCACAGCACCAAGACCGGGCCAAACGGAAGGCCGATGTTTCTGGACAGGTCGGGCGCGGTGATCGACTTCGAACAGGGCCAAGCCCTCGGAAACGAAGCCTTGATGGCGCAGAATGGTTCACTGGTATATTACGCAATCCACGTCAACGACGTGTATGCATACCTTCTTACAGGACAAAAGAAATATGACACTGGACAACCCGGTGGACTAAACAACCCCGCCACTGGATTTCCGACCACGCAGTTTGATTTGGATAACATAGTCCAATTCGCCGCCGACAAAGGGAAAAACATCCAATTCAACTCGCATGCCCTGGCCGTCGAGGTGAAGTCCGCCTGGGTCGAGACCACCGGGCTCGATGTGAGCAAGTACCTGACGATAACCGCGGAAATACCTGCCTATCAGATAAATATATTGCATCCGAACACATGGATCCGGATTGGATCGAGACAAGCGCAACTGGCCCTCGTGGGCATGCATGTCGTCGGCAGCGTGAAGGGCCATCCGGAAATGATCTGGGCCACCTTCGAGCACATCGGCAACACGCCGAGCGCAGCCTATACTTACTTAAAGCAAGGCGGCGGGTCGCACACGGTACCCGCGAGCACTACTGGAAATTGGTTGTTCGCGACCAGCGGTTCTACGCAGTTCAACGTCCCGCTCTTGCATGTCGTGCCTGGATTCATTGGTCCCAACATTGAACAAGTCTCGGGGACTCTCGGGCGAAGCAATACGCTTCGGTGGAAGGCTTGGGGAGCTGCTTCGGATTTCGCTCCCAACCCTCTGGCCACCATCGCCGCTTCGAATACGGAAATCATTTCGATTAACAGAAGTATTCTTACGCAGCTGGCTACCGGCGATGTGCGCAAGAATTATTTGCTCATGGGTGCGACATGGACCGTCCTCGGAGCGCCGCCTTCACCCCAGGTCGCAGGGGAGGCGGTGTCTGGGTTACCGGGTCAACAAGTCGGCACCAGCAGCTTGACCAATACGACGATGGAAACCTATCAGCAGGGTGGCGGCAGCACGCGAGATGTCGGCACCAACTGCTTCAGCTGCCACACGGGGGATGTAACGATGCTGGGCGTAGTCGATCAAGGTATCGGCAAAGGCCTGAGTCATATCTACGGGCCACTGAAGCCACTGTTTCCGTAGGAACGGGCGGCTCCGTCCTGCTGCGGTACGCACCTGCGGACTGATGGAATACGCATCGGGTGGGGCTAAAAGCGCCCGAGTCATCGCGTTGTGGTCTTCAGAGCGTATCCTCGAAGATCCTGACCTTAACTATGGCAGGGTACGCACGCTTGAGAACGCCGGTTCGCAGCTAACACCGACTCACCCCAGCCCTCTACTCAATATCCTCCACCTCTTCCCCTCCCCCCTGGATCCGCTTCGCCAGGGCCGCCTCCATGAAGGGATCGAGCTCCCCGTCGAGGACGTCGGAGGGGCTCGTCGATTGGACGCCGGTGCGGAGGTCCTTCACGAGCTGGTAGGGCTGGAGGACGTAGGAGCGGATCTGGTGGCCCCAGCCGATGTCGGTCTTGGCGGCGGCCTCGGCGCTGGCCTTCTCCTCGCGGCGCTTGAGCTCGGCCTCGTAGAGGCGGGCGCGCAGCATGTTCCAG
>DASVPW010000110.1:0-52740 GCA_036389455.1 Beijerinckiaceae bacterium
CATCGACCTGCGCGACCACTACGGCCTGACGCAGTGCGTCGCCGACCCGGACTCGCCGGCCTTCAAGGCGGCGGAGGCGGTGCGCTCGGAGTGGGTGGTGCGCATCGACGGGCGCGTGCGGCGCCGCCCGCCGGGGACGGAAAACCCCGACCGGCCAACGGGTTCTATAGAAGTTTTCATCACGGATCTTGAGGTGCTGGGGCCGGCCGCCGAGCTGCCGCTGCCGGTGTTCGGCGATCAGGAGTACCCGGAGGAGACGCGCCTCGCCTACCGCTTCCTCGACCTTCGGCGCGAGAAGCTCCACCGCAACATCATGACCCGCAGCGCCGTGATCGACGAGATCCGCCGGCGCATGAAGGAGGGCGGCTTCTTCGAGTTCCAGACGCCGATCCTAACCGCCTCAAGTCCCGAGGGCGCAAGGGATTTCCTGGTTCCGTCGCGGCTGCATCCCGGGAAATTCTACGCCCTGCCGCAGGCGCCGCAGCAGTTCAAGCAGCTCATCATGATCGCGGGCTTCGACCGCTACTTCCAGATCGCGCCCTGCTTCCGCGACGAGGACCCGCGCGCCGACCGCCTCCCCGGCGAGTTCTACCAGCTCGACGTCGAGATGAGCTTCGTGACTCAAGAAGATGTCTGGGCCGCGATGGAACCCGTGGTGCGTGGCACCTTCGAGGCCTTCGCCGAGGAGCGGCCAGTGACGCCGGTCTTCCCGCGCATCCGCTTCGCCGATGCCATGTTGCGCTACGGCACCGACAAGCCCGACCTGAGGAATCCCCTCGAAATCGTTGATGTCACCCAAGAATTCGCCCGCGAGGAGGTGACCTTCAACGCCTTCAAGCACGTCATCCGGGCGGGCGGCGTCGTGCGGGCGATCCCGGCGCCGGGGGCAGCGGCGCAGCCGCGCTCGTTCTTCGACAAGCTCAACGAATGGGCGCGCAGCGAAGGCGCCGCGGGGCTCGGCTACGTGGTGTTCGAGGACGAGGGCGGGCAGCTTTCCGGCAAAGGGCCAATCGCGAAATTCATTCCCGTCTCAGTGCAGGCGGAGATCGCCAAGAGGGCCGGCGTGAAGGCGGAGGACGCCGTGTTCTTCGCCGCGGGCGAGGAAGGAAAGGCCGCGTCGCTCGCCGGCAAGGCCCGCGCGCGCCTCGGCGACGAGCTTGGACTCGGGAACAAGGACCAGTTCGCCTTCTGCTGGATCACCGACTTCCCTATGTACGAGTGGAACGAGGACGAGAAGAAGATCGACTTCTCGCACAACCCGTTCTCCATGCCGAACATCGAGCCCGAGGAATTCCTGAAGCTCGACCAGGGGGACAAGGAGCGCATCCTGGGGCTCACGGCGTTCCAGTACGACATGGTCTGCAACGGCTACGAGATGGCGTCCGGCGCGATCCGCAACCATCGCCCGGACGTCATGAAAAAGGCCTTCGGCATCGCCGGCTACGAGGCGAGCGTGCTTGAGGAGCGCTTCGGCGGCATGTACCGCGCCTTCCAGTACGGGGCGCCGCCGCACGGCGGCATGGCGGCCGGCATCGACCGCATCGTCATGCTCCTCGTCGGCGCCCAGAACCTGCGCGAGGTCACGATGTTTCCGATGAACCAGCGGGCCGAGGATCTCCTCCTCGGCGCGCCCTCGGAGGTGACCCCTAAGCAGCTGCGCGAGCTGCACATCCGGCTGAATCTGCCGGAAGCCAAGCGGGCGTGACCGTGCGGGCGGCGATCCTTGGCGGCATCCTCCTAGCGTGGGTCTCGCCGGCGCTCGCGGCCGAGTGGCCGGGCCCGGTCGCGGAGGCGGTGAAGGAGCGTGAGGCGTTCTGCGCCGGGGAGGGCGGCAGGCTCGCGGATCCGGCGAAGGCGATTCGACGTCTCGACCTCGACGGCGACGGGCAGGACGACTTCATCCTCGACGACGGGCGTCTGCGGTGCAGCAAGGGCCTCCCCGGCTGGTGCGGCTCCGGCGGCTGCTCCATGGAGGTGTTCCTGTCCGGCGCCAAGGGCGGGCTGAAGTCGGTTCTGACCGAGCTCGGCTCCGGCTATTCGGTCGAGAAGGCGGGGCGCGGCCACCGCGTCACCTTCCGGACCCGCGACGGCGCGGTTGCGTACCGCTTCGCCGAGGGCTGCGCCATCCTGGCGGGGCGCAGGGGAGAGCGGAGCTGCTGACCGATAGCGCGACCGCCGTCGTCGTCGCCCACGACAGCGAGGGGGTCTTGCCGGCCTGCCTCGACGCGCTCGGCCGAGAGGGCGTGAAGGTCCTCGTCGTCGACAACGCGAGCCGGGATGGGAGCGCGGCGCTCGCGGAGCGGCGGTCCTGTACGGTGCTGCCCCTGGCCCGCAACGAGGGCTATGGACGGGCGGCGAACGCCGGCGCTCGGGCGACGGACACGGAATTCGTCCTTGTCATGAACCCCGACATCGTGCTCGATCCGGGTGCTATCGTGGCGCTCGTTGCGGCGGCGGAGCGCTATCCCGATGCCGGAATGCTGGCCCCGCGGATCGTCGAGCCCGACGGGCGCTTCTTCTTCCAGCCGCGCTCGCTCCTCTCGCCGTACCTCCAGAACCCCGGCGGCCGCCTCGTCCTACCCGAGGGCGACTGCTGCGCCCCGTTCCTATCGGGCGCGTGCTTCCTTGTGCGTCGCGAGCTGTTCCTGCGCCTCGGCGGGTTCGATGAAAGGATCTTCCTGTTCTACGAGGACGACGATCTGTGCCGGCGCTTCGCCGACGCCGGCTATGCGCTCGTTCACGTGCACGGGGCCGTCGCCCGCCACGCCCGGGGCGCGTCGAGCGCACCGAGGCCGGGGCGCATCTTCCGAGCGCGCTGGCACCAGGCCTGGTCGCGGGCCTACGTGTCGCGGAAATACGGTCTCCCGAGCCCCGCCCTCGGCATGGCCCTGGTCAACGCCCTTAGGACCGCGCTCGCCCTCTTCAGCTTCCGCCGTGGCGTCGTCGAGCGCTATGCGGGCTCGGCCGCGGGCGCCTTTGCTTTCCTCCGCGGCCGCACCGCGCTAGGCAGGGAGAACTTGAGGGAGGGCGCCCCATGAGGGCGGGCTTTGGGGCGAGCCTCGGGCCGACTATCGCCGCCGCGATGGGGCGGCCGCACAACAATTTCACGGCGCTGCGCCTCGCGCTAGCGCTTGCCGTCATCGTCTCGCACGCCTTCAGCATCACCACGGGGACGCTCCGGAACGAGCCGCTCATGGCCTCGACCGGGTTCACCCTCGGCGAGCATGCCGTGAACGGCTTCTTCGCGGTCTCGGGCTTCCTCGTCACCATGAGCTTCGACCGCCGCGGCTGGCGCGACTACCTCGTCGCGCGTACGTTGCGGATCGCGCCGGCCCTCGTCGCCGCGACCCTCGTCACCGCCCTCGTCCTCGGCGCCGCGCTGACCCGGTTGCCGCTCGCGCAGTATCTTTCGGAGCCGGGCGTGTGGCGCTTCGTCGTGCTCACGCCGACGACGTTCAAGAGCGCGACCTCGCTCCCCGGCGTCTTTCCCGACAACGTCTTCCCCTATCCCATGGGGACCGTGTGGACGCTGAAGTACGAGCTGTTCTGCTACGCCGGGGTCTTCATAGGCGGCGTCGCGGGGCTCTTGCGGCGCCGCATCGCGGCAGCGGGCCTCGCCGCGGCCCTGCTCCTCGCCGTCGCCGGCCTCGACCTGTTCCAGCCGGATGCCGGCAAGGCGGTGCAGACCACCTTCCGGCTCACCTTCCTCTTCGCAGCCGGGGGGGCGCTGTACCTGTGGGGTGACCGGGTCCCGATGTCGTGGGCCGTGGTCCTGGGACTGCTGGCGGCGGCGTGGTTTTCGGGCGGGACGGCGCTCTACAAGGCCCTGCTCTTTGCCTTCGAGGCCTACGCCGTCATCTTTGTGGCGCTCGCGCCAGGCCTGTCGCACCCGGCGGTCGATCTCGACGCCGACCTCTCCTACGGCACCTACCTCTACGGCTGGCCGGTGCAGCAGGCGCTCGTGCAGCTCTTTCCCGGGGCGGCGGCGCTTGCGCTGCTGCCGCCCGCGGTTGCGATCTCGCTTCTCGTAGCGGCGCTGTCCTGGTTCCTCGTCGAGAAGCCGGCGCTGGCGCTGAAGGCCCGCCTCGTGCGGGCGCCGGCGCCCGCCGCCTCGCCTCAGCCGGCCGAATGAGGCCCACGCGCGCGGATCGCCCGCACGGCCGCGATCAGCTCCGCCGTCCGTTCGCTCTGCAAAAGCGGGATCAGCGTCTCCACATCCGCGCGCGGCAGCTCCCACCACGCGGTCTCGACGAGAGCCGCGACCGTGTCGGAATCGAAGCGCCGGCGCATTTCCTGCGCCGGGTTGCCGGCGACGACGGCGTAAGGCGCGATGTCCCGCGACACGACCGCGTGCGCGCCGATCACCGCCCCATCACCAACCGTCACCCCCGACAGGATGACGGCGCCCGAGCCGATCCACACGTCGTTGCCAATGGCCACGCCGCCCCGCGTCACGTGCGAGCGCTCGGGGGAGGGACGGGCCGGCCACAGGCCCGGCAGGTTGTCGAAGGGGTAGGTGGTGATCCAGCTCGTGCGGTGGTTGCCCCCCAAGAAGATCTCGACCCGGTCGGCGATAGAGCAGTAGCGGCCGATCACGAGCGGCGCCCCGGTCTCGGCGAAGCGGACCTTGGGGCGTCCGTAGCTGTATTCCCCGACCCTGAAGCCCCGGCGGCGGATGTCGGCTGCGAGATAGAGCCGCGTCTCCCCGGCCGGGTTGCGCCAGTTCCGCAGGTGGTGGAGGAGGTTCACGGTGGCTCCAAGCGGCTCGCGGGGCCGGGTATAAACCGCTCGGATTGCTGCCGAAAGCCTGTTAGATGGGCCTGCACCGCGGCCCGGACGAGGATGAGCGCGCGCTATTACGACACCGCCCGCCGGGAGGTTCTTCCGTGGCTGCCTCAAAAAGTCGGGCGGATGCTCGACGTGGGTTGCGGCGCCGGCGCCACCACGGCTCTCGTCCGGGAGGCGCGGGCGGTCGAGTGGGCCGGCGGCATCGAATATGTCGAGGAGGTTGCGGCGCAGGCCGAGGCGCGCTTCGACCGCGTCTGGCGCGGCGACGCGGCGCTCGCGCCGCTGGAGGCCGAGATCGCGCCGGAGTCCCTCCACCTCGTGCTCTGTCTCGACGTGCTCGAGCACATGAGCGACCCCTGGACCATGGTGCGGCGCCTCTCCGCTCTCGTCGCCCCCGGCGGACGGCTGATCCTGTCGGTGCCGAACGTGCGGCACTGGAAGTTCCTGTGGCGGCTCTTCGCGGCGGGCGACTTCGCCTACCGCGACGCCGGTCTCCTCGACCGCACCCACCTGCGCTTCTTCGTCCGCCGCACGGCGGTGGAGCTCGCGACCTGCGGCGGCTTGCGTCTCGTTGCGGCGGTCTCGGCGCAACGCTGGCGCTTCCCCGAGCCGCGCTGGTGGCTCGCCCGCGCGAGCGCCGGACGCCTCGACGAGCTGATCGCGAAGCAATGGCTCGTCGTGGCGGAAAAGCCGGCGCGGGGTTAAAGACGCGGAACCGGACCGAGGTTTCGGCGTCGAGGACACGTCAGGGAGGAAAACGATGAACGGTGGTCCCGCGGACGGCGACGTGTCGAACGACCTCAAGGCCAACGCACTGTTCTACCACCGCAGCCCGCGGCCGGGAAAACTCGAGGTCCAGGCGACGAAGCCGCTCGGCAACCAGCGCGACCTCGCGCTCGCCTATTCGCCCGGGGTCGCCGCCGCCTGCGAGGCGATCGCCGCCGACCCGCTGGAAGCCGCGACGCTCACGACGCGCCAGAACCTCGTCGCCGTGATCTCGAACGGCACCGCGGTGCTCGGCCTCGGCGACATCGGTCCGCTTGCCTCGAAGCCCGTGATGGAGGGCAAGGCGGTCCTGTTTAAGAAGTTCGCCGGGATCGACGTGTTCGACATCGAGGTCGCCGAGAAGGACGTCGACCGCCTCGTCGAGGTGGTGGCGGCGCTGGAGCCGACCTTCGGCGGCATCAACCTCGAGGACATCAAGGCGCCAGAGTGCTTCGAGGTCGAGGAGCGCTGCAAGGCACGCATGAAGATCCCGGTGTTCCACGACGACCAGCACGGCACGGCGATCATCGTCGGCGCCGCCGTCCTCAACGGCCTTGAGCTTGCCGGCAAGCGCCTCGAGGACGTGAAGATCGTGACCTCCGGCGCCGGCGCCGCGGCGCTCGCCTGTCTCAACATCCTGGTGTCACTCGGGGCGAAGCGCGAGAACATCTGGGTCACGGACATCAAGGGCGTCGTCTACGAGGGCCGCGCGGAGCTCATGGACCGCTGGAAGTCGGTCTACGCGCAGAGCACCGAGGCCCGCACGCTTGCCGACGTGATCGAGGGCGCCGACGTGTTCCTCGGCCTCTCGGCCGGCGGGGTGCTGAAAGCGCCCATGGTCGCCCGCATGGCGCCGCAGCCGCTGATCCTGGCGCTCGCCAATCCCAACCCGGAGATCATGCCGGACGAGGCGGAGGCGGCGCGGCCCGACGCCATGATCTGCACCGGGCGCTCGGACTTCCCGAACCAGGTCAACAACGTCCTGTGCTTCCCCTACATCTTCCGCGGCGCCCTCGATGTCGGCGCCTGCACCATCAATGAGGAGATGAAGCTCGCGGCGACCCGCGCCATCGCGGCGCTCGCCCGCGAGACGCCGTCCGAGGTCGTGGCCCGCGCCTACGGCGGCGAGGCGCGGCCCTTCGGCCGCACGTCGCTCATCCCGAGCCCCTTCGACCCGCGCCTGATCCTGCGCATCGCGCCCGCCGTCGCCAAGGCCGCGATGGAGTCGGGCGTCGCGACGCGCCCGCTCGAAAACCTCGATGCCTACGCCGATTCCCTCATCCGCTTCGTGTTCCGCTCGGGCTTCATCATGAAGCCGCTGTTCGAGAAGGCGCGGGCGGAGCCCAAGCGCGTCATCTACGCCGAGGGCGAGGATGAGCGCGTGCTGCGGGCCGTGCAGGCAATCGTCGAGGAGGGGATCGCCCGGCCGATCCTGATCGGGCGCCCGAGCGTCGTCGAGACGCGGCTCAAGCGCTTCGGCCTGTCGATGGCGGCGGGGCGCGACTTCGAGCTCGTCAACCCGGAGGACGACCCGCGCTACCGCGACTACGTCGCGACTTACCTTGAGAGCGCCGGGCGCAAGGGCATCACCCCCGACGCCGCCCGGACCCTCGCCCGCACCAACACCACCGTGATCGGGGCGCTGGCCTTGAAGCGCGGCGACGCCGACGCCCTTGTCTGCGGCCTCGATGGCCGCTTCCGCTCGAACCTGCGCCATATCCGCGAGATCGTGGAGCTCGCGCCGGGCGCGCACGAGTTCGCGGCGCTGAGTCTTGTCATCACCTCGAAGGGCGCGTACTTCCTGGCCGACACCCACGTGCGCCCGGACCCGACCGCGGAAGAGATCGCCGACATGGCGGTGGCCTGCGCGAGCCACGTCGAGCGCTTCGGCATCGTGCCGAAGATCGCCCTCGTCTCCCATGCCGACTTCGGCTCCGCCGACACCCGCTCGGCCCTGAAGATGCGGGAAGCCCTGGCGCTCATCCGGGAGCGGGCGCCGACCCTCGAGGTCGACGGCGAGATGGCGGCCGACACGGCGCTGTCGCAGATGATCCGCGACCGGGTGCTGCCGTCCTCGCACCTCAAGGGCGAGGCCAACGTCCTCATCATGCCGAACCTCGACGCGGCGAACATCGCGTTCCAGTTCGCGAAGGTGCTGGCGGACGCGCTGCCGGTCGGCCCGATCCTGATGGGCCCGGCGAAGCCCGCCCACATCCTCTCGCCCTCGGTGACGGCGCGCGGCATCGTCAACATCACCGCCGTCGCCGTGGTCGAGGCGCAGGCAGGGGGTTGAACGCCTCTCCCGCGTGCGGGAGAGGAGAGCCTCACTCCGCCGTCGCGGTGACCTCGAGCTTCTCGAGGATGGCGCCCGGCTCGCCGATGGTGGCGACGTCGGCGATGCCGAGCCCGGCAGGGTCCTTGGTCTTCGCTGCGATCGAGAGCTTGCCGGGCGTCGCCACGAAGCGGGCGACCGCCTGGCCGATGGCTTTGGCCTGGCCGGAGTTGCCGAGCATGACCGGGATCGCGACCGCCGCCGCCGTGCCGAACTCCGTGCGCAGGGCGTCCACGCTCTTCCTCTGCTTCTTCGCCTCCTGGGCGAGGAGCTTCTCCACGAGGCCGCCGTTCTCGATCGTGAGGTCGGCATTCTTGATCGTCGCCCCGAGGAGCGCGACGAGCGCCATTGCGTTGTCGGTGCTGAACACGTCCCGGGTGACGCCGCCAAGCGTCGCCCGAAGTTTCGTCGCCCCCATGCCGGCGCCGCGCACCGAGACCTCGCGCACGAGAAGCTCGTTCGTCGGCGCGTTCCACGCGGCGGCGGTCGCCCATGAGACATCGAGTTCCCGATAGCCCATGGCGGCGAGGTCCCTCAGCCCTTCCTCCTTGGTGTTCGGCGGGATGGCGATGCGAAGCGAGTCCATGCCGAAGCGCAGGTTGGTCGGGATGCCGTTGATCGGCTGGTCCGCCGTGACCTCCAAGTCCTTGAGCGAGAACTTGATGTTCTCGGCCGCCGGCCCCTTCTTGTCGTCCGGCAGGTCGAAGTCGAAGCCCGACATCCGGATGGTGCCGATGGTCGGGACGAGTTGGCGAAGGGTCGCCATGTCGAGGTCCTTCGCCGGCTTTCCCTCGAGGTCGCGCAGCGCCCGGAAGGTCGATGTGAAGGAGAAGCCCGTGAAGGCGATGAGGTCGATTTTCGCCTTGCCCTTGCCCTGCTCGGTCGCGATCTCGAATCGCTCCATGCGCAGGTCCGCGGGCTTGCCCCCGCCGCCCGCATAGGCCATGCGGGCGATGCGACCCGCGCCCTCGTTCTTGCCTTTCGGGCTGACGATCTCGATGCCGGTCGCCTCGACGAGGCCGATCTCCATCGCCTCGAACACGTCGGCGACGGCGCCGAACACCCGCGACTGCTCGGCCGGCGTCGCCTTGTCGAGGTTGTCGACCGCCGTGAAGACCTTCATGGTTTCCATCCAGGAGTCCTTCGTCGGCCGCGCCGAGAAGTCCTTGGCGGCGATCCGCGCGACCCTGAACTGCCCCCCCTCTTCGGTCGCGACGGCCAGATTCTCGATCGCGAAGCCGCCGTAGAGCTTCCTCATCGGGGCCGGGGCGGCGGCGCGCTCGGCATAGACCCGCGCGGCCTCGGCGAGGTCGAGGTCGGTGAGCGTGAGGCGTCCCATGGTGCCCGTGGCGGCGCCCGGGCCGCCCTTGACCTCGAAGTTCGCGCCTTCGCTCGACGCCGCCGCGACCCGCCCCTGCGTCACGCCATCGACCGCGATGGCGCGATAGCGCGTGACTTGGCGCTGGCCGCCGAGCGTCTGCTCGACCACGAGCTCGGGGACGCGAACCTGCTTCGCCGAGAGCCGCGACAGGCGCCCGGCGAGGTCGGCGGCGTCCTTGTCAAACAGGCCCATGAGCTCGGCCCGGGAGAGGCTCGAGCCCACGACCTCGACCTTCGGCATCCGGTAGGTGGCGAAGCCGAGGTCGAGCTTCACGTCGTCGAGGGTGACGGTCTCGCCCCCGCCGATGCCCTGCATGGCCCGGTTGAGGTTCTCCTGCAGGCCCGGGACCTGGGCCGCCGCGACCCCGATCAGGCTCCGGTCGGTCCGGACCGCGCCGATGCGCAGGTGCCCGTGCTCCCCGAGCGCGAGGTCGACGTCGCGGAGCGGCGGGAACCCGATCCCGCTCGCGCCGATGGCGAGGGCCGAGACGGTGGCGAGACAGGCGAGACGCAGGCGACGCGGTTTTGCCCCGAACATTCGGATCTTCTCCCTTGTGGCGGCGCAAGGTTTACTCCGCCGGAAGGAAGAGGTCGAGCGGCGCTAGGCGTCCAGGCTGCTGCGTAGCCGCCGAGAACAACGGTAGGTTACGACGTTCCCGGCCGGTTGATGGTGAGCTTCTGGAAGCCTTTTCCGGCGAGCACCGGCTTCTTCGCGGAGAGGATGCGCGAGTTCACGCCTTGCCAGGAGATCTCGCCCGAGAGGCGGCCGTACTCGATCTTGGGGCAGCGGTTCATCACGACCTTGGCGCCCGCGGCTTCCGCCTTCGCGGCGGCCTCGTCGTTGCGCACGGAGAGCTGCATCCAGACGACCTTGGGCGGGGGTTTAAGCGCCAGCGCCTCGTCGGTGATCGGGCCCGCGGCCTTTGAGTTGCGGAAGATCTCGACCATGTCGATCGGCGCCGGCACGTCGGCGAGCCTGCCGTAGACCTTACGCCCGAGGATCTCCTGGCCGGCAAGGCCGGGATTGATGGGAAAGACCTCGTAGCCGCGGTCCTTGAGGTACTTCAGCACGATGAAGCTCGGCCGCTCCGGCTTGTGCGAGGCGCCGACGAGGGCGACCGTCTTCACGCTCTTCAGGATGTCGCGGATGTACTGGTCCGGATAGGCGTCGTGGTTCATGCCGGGAACGTAGGGAGCGGGGAGGGGACCTGCAACGTGCGACCCTCTTCCATGCGCACCACCTCGGCCGCAAGCCGTTCGATCTCGGACCAGCTGTGGCTCACGTAGACGATCGGGACTGCGAACTCGTCCCGCAGACGCTCAATGTACGGCAGGGTTTCGCGCTTCCTTGCCTCGTCGAGGGAGGCGAGGGGCTCGTCCAGTAGGAGGAGGCGTGGGGCAGCGAGAAGGGCGCGCCCGATCGCGACGCGCTGCCTCTCCCCACCCGAAAGGGTGAAGGTTCGACGGTCGAGGAGTGCCCCCAGGCCAAAGAGCGCGACGACCTCCTCGGGTCGGTTGTAGCGTTCGGTGCTGGCGGTGAAGAAGCGGCCGTAGAGCAGGTTCTGCCGCACCGTCAGATGCGGAAAGAGGCGCCCCTCCTGGAACACGTAGCCGATCCGGCGGCAGTGCGGCGGCAAGAACACGCCTGTGCCCGTGTCGGTCAGCATCCGCTCGCCCACCCGCACCCGTGCTGCGGCGGGCCGGATCAGTCCGGCGATCACGTTGAGCACCGTCGTCTTGCCGGACCCCGACGGCCCGAACAGCGCCATAAGGGACGCATCGCTCACGAAGTCCACGTCAAGCGAGAAGTCGCCCTGCCGGTGCCTGAACGCCACCTCGATCACGTGAGCCGCCCCGCCCCCGCGACCCGCCGGGTCAAAAGCTCCGAGGCGACCACCGCGAGGAGGGCGATCACGATCGCGACGAGGCTCAGACGCAGCGCTCCGGTCTCTCCGCCCGGCACCTGTGTATAGGCGTAGATTGCCGCGGGCACCGTCTGTGTCTCGCCGGGGATGGCCGAGACGAAGGTGATGGTCGCGCCGAACTCGCCGAGCGCCTTGGCGAAAGCAAGGATCAAGCCGGCAATGACGCCTGGCAGCGCGAGCGGAAGGGTGACGGTGGCGAAGACCCAAAGCCGGTTTGCGCCGAGCGTCGAGGCGGCCTCTTCGAGTCGGCGGTCGATCGCCTCGATCGAAAGACGGATTGCGCGGACCATAAGCGGGAAGGCCATGATCGCCGCCGCGAGCGCCGCGCCCGTCCAGCGGAAGGAGAACACGATCCCGCAGCAGCTCTCGAGTGCCCCCCCGACCGGCCCGCGCCGGCCGAAGGTGAGGAGGAGAAGATACCCGGTCACGACGGGCGGCAGGACGAGCGGCAGATGAACCATCCCGTCGAGCACGGCCCGGCCCGGGAAGCGCGTCCTGGCGAGCGCGTAGGCCGCCGCGACCGCAAGCGGCAGGCTCGCAAGCGCGGCGACCGCCGCCACCTTCAAGCTGAGCGCGACCGCGATCCATTCCTCGGGGGTGAGGGTCACGTCAATCGATCGCGGTGAAGCCCTCGCGGGCGAAGATCGCGGCACTCTCGCGGTTTCTCAGCGCATCGAGGAAGCGCAGAACGAACGGGCTTCTGGCGCCGCTCGTCACGGCAACCGGGTAGACGATCGGGGGATGGCTCGTCGCAGGAAAGCGTGCGACGATCGCGACCTTAGGATCGGCCCTGGCGTCGGTCTCGTAGGCGATGCCGAGCGGCGCTTCCCCGCGCGACACGAAGGCAAGCGCCGCGCGCACGTTCTCGGCCTGCGCGAGGCGGTCCGAAACCTCGGTCCAGAGCCCGAGGTTTTCCAGGGCCGCCTTGCCGTACTTGCCGGCCGGCACCGCGGCGACGTTCGCGACCGCGAGCCGTCCGTCGCCGAGCGCCTTCGTGAGCGTCCCGGCCTTGAGCTCCACCGGCTTGGCTTGATCCGCGGGGGCGATGAGCACGATGGAATTGCCGAGCAGATTGTGTCGCGTCTCGCGGCTGATGAAGTTGCGCCGTTCGAGATAATCCATCCAGTCGAGATCGGCCGATATGAAGATGTCGGCCGGCGCACCCTGCTCGATCTGGCGTGCAAGCGCCGAAGAGGCGCCATAGGAAACAGCGACGCGCTTGCCGGTTTCCCGCCGGAAATCTTCGGCGATGATGTCGAGGGCATTCTTCACGCTCGCCGCCGCGAAGACCGTCACGTCCGCAGTCTGCGCACCGAGGGAAACGGGCAGGACGAGCGCGAGGAGCGCAAGGATGCGGGCGAATCGAGATCGCATCGGACTGCTCCGGGCAGGGGGCCGAACGGCACAGGGTTCACCGGGGCTCCCGCCGGAGCGATAACGCGCGCCGCGGGCCGGCGGACGCGCGGCGCTACTTTGAAGGATCGAGCGTGTCGGTCAATACCTCTTCCGCCTGCCGGAGAGGCCTAAGTCCCTTTCGGGTCGTGCCTTCGGCAAGCCAAGGACAGCTGCTTCGCGGCGCTCGCTCGCCTGCGCGAGGCCAGCATCCCCACTCATCGCCATGCTACTGCGCCGTCATCCCCCCGTCGATGGTGAGGATCGAGCCCGTGGCGAAACGGCTCTCGTCCGAGGCGAGGAACAGGATGCCGGCCGCGATCTCTTCCGGGGTGCCGAGGCGGTTGAGGAGCTGGCGGGCTTCGAGCGCCTTGCGGGTGTCCGCCGCGACCGGGCTCTTTCGGAGAATCTCGTCGAAGTAGGGGGTATCGATGGTGCCGGGCGCGACGGCGTTGCAGCGGATGCCCTCGGCGACGTGGTCGATGGCGATGGCCCGGGTCAGGGCGGCGACCGCGCCTTTCGAGGCACAGTAGGCGGCGCGGTTGCGAATGCCGATCGCCGCCACGACCGAGGCCGTGTTGACGATCGACCCGCCACCATTCCGCGCCATCGCCGGGATGGCGTGCTTCGCGCACAGGAACACGCCGCGCACGTTGACCGCTATGAGGGCGTCCCAGGCCGTCTCGTCGGTGTCCGTGACGGTGCCGGCGAAGCCGTAGCCGGCGTTGTTGACGAGCACGTCGAGGCGTCCGAATTTCTGGACCGTCTCCTCGACCATGCGCTTCGCGTCGGCGTCCTTCGACACGTCCCCCGCGACGGCGATGGCCTCTGCGCCCTTCGCGGCGCACTCCGCCGCGACCGCTTCGGCTGCTTCCCCACGCTTGTCGGCGACTGCGACCCGCGCGCCTTCCTGCGCGAACAGGAGGCAGGTCGCGCGTCCGATGCCGGAGCCGCCGCCGGTGACGAGGCAGGTCTTGCCTTCAAGCCGCGGCATCGGTCCGGTCTCTGACCCAGCGCAGGATGTGGCGCGCGACCGCGACGAGGTCGCCGTGCTGGTTCTTCACCTCGATATTCGAGAGCGACTGCCGCTTCACCGGATCGACCGTGTCGATGGTGTAGGTGAAGGTGAGCGTGTCGCCGATGTAGACGGGGCCGAGGAAGCGGATGCGGTCGTAGCCGAGCGACACCGGCGTCTCGTCGCCTGACGTGCCTTGGCACCTGTCGATCATCATGGTCGAGCAGGTCGACATGAAGCCGACGAGGAGGGCGCCGTGGGCGATGCGCCGCCCGTACTTCGAGCGCGCCATGTAGGCCTCGTTGACGTGGTTGACCGCGAGGTCGCCGGTGATGCCGGCGAAGAGGTACACGTCGCTCTCGCCGACGGTCTTGGCGAAGGTCACCTGGTCGCCGGGCTTGACGTAGAAGTCGCTCATCCTGGGAAAGCCCCCTTGGTTGTCGTTCAGGCCGGCACCGCCGCCGGCGCCGCCTCTCCGAGCCGGACCACGCCTTCGGCGGCGAGCGCCGCGACCTCGCCCTCGGAGAGGCCGAGCTCGGCAAGAACCTCCGCCGTCTGCGCCCCGAGGGGCTGCGGCGGCAGGCGCACCTCGGCGGCCTCGCCGTCGTAGCGGACGGGATGGTTCACGAGGATGATGGGCTCGCCGGTCTTTCCCGCGCCCGGCACGGTGACGAGGGCCTCCATGTGCCGCACCTGGGGGTCCTGCTCGATCGCGGCGTAGTCCTGCACCGGCGCGTGCCAGAGCTTCTTGGCTTCGAGGGCTGTGACCCATTCGGCCGTCGTGCGGCCCTTGAGCGCCGCTGAGATGAGATCGCCGATCTCGTCCTGCCGCGTGAAGGAGTCCTCTTCCGAGAAGCCCGCAAGCCGCGGCTCGCCGATGGCCTCGCCGAGGGCGGGGAGGGGGCACAGCGACAGGGCGAGGTGGCCGTCGGCGGTGGCGTAGACCCCATACGGCGCACCGTAGTACCAGCCGGCCACGTGCTTGTGGGCATTCACCTTTTTCGGTTTCTCGGGCGCGTTGAGCCAGGCGACGAGGCTTTCGGCCTGGAGGTCGAGGGCGGACTGCATCAGGCTCGCATCGACCCGGCAGCCCCGGCCGGTGCGGGCGCGCCGCACGAGGGCGGCGAGGACGCCCATGGCGAAGAGCGCGGCGCCGTGATGGTCGATGACCGAGACGCCGGCGGGGCGGGGACCGGTGCGGGCCTGGCCGGTGATCGCCATCATGCCGAACAGCGCCTGGGCGAGAAGATCCTGGCCCGGCTTCTCGACGTAGGGGCCGTCCGGGCCGTAGCCGGAGGCCGAGGCGTAGATCAGGCCGGATTTCCGCGCCTTCAGGGTCTCGTAGCCGAAGCCCAATTTCTCCATGACACCGGGCCTGAAATTCTCGGCTACGACGTCGGCGCCGTCGACGAGCTTGAGGGCGATCTCCTTTCCCTTCAAGGACTTGAGGTCGAGGGCGATGCTGCGCTTGTTCCGGTTGGCGCACAGGTGCAGCATGCTCTGCCCGTCGCGCCAGATCCCCCCCGACGACCAGTGCCGCTGCCACCCGCCCTCCGGCAGCTCGACCGCGACGACGTCGGCGCCAAGGTCGGCGAGGGCCTGGATGCCCATCGGCCCGAGCAGGAAGTGGTTGAAGCTGACGACGCGGATGCCTTGCAGGAGGTCGAGCATGGGGGTCTCAGGCGGGGCGTATCGGCGGTTATGATGGCGTATTACAGCGCACTCTCGTCATGATGACGCACAGCCCTCATCATGACGAGGGTCGGCCGAAGGATGCGTCTTGAAGCATGCACCGGCGCTTGGATGCCGCGTCGGCGGAGTGCGTCCTTCGAGACGCCGCCTTCGGCGGCTCCTCAGGATGAGGACAGTGGGAGTAAGGATAGAAGGACCTCACTTCACTCCGCCGCCATCGCGAAGGCGCCCTCGGGGCGGATGCCGGCGGCATCGAGGGCCTTCTTCAGGCGCGCGATCTCGGCGTCCGTGAGCTTCACGAGGGGCGGGCGCACGACGGCGCGGTCCATTCGCCCGAGCAGCACGAGGCACTCCTTCATGCGGTTGTGCATGTCGAGGAAGGGCGGCGCGTAGAACGCCTGCTGGAGCGGGTAAAGCCGGTCGTTGACCGCCTGCGCGGCCGCGAGGTCCTGTGCCTTCACGGCCTCGAACAGCGCCACCTGCAGGTCCGCGACGACGCTGCCGGCGCCCGACAGGAGCCCGTTCGCGCCCATGACGAGGGAGCTCATGAGCCAGGAGCTGTGGGTGGTCAGCACCGTCACGGGGCGGGGCAGCCCCTGGAGCGTGCGGATGTGGCGCTCGTGCAGCATCGGGTCGGCGCACCAGTCCTTGACGGCCCGGATCGCCGGCACCTCCTCGACGAGGCGCATCAGCGTCTCGAACGGATAACCCAAGCCGGTCGAAGCCGGGTACTGGAAGGCGATGATCGGCAGGTCGGTGGCGTCCGCGATGGTCTTGAAATGGGCGAGCGCCATCTCGGGGCGCAGCTGCCCGCCCGCCGCCATGCTGTTCGGCGGGAACACGAGGAGCGCCGAGGCGCCCTCGCCTTCAGCCATCCGGGCGATCCGCGCCGCCTCGAGCGAGCCGTCGGCGTAGACGCCGTTGACGAGGGGCAGCCGGTCGCCGACCGCCGCCGCCGAGAAGGCGAGGATGCGCCGCTGCTCCTCGACGTTGCAGGCGTGCACCTCGGACGCATGCCCGTTGACCGTGATGGCCGAGATGCCGCGCGTTCCGGCGACGTGCAGGAGGTGGCGCCGCGTCCCGGCCTCGTCGATCGAGAAATCGTCGTTGAGCGCGAGCAGCGTCGCGGGGATCACCCCTGCGGGGACATATCCCTTGTGGCGGCCCATCGGCGTTCTCTCCCAGCCCTTGATTGGAGCGGAACCTATCATTAGGCGCAATTGCGCCACAAGCGAAGCCGCGCAGGGCTCTAGGCAGCCGCTTCCGCTCTCTCCTGGGGTAACATCCGGTTCCAGAGTTCGGGCAGGCCGAAACGCTCGGTCAGCTCGTCGACGAGGCCGGATAGCTCCCGACGCGGGCCTTCTTCCCACGTTGCTACCCAGTCGCAGAATCGCGTCAGGGCCTGCCGATCGGAGCTGGAGGTCTTCGGCGTGAACTCACCATGGTGCAGGAGCGTGATCAGCGCCTCGACGAGTTCGATCATCTGGTCGACGGGCCGAAGTTCGCCCAGGCCGTCGGAATGGTCGCGGCCGTGAGAACGGGCCGCAAAGACACGAGGATCGCGCAACCAGCGGATGAAGTAGATTCTCGCGAGCTTCTCCGCTTCCGGGAAATCATGCCCAAGCTTGAACAGCTCTCCGAGAAGCGCCGGGGCGGCGGACAAATAGTAAGGCTTGCTCACTATGTCATCCAGACTCAGGTGGAGCAGGATTTGCGCCGCGACTGAAGTGATGCGCGAAGGCGTCAAATGGGCGAGATGGCCCCAGCGTAGTAGACTGTGGAAACGGGTCAACGAATCAGGGGTGCTCGGGAACTTGGCGCACCAACACAGGGCGGCAAGAATGATATCTTCGGATAAGGCCTTCTGCTTGACGACATGCTTCAGCAGGAAGCTCCCCTCAGGTTTGTTCCACTCTCGCCGTACAACGTCGAAGCAAACTTCAGCGACCACCTCAAAGGGGATGCCACGCTCGAGCGCCGCCCGAAGTACAAAGCTTAGATTCTCGTCCTCGCGATGAAGCGAAATCCAGGTCATGATCGCCGGAAGAAGTGGATCGTCCTTCAGTTTGCCTGTCTTGGCTCGCAGCCAGGCCCTATAGATGAAGCCTGCTTCGTGTGTCGTTGCGTGATCCTCAACGCTGAGCCAAGTCTCTAGCTTTCCCTGGACGAACGCGACCATCTCGGCTGCGCGCTCGCCCTTGATCGCGGCAGCGGCGTCGAGCCAGGCCGTGTAGACGAACTGTGTGTCCAGTGCGGTTGCGCGGCCTTCGGTTTGGAGCCACGTCGCCAGCCACCCCTGGACGAACGCGACCATCTCGGCTGCGCGCTCGCCCTTGATCGCGGCAGCGGCGTCGAGCCAGGCCGCGTAGACGAACGGCGCCTCCGGTGCGTTTGCGCGGCCTTCGGTTTGGAGCCACGCCTCCAGGTGCCTCTGGACGACCGCGACCATCTCGGCAGCGCGCTCACCCTTGATCGCGGCAGCGGCATCGAGCCAGGCCTTGTAGACGAACCGCGCCTCCGGTGCGTTTGCGCGGCCTTCGGTTTGGAGCCACGTCTCCAGGTGCTCCTGGACGACCGCGACCATCTGGGCCGCGCGCTCGCCCTTGATCGTGGCAGCGGCGTCGAGCCAGGCCCTGTAGACGAACTGCGCGTCCAGTGCGTTTGCGCGTCTTTCGGTTTGGAGCCACGTCTCCAGGTGCTCCTGGATGAGCGCGACCATCTCGGCCGCGCGCTCGCCCTTGATGGCCACGGCGGCTTCGAGCCATGGGGCGAGAACGAAGCTTGCCTCGGGGCGGGTGCCGAGAGCGGAGAGCCAGCTGCGTACGGCCTCGCTGACGGCTTCGGTTTGCGTGGCCGCCTCGTGCCGGGCAGCCTCCTTCAGCCAGACCCTGAGCAGGAAATGCGTCTGGAACGCCGTCGGCTGCGCCCTGATCGCGCGCTCGGCAGCGGGGCGATATCGCTCCGGGCGCGCGCGGAAGGCAAGCCGCAAGACCATGTTGGAGAACCGCGGCTTCGCCACGGCGCCATCGAGCAAGGGCAGTAAAACGGTCTCAAAAGCCGGCGACCGATCTTCTGCCGCATGGACGAGAGCATCGGCCGTGACTGCCACGCCGATGTCGCAAACCGGATTGGATGTGACGGCGTAACGAAAATCCGGATCGCCGTCGAGCAAAGCCAAGCGGACGGACGGCTCGAAAAGGCCGCTGTTCATCAGCTGCGCGGCATGCCGAGGAAGGATGCCGGGGTGGCGGCGCTCGAGCTCCCGGAGCCGCGCGAGCCAATTCACGCCCGCCAGGCTCTCGGACAGGCGGGACCGCTCCAAAGCATTGAAGGTCTGGCGCAGAACTCCGTGCGAGGCGCCCGCGTCGAGGAGGCGATCAATCGCGTCCACGCGATCGGAAGCGGTTTCCAAGGCCTGGGTGATGACGACATCGGCGAAGACGTCGTGGAACGTGGCCCACACGGCTCCGCCGGGCGCATCGCCCAGCGGCTCTTGCCGTTCCAGCCAGCGGTCGGCGACAAGGACGTCCCGCAGCCGCGCGGGGTCGCCGCCGTGCGCCCTGGCGAGGTCGTCGAAGACGGTCACAGGGAAGGGGCTGGCGGCGAGCAGGCCCGCGACGGGCAAGAGGACCGAGAGGCCGGCCCGGCGCAGGCGTCCCAACGTCCAGGTGCGGAAGTCGCGTTCCGCCCGGAGGGCCGCGATCTCGGCCGCGAAGCCCTCCGGCTTCACCTCCTTGAGATAGCAGAGGAAGGCGGCCAGGGCGAAGTTGTCGTGACACGCTTCGGCGAGAGCGGCGGCATCGACGCCGATCCCGGAGAGGATGTGAAGGCAGACGGCGCGGGCATAGGCCGCCTCGGAGGCGCCGCTCTCGCCCACGGCGACGATCTGCACGGCGGCGGCCGGGAGTCGGTCGCGGTAGCTCGATCGGCAGGTCGCGATGACGCGAATAGTGTGGCCGGTCCGGTGGTTCAGCTCGGCCACCTCGGCCGCGACGGCTTCGAAGCCGGGCCACTGCTCCAGATAGTCGACGAAGAGGAGCAGGCGCGTGTCGCGCGGCGCTCGCCCGACAAGGTCGCGCAATCCGTCGATCGTGGCCCTGGAGCCGTCGCACCGGATGACCCACCAGCCGTCGCCGTGCAGGCGACGCGCAAGCTCCAGGCCCAAGCGGGTCTTGCCCACCCCTCCGGGCCCGATGAGGATGAGAACCGGCTCCTCGGTCGCCGGTGCCAGGAGGGCTTGGAACAGGCCGGTCTCTGTCCAGGCCTTCTGCGTTCCGTGCGGCGGCTGCCAATCGTCACGCGAGAGGTAAGGGAGTTTCGTGCTGTGGAGGAAGCTGCGGAAGCCCGTGAGCGGACCTGCTTCCAGCTCGGCATAACCCGGCGGCCAAGGGTCGAGCCATCGGAAGCGGAGTGCCGGAAGAGGCTCGAGCAAGGTGGAGATGCGGGCCCAATCGAGGACCTCGACCTTGATCCGAGCCAAATGGCCGTAGCCCGTGCGGGGCGCGATCGTCGAATGGAAGAAGGTCTTGATCTCGCAGGCGAGGTCGCGACGGCGCTGCTCGTTCGCAAGCACGGCGCTCGTGGTGAAGATGTACCGCCGGATCGGCCGGTCGGCATCAGCCCAAGGCCGATACGGGTTGCGCGTCGGCCGCGCCTGCCCTGCCTCGGAGAGGAGCGCCTTATCCAATCGGTCGCGAACCTCCTGCCATTCGCGGTCGACCCGCTCCGAAGGCGAGGGGACATCGGCGCCGACGTGCTTGCATTCGACTACGAGAGCTTCGCGCGCGCAGTAGAGATCGATCCCTCCATCGGGGCCTCCAGAATCGCGAAGCTCGGGGCAGCCGTAACCCGGAACGGATCGCAACAGCTCGCCGACAAAGTCGCGAAAATCGTCTCCGTCGTCCTTGCCGATCCGCAATCGCCGAGAATCGAACCGTAACATCGGCCTTGACAGGAGTCCTTTGGGGAAACTTGGTGTGCAAAGCTATCACTGCGCCGGTGTGTGTCACAAGCGAGCCACCGGCTGGGCACGCCAATGCTTGTTTCAACGCATTGGCATCGTGCCGATTGCGAAATGATCCAGGGGGAACTCGCATGCAAACCCTGAACATCGGCGACGTCACGGTCGCGAGCATCGTCGAGCGGGACGGGCCGTGGCGGCGGCCGGAGGACATGTTCCCCGCTTACGACCCGGAGCTCGGGCGGCGGCATCTCGCCGAGATGGACCCGGTGGTGTTCGACGAGGCGTCGGGCAAGATGGTCATCACCTACCAGACCTTCGTGGTGCGAACGCCGCGCCACACGATCCTCGTCGACACCTGCACCGGCGAGGACAAGGGCTATCCGCCGCCGTGGGATTTCTCCAAGAAGCCCTGGCTCGACGGCTTCCGGGCGGCGGGCCTCTCCTTCGAGGACGTCGACTACGTCTTCTGCACGCACCTCCACATCGACCACTGCGGCTGGAACACGGTGCTCCGCGACGGGCGCTGGGTCCCGACCTTCCCGAATGCGAAATACGTCTTCCACAAGCGCGAGTACGCCGCCTGGGAGGAGGCGACGCGCCGCGGCGACAACCCGCCCGGCAACGTGTGGCGCTTCAACTGCGAGCCGGTCGTGGAGGCCGGACAGGCGCTCCTCGTCGACGACGACTACGCCCTCGACGACACGGTGTGGCTCACGCCGACGCCCGGCCACTCGCCCTGCCACTGCTGCGTCAACATCCGCTCGGGCGGGCAGCGCGCGGTCGTGACCGGCGACCTCTTCCACCACGCCCTGCAATGCCGCGAGCCGCAGTGGTCGACGATCTTCGATTGGGATCCGCAACAGGGCATCGAATCCCGCCGCAGGTTCTTCGCCGAGGTGGCGGGGACGGGCACCCTCGTCCTGCCGATCCACTTCCCGTCACCGACGGTCGGGCGCATCGAGCCCGACGGCGAGCGCTTCCGCTACGGCTTCGCGCGGTAGCGGCGCGCCGTCCGACGGCCGGCGCGCCCGTGTCGAGTTTCCCCTCGCCCTTACAGGATCTTGAGGTATTCGAGCAGCTCCCTCTTCTGCTCGGGCGAGAGGGTGGTGCCGTACGGGTGGCCGCAGCGACTGTTGCCGGAGTTGATGTTGGAGCAGTTGGTCGTCTGCAGAGTGAAGGTCGACTGCGGCTGATCGATCGCGAGGCCGACCGTCTCCCTGTCGTAGGCCGGCCCGATCTTGAACGATGCGGGCCGCTCGTCGGGCGGCTTTAGCAGATCCGCAAGCGTCGGGACCGAGCCGTTGTGCAGGTACGGCGCCGCCGCCCAGATGCCCTCCATGACGCGTGCCTCGTAGGCGCCGAACTCGGTCTTGCGCCGCCGCGCGAGGAGCGGCGGTATGCCCGGCGCCCCCGGCGCCGCGCCCGGCGCCGTCGCCTCACCCTGCGAGCCAGGCGGCAGAGCGTAGGCGTTTTCGAGCTCCCTCAGGCGCGGCGGCAGGAGGGAGCGGCCATCGCCAACGAGCGCCTGGAGATCGCCCGCGCGTTCCGCGATCCGGCCGCGGACCTTCTCCCTGAGGCCGCCCGGCCGCGGCTGGCCGAAGCCGCGGGTCAACGTGTGCTCGATGATCGAGCCGAGGACCGACACGCTCAAGGCGTTGAAGGCAGTGTCCTTCTTCTTGAGCGGCTGGGTGATGAGCGGGATGAAAGCGCCCTCCAGCACGCCGGTGTCGGCCTCCCAGGCGAGCACGTTGTACTCGCGGGTGTCGGTGCCGACGTTCATCACTGGGGTCGCCCAGGTGTCGAGGTTGAGGAGCCGGGGCTCGCCCGGCGTTCTCCCGTGGCAGTCGTTGCAGCTTTTCGGGTTCTGCGGCGTGCGCCAGTTGTCGTAAAGGTCCTTGCCCTTCGCAGCGAGCGCCAAGTCGTAGCTCCATGGCCAGACCGGCTTGCCGATCTGCTTGACGAGGTCCTCGAGCTTGCCGAGGCCATCGAAATTCGCCGAGTTGTTGTTGAGGAAGTCGACCAAGGGCCCGTCCTTCTTCGGCTCGAACACGCCGAACACGCCAATGACCTGACCGAGGTTGCGGGCGAGCGCCAGGATGTCGTCGCCGTTATCGGCGAAGCCCGGCCACTGGGTCTTGTCCTGCTTCGAGACGTTCCACAGGAACGGATAGCGCGTCGGCGCGTCGGCCACCTTGATGTTGTCCGGGATCATGAAGAGATCCTCGGGCTTGCCGATGTCGAGGCCGGTGAGGCGGTTGAAGATCATGCCGACAGCGTCGAGCCGGGCCGGTCCCCAGGCCTGCGCCGGCGGCTTCGGGAGGGCGAGCTCCATGAGCGTGTGGTAGCGCTTGTACCAGGCCTCCACGTCTTCCTTGAGCGTGGCGATGTCGTCGGGCCCGGCCGGGGCGGGGGTGAAGACATTGGCGGCGAAGACCTGGAACGCCGCCTCATCCTTGAGGACGCTGCCGACGGCGACGTCGAGGTCGGTGAGGAAGGTCTGGAAGTCCGCGAAGGTCGGGCCGCCGTCGATGCGGTAGGGCTTGCCGTCGACGGTGATCTGCCGGGTGTGACAGGCGGCGCAGTTCATGCCCAGCGTACGGGAGCCGGCCGATCCCGAGACCATGAAGCCGACCGGCAGGTGGTCTTTGCTCGCCGGGTTCGACAGGTAGCCGTAGCGGGTGAGGTTCTCGGCAAAGGAGGCGCCGTTCGGCCGCCGGAGGGCCTGGAACCAGGTCCACGGGATGATCTTCGAGCCCTGGTCCCGGGTGTAGAAGTCGGCCCGGTCCGCCGCCGACCACTCTAGCCCCTGGAAGATGAAGACCGGTTCGGCGGGCTGAGCCCAGGCCTGCCCCGCGGCTAGGTGCAAAGACACCGCAGACGCCAGGAGCTTGAGAAGGAAATATTTCGGCATCGCCGATGCTCCCATCAACTGGAGGAAGATTCGGGACATCACAAGAAGCGGTGACGCCCGGACGGGTAAAACGCTAGGCCTCGACGCTATTCGCTGGACGCTTCTGAATTCACCGTACGCTTCGGAATTTGCGCAAACCTCCGGGATCCGGTCTCGTTATGCCTTTAGATTGAGAACGGTTGCGGACGTGCCAGTGTGAACTGCGGTCCATGCAAGTCAAGCGCAAAGCGGCGGCACCCGAGCGGGCCTTGCGAGTCCCGCGCCCGGAACCTCCGCTTCTGGTACTGGACGGCGCGCCGATATGCTATCCGGCACGAATCCCTGGAACGGAGGCGCGCCATGCGCATCGTGATCATCGCCGCTGCCTTCGCGGCCGCCGCCGCGCCGGCCCTCGCCCAGACCTCGCTTCAGCCGCGGCGCCCGGCCGAGCAGGACCTGCAGGAGCTGAACCGCCTCATGGTGCAGCGGCAGGAGGAGGCGCTGCGGCAGCAGCAGCAGTCGTTCGACGCGATGCAGCGGCAGCTCGAGACGGAGCGGCAGCGGGCCGCTCCGGTCCTACCGAGCGATCCCGACTATCGCGGGACGATGTTCCGCTGAGCGGGCGGCCGGCTCAGGGAGAGCGGGGTTGCGGTTAAGCGCCCGTTAGCAGCGCCGGCCTACAGTCCGGGGCTCGGCCCGCGGCTTCGCCGCGGGCGCGCCCGCGCGCTCTTTCCAGGTCGTCTTTCATGGGCTCGTCTTGCCGGCACGTTCGAGGGGAGGGGCCGGCGCTCGTCCGGCTCGCCGCGATGCTTGCGGCCGTCGCGCTCGCCCTCCTCGCCGGCGGCGCCGCGGCCGCGCCCCGGACCGTGACCGTGCGCGGGATCGAGATGAGCCGCTTCGGGCGCATCGTGCTCGAGTTCGACCGCGAGACGAAGGTCCAGGTGAAGGCGACGAACGGCGTCCTCGTGCTGGTCTTTCCGGAGGCCGCGACGATCCAGGGCGAGCGCCTCGCCCGGGAGCTGCCGGGCTACCTGACCCAGGTCCGGCACGATCCGGACGGCCTCGGCCTGCGGCTCGCCATGACGCAGCCCTGGCGCGCGAACGTGCTCGAGGCCGCCGAGAAGGTCTTCATCGACCTCCTGCCGGCGAACTGGACCGGGCTGTTGCCGGCGCTGCCGCCGGAGGTGGTCGACGCGCTCGCCCGCCGCGCCCGCGAGGCGGAGGCGAGGGCCGGCGACGAGGCGCGCCGGCAGCAGGTCCGGCAGCCGCGCAAGGTCTCGGTGCGGGTCGCGAAGCTCCCGACCCTGACCCGGCTCGTCATCGAGCCGGTCGGGGGCGTGCCGGTGTCGCTGAAGGCGAACGGCGCGCAGGCCGAGGTCGGGATCGACGCGGCCGCGGCCCTCGATCTCGGCGGGGCGAGAGCCCAGATGGCGCCGGCGGTCCGCAGCCTCGACGCGGAGGCGTCGGGCGCCTCGGTCCGCATCAGGCTCGTGCTGGAGGACGGCTACGAGGCGCGCGGGTTCCGCGAGGACGATTCCTTCGTCGTCGACGTCATGAAGCCGAAGCTCGCGTCCGCGCCGGCGGAGGCCGCTCCCGAGCCGACGGCGCCGGATGCCGCGCCTCCGGCGGCCGCGGCGGAGCCCGCGGCGAAGCCGATCCCCGAGGCCAGGACGAACCCGGAGGCCAAGACGATCCCGGAGGCGAAGCCGGTCCCGCGCGAGGCCCAGGCCCAGCCCCAGGGACCATCCCAGGCGCCGGCCCCGTCCCCGCCGCCGCGGGAGGCCGGCCCGGTCGCGGCGACCGCGAAGGTGGCGGCGGCGGACGGGCTCGCCGTCGAGTTCCCGTTCAGGAATCGCACCGCGGCGGCGGCGTTCGAGCGCGACGGCGTCGTCACGGTGTTGTTCGAGACCGCCGAGCGCCTCGAGCTCGACCGGCTGCCGGCGAAAACCCCGTTCGCGTCCCTGAAAGGCGTGAACCGGGACGGGACGTTCGCGGTCCTGCGCTTCGCCCTTGCCGGACCCTACCTGACGCGGCTTTCGCCGCGGGGCGAGGGCTGGGTCCTCTCGATCGGCGAGAGCGGGTCCGTGCCGATCGAGCCGCTCGCCGCCGAGCGCAGCGTGGACGACCTCGGGCGCACGGTCCTCAACCTCGCCATGCCGGGTGCCGCCGGCGTCTATTGGCTGGAGGAGGGCGAGGGCGGCGAGCGGATCGCGGTCGCGACCGCGCACGGCCCGCCGCGCGGGATCGCGAAGCCGCAGCGCTTCGTCGAGTTCCGGCTCCTTGCGACCGCGCACGGGATCGCGGTCGCCCGCGACGCCGACGACGTGGCGGTGCGCTCGGGACCGGACGGGGTCATGATCTCCCGGGAGATGGGGCTCGCCCTGACGACCGAGGGAATGGGCGAGGGCGGCGCCGTCCTCGATCCGGTCCTGCACCGGGACCGCTGGGCGCGCGACCAGCTCGGCTCGCCCCTCGCGCACCAGCGCGAGCTGATGGACGCCGTCGTCCAGGCGCCGCGCTCCGGGCGCAGCGCCGCACGCCTCGACCTCGCGCGCTTCCTCGTCGCGAACCGCCTCGACTTCGAGGCCGTCGGCGTGCTCCAGGCCGCGGCGGCGGAGGACCCGGCGCTCGCCCGGCAGCGGCACTTCCTGCTCCTCCAGGGCATCGCGCTCGCGCGCATGAACCGCGCCGCGGACGCCCGGCGCGTGCTCGCGACCGACCTCGTCGCCGAGGACGCCGAGGCGGTGCTCTGGCGCGGGCTCCTCGACGCCCGCGCGAGGCGCTGGGCCGCGGCGCTCGGCGCGTTCCGGCGCTCGAAGGCGCTGATCGACGCGTATCCCGACGACGTCCAGGTGGCCTTGCGCATCGCCCTGGCGCGCGCCGCGGTGGAGATGAAGGAGCCGGCGCTCGCCGAGGCCGAGCTTGCGGTCGCCGCGCAGCTCGGGCCGGAGCCCGCCGCCTTCGACGAGATCTCGCTGCTCAAGGGCCGCATCGCCGAGGCCGGCGGTCGGCGCGACGCGGCGCTCGAGGTCTGGCGCCGGCTCGCCGAGACGGCCGAGCGGCCGGTCGCGGCCGAGGCGGCGCTCCGCTACGTCGCGCTCGCGCTCGCCGAGCATGCGCTCCAGCCCGAGGAGGCGGTCGCGCGGCTCGAGACTCTTTCCGTCGTGTGGCGCGGCGACGAGATCGAGGTCGGCGCACTCGGGGCGCTCGGGCGCCTCTACGCCGAGGCCGGACGCTGGCGCGACGCCTTCACGGTCGCCCGCAGGGCGACCCGCGTCTTCCCCGACCACGAGGTCACGCGCGCGCTGCACGAGGAGACCGGGCGGCTGTTCGAGGACCTGTTCCTGTCGGGCAAGGGCGAGGCGCTGTCGCGGGTCGACGCGCTCGCCCTCTACTTCGACTTCAAGGAGTTCACCCCCATCGGCCGGCGCGGCGACGAGATCGTGCGCCGGCTCTCGGACCGCCTCGTCGAGCTCGACCTCCTCGACCAGGCGGGCGACCTCCTCTGGCACCAGGTCGAGCACCGCCTCAGCGGCGCCGCGCGGGCGACCGTCGCGGCCCGGCTCGCCACGGTCAGGCTCATGGACGGCAAGCCGCAGGCGGCCCTCCAGGCGATCCAGGCGACGCGGCTGCCGCAGTTGCCCGCCGAGATCAAGCGCGCCCGCATCCTCCTCGAGGCCCGCGCTCTCTCCGATCTCTCGCGCACCGACCTTGCCTTGGAAGTCATCGCCGGCGAGAGCGGCCCGGAGATCGACCGCCTGCGCGCCGACATCCTGTGGACGGGCCGCCGCTGGCGCGACGCAGGCGAGGCGCACGAGCGCCTCGTGGGCTTGCGCTGGCAGGGCCAAGAGGCGCTCGACGACCGCGAGCGCCTCGACGTGCTGCGCGCCGCGATCGCCTATTCCCTCGCCGACGAGGGCCTCGCCCTCGACCGCCTGCGCACGCGCTTCTCGCCCAAGATGGCCGACAGCCGTGACGCCCGCACCTTCGCCTTCCTGACCAGAAGCAACGTCGTCCAGACCCAGGCCTTCCGCGAGATCGCCCGCGGCGTCACGAGCGCCGACACGCTCGCCGACTTTTTGGCCGAGTACCGCAAACGCTACCCCGAAGCCGCTGTGGCGGAACGGCGGCGCCGGACGCCGGCCTCGCCCGCCGAGCCGCGGCCGGAGCCGCAGGCGCAGGCGCCAGCGGCAGGACCGACGCGGAGTTGAGGTTCAGAGGGTTGCGCTCACCGTGTCTCGTAGTATGTTTCTGCCGTGATCCGATCCTGGCGCAACGCCGGAGCCCGCAAGATCTGGGACGGCGAGCGCCCGAACCAATTCCGCGGGCTCGACTTTGAGAATGCGATCGATCTGCTGCTGGCCCTGAACGTCGCTAAGAGGCTGCAGGATTTGAGCCCGCTGAAGAGCGTTGGCCTTCACAAGCTGAAAGGGGATCGACGCAACCAGTGGGCGATGACCGTCAACGGGCCATGGCGGATTTGCTTCGAGTTCCGCGACGGCGACGCCTACGAGGTCGAAATCGTGGACTACCACAGGGGATAGACCATGCCTCCGATTTCACATCCCGGCCGGCTGCTGCGGCGCGAGATCGAGGCGCGAGCCTTGAGCGCCAACCGCCTCGCCCTCGACCTCGGCGTGCCCTCTGGACGCATCACCGACATCCTCAACGGGCGGCGCTCCATCACGGCCGACACCGCTGTGCGCCTCGGCCGCTATTTCGGCAACGGCCCCCAATTCTGGCTCGACCTCCAGAGCCAGCACGACATCGCCGTGGTCGAGCGCGAGCGAGGCGAGGAGATCGAAAGGCGCGTGCGGCCGGCCGAGGTGGAATAAAGGAGGCCACATCCTATGAGCGCGCTTGAGGGACCTGCAGCTGGTCGAGGAAAGTGGAGCAGGCCTGGCGTTCCTCACAAGGGTTGGGAGTGCATCGACATAGAAGACCGTGGTGAAATCGGCGAAGTCTGCGAAATGTGTGAGACCGTCGAAATCCGCTATGTCCATTACATGCAGCACCCCAACTACCCGCATATCCTGGAATGCGGGTGTGTCTGTGCGGGCCACATGGAGGGAAGCCTTGCCCGTGCGGAGTCTCGGGAACGGAGTATGAAAAATGCGACGCGTCGACGGTTGAATTTTCCGCATTTGAAACGCTGGAAGGTTTCCCGAAAGGGAAATTGGACAATCCGTTACGATGGATACCGTGTCACCCTCTTCAAGAAGAGTGAGTGGTGGGGCGGTGTCATAACTGACGAACTCACACAAGTCGAAACGTGGGCGCGCAGACAACACGAATCGCTAATAAAAGCGCAGCTAGCTGCATTCGACACGATCATGCGTCTTAGCAGCTGATGAGGAGCACTAGCAGGATCGTCCAGAGCTTCGACTTTAAACGAGCTTGTACTTAGCCGGGTAAACAGCCATGGCTTTATCAATATTGGAAAGTGCGGCTTTGATGCGTTCCGTTTGCGTATCATCCAAATGATGCCAAAAGGTGGGATGGCTCACCGCGAGATGCTCAATAGCATTGCAACAGTGTCCAACATAAATTTGTTCCGTAGATAGTTCAGCTTCCGAATGTCTTTGTTCATTTGGTGATGTGAACGCAATCGATAGGGCTCTTCAAGGTAGCGAGCCTTCTGTACTCGTCGATAAAGATCCATCATAGTCGCGAGTTTCTCGTCCGGCTTAGGAGGGTGTGGGTCTTTCCGACTCTCCACGTCAAGCCAATGCCATACGGCTTTGGCGCTCTCCTTGGTTAGCATCGTAATACCGGCAGTGTCTGTGCCGCGCAGTGCACATGTACATGCACCCTGGAGAGCATTGTGAAGCGCCAAAATAAGCCACTTCCATTGTAGGGAGCTCTCGCTAACGGTGCATGCGAGGCAGGCGACATGTTCTAGGGCTCCGATGAACTCCTCAACTTCATCGGTTCGCAGCCAAATTTCGGGGTGCTGCTTGCTTACCATCGCAGCCACTTATTGACACCATGGCCGCTCACCCCCCGTAGCTCTGCACGAGCGAGCCCGCGACGAGGGTCCAGCCGTCGACGAGGACGAAGAAGATGAGCTTGAAGGGGAGGGCGACCGTCACGGGCGGCAGCATCATCATGCCGACCGACATCAGGATCGAGGCGACGACGAGGTCGATGATCAGGAACGGCACGAAGAGCAGGAACCCGATCTCGAAGGCGCGCCGAAGCTCCGAGATCATGAAGGCCGGCACGAGCGCCTGGAGGCCGACCTCGCCCGGCCCTTCGGGGCGGGTGCCGGGCGACAGGCTCACGAAGAGGGCGAGATCCTTCTCGCGCACGTGCCGCATCATGAAGGTGCGGAACGGCCCGGCGGCGCGCTCGAAGGCCTCGCCGGGCTGGATCTGCCCCGCGACGAGCGGCTGGATCCCGTCCCGGTAGGCCGCCGTGATGGTCGGCGTCATGACGAAGGCGGAGAGGAAGAGGGCGAGGCCGACGATGACGGCATTCGGCGGCGCCGTCTGCGTGCCGATCGCCGAGCGCAGGAGCGACAGCACCACGACGATGCGCGTGAACGAGGTCACCATCACGAGGATCGACGGGGCGAGCGCCAGCACCGTCACGAGGGCGACGAGCTGGAGCGCCCGCTCGGTCACGCCGCCGCCGGGGCCGAGGTCGAGGGTGAGGGTCTGGGCCGAGGCCGCCGTCGCGCCTGCCAGCGCGAGCGCGCCCGCGAGGATGGCGGCGCGGCGAAGGCGGGGCTGATTCGATCCGGGCATAACTGCCCGGGACCGTGCGGCGGGTGTCGAGGCGGCGCAAGCCGGCCCTAGCCCTTATCCCCCTTGTCGTGCTTGTCGAAGGGGCGCCCGAGGAGGCGGGCGAACTCGGCCTCGATCTCCTCGACCGAGAACGGATCGCTCACCCGCGGCGGCGCCTCCGGCGCAGATTCGGCCCTGGCCTCGGGCTTCGTTACCGGCGGCTCGGGACGGGGCGCCGGCTTTGGCGGGACCGCGGGCTCGGCCGCAGGTCCCGCCGCGACCGGGGCCGGCGCGGGTGTCGGAGGTGCAGGCCGAGGCGGCGCGGGCGGAGGCGGGGGCGGCTTCTGGACGGGGTCCGGCTGCGCCGCCCGGGGCGGGGGCGGAGCCGCAGGCGGGGCCGGCGGACGCGCGGGCGGCGGCGCGGGGGGGCGCGCCGGCGGCTCGGCGCGGGGCGCAGGCATCGGCGCGGCTATCGGCCCGGGCGGCTTCGTGGGGGCCATCGGACGCTTGAGCGCCTCCTCGAGCTGCTTTGCCATGTCCGAGAGGATCGCGGCGTCGGGACCCTTTGGCTCCGAGACCGGCGCGGGCCCTGGGGGCGGCGGCTCGGCGAGGGCGGGCGGGATCGGCGCCGAGCGGCGGGGCGCCTCGGGCCGGGCCGGCGGCGCGGGCGCGGGAGCGGGAGGCGCTTCCGGACGCCGCGGCGTCCCGCGCCCGCCCTGGAGGGCGACGACGTCGGGCTTCAGCACGGCCTCGCCGCGCGTCGGGCTCGGCTGCAGGGAAGCGCCGACCGCGGCGGTTTCGGTCGCGAGCGCGGCGACGTTGCCCCGCCCGCGCTCGCCGGCGTCCGCGACGGTGCGCAGCGGCAGGGCCTCGACCACCGGGCGCGCCGCGACCGCCTCGGGCGGGCGGTCGTTCGACTCGGACCCGGGCTCGGGCGCCGGCTGCACCCGCGCCCCCGGCACCCGCACGATGTTGGTCTCGATCACCACGTCGTTCGGGCCGCCGATGAGGAGCAGGTGCTCGACGTTGTCGCGGCGGAGCAGGATGAGCTGCCGCTGGCGGTCGAGGTCGTAGACGTCGACGATGCCGAGCCGCGGCTGGCGCGTGCGGCCGCCCTGGCCCGAGAGCATCGAGCGCCTCCCCGTCAGCCGCCGCAGCACGAGGGCGAACAGCGTCAAGAGCACGAAGATGATGGCGAAGGCGATCACGTAGGTGACCGCCGTCGAGGCTTCGAGTCCGAACTGGGCGAGCAAGACGCGTTCTCTCGGAATGGACGGCCTGAGGCGCCGACGCTGCAGTCTCTTCGATTATCGCCCGGGGAGGTCAAGGGCAATAAGCACGCCTAAGGCAAAAGCCGGCCCTTAACCCCGCCTTAACCATGCGGGAGGCAATTCTTGCCGGGTGCCGCCGGGGGCTTCAAAGCATGGCCGTCACCGACATTCCGCTCGTCGCGATGCTCAAGACGCGCCTGCATTGGCACCAGACCCGGCAGAAGCTCCTCGCCGAGAACGTCGCCAACGCCGACACGCCGGGCTTCAAGCCGCGGGAGCTGCGCGCTCCGAGCTTCTCCCTCGGGGGGACCGCCGCGGCGTCCGGGATCGCGGTCGCGCGCACCGACGCCGCCCACCTTTCGCTCGCCGCCGCCCGCCCCGGCGAGGACGCGGGTCCCGCCGGCCGGTTCGAGGTCACGCCGAGCGGCAACGCCGTCAGCCTCGAGGACGAGATGATGAAGGTCGCGCAGAACCAGTCCGACTACCAGCTCGCCGCCTCGCTCTACCAGAAGAGCCTCGCGATGCTGCGCACCGCCGTCGGGCGCGGGAGATAGGCCGTGGACTTCTTCAAGACCATCTCGGTCGCGGCCTCGGGCCTGAAGGTCCAGTCCGGGCGCATGCGCGTCATCGCCGAGAACATCGCGAACGCCGATTCGACCGCCGAGAAGTCCGGCGCCGACCCCTACCGGCGCAGGATCCCGACCTTCGGGCGCAGATTCGACAAGGAGCTCGAGGCCCAGGTCGTGGAGCTCGGGCGCGTCAAGCCCGACCCGACCGCGTTCCGGACGAAGTACGAGCCGGGCCATCCGGCCGCCGACGCGAACGGCGAGGTCAAGCTCCCGAACGTGAACGCGGTCATCGAGACCATGGACATGCGCGAGGCCCAGCGCAGCTACGAGGCCAACCTCAACCTCATCACTGCGACCCGCCGCATGATCTCGCGCACCCTCGAGATCCTGCGGGTCTAGCCCCGGAGCTTTCGTCATGGCCACCAATGCCTTCGCGGCCGGCGCCTACGCCGCGATCCAGGGCCTTTCCGGGCCGGGACAGACGAGGAAGCCGGCGGGGCCCGCCGGCGCCGCCGGCGGCGAGTTCGGCTCGCTTCTCCAAGGCGCGGTCGATAGTTTCGCGCAGTCGGGCCGGAAGGCCGAGGCGCAGGCGATGGCGGTCGCGGCCGGCAAGGCCGACGTGGTCGACGTCGTCACCGCCGTCGCCGAGAGCGAGGCGGCCTTGGAGACCCTGGTCGCCGTGCGCGACCGGGTGATCGCCGCCTACGAGGAAATCATGCGGATGCCGATCTGATGACCGGCGCCGCCATCCTCGACATCGCCCGCGACGGCATCGTCACGTTCCTCAAGGTCGCGGCGCCCCTGATGATCGTCGCGCTCGCGGTCGGGCTCGCGGTCTCGCTCCTCCAGGCGCTGACCCAGATCCAGGAGCAGACCCTCGTCTACGTGCCGAAGATCCTCGCGGTCTTTGCCGTGATGATCCTGACCCTGCCGTTCATGGGCGACGCGCTCGCCGGCTACATGACCCGCATCGCCGCCCGCATCGCGGGGGGAGGGTGAGGGCCGGCGCGTCCCCTCTCCCGCAAGCGGGAGAGGCGAAGCGCGCGCCCGACGGTTATCCTCGGCCATGACCTTCGTGATTCCCGAGCTGGCGACCGCCTTCATGCTGACCTTCGCCCGGGTCGGCACGCTGGTGATGCTGATGCCCGGGGTCGGGGAGCAGATGATCCCGCCCCGGATGCGCCTCGCCTTGGCGCTCCTCCTTTCCCTCGTCCTGTTCCCGCTGACCCGGACGCTCCTGCCGGCGAACGCGGCGCCCCAATCGGCGGTCGCGCTGCTCGCCGGCGAGCTCGCGGTCGGGTTCGTGCTCGGGCTCAGCGTCCGGATGGTGGTGGCGGCGCTGCAGACCGCCGGCAACATCGTGGCGCAGCAGCTCGGGCTCGCCTACGCCATGACGGTCGACCCGTCGATGGGCGGCCAGCAGGCGGCGATCGGCAACTTCCTGACCCTCCTCGGCCTGACCCTGATCTTCGCCTTCGACCTCCATCATCTCGCGATCGCGGCGATCCGGGACAGCTACACGTACCTTCCGCCGGCCGGCGTTCCGGCGACCGGCGACGCGGCGGCGCTCGCGATCAGGGCCGTCGGCCGCGGCTTCGCGCTCGCCGTCCAGCTCGCGGCGCCGTTCATCGCGTTCGGCATCCTGTTCAACCTCGGGATCGGCGTGCTGTCGCGGCTGATGCCGCAGCTGCAGGTGTTCTTCCTCGCGATGCCGGCCACGATCCTGATCGGGATGGCGGTCCTGCTCGGGGTGGTCGGCGTCATGATGGGCGTCTTCGTGTCCGGGCTCGGCGACTTCATGCGCGAGATGGGGGGGCGCTAGGGCCGTGGCCGACACCCCCGAAAAGGACGACAGGACGGAGGAGCCGACGCAGCGCCGGCTCGACCAGGCGATCGAGCGCGGCGACGTCGCGAAGAGCCAGGAGATCAACACCTTCTTCGTGCTCGGCGGCTTTACGCTCGCCGTCCTCGTCCTCTCGGGTCCGGTCGCGCGCTCGCTCGCGCTCGACCTGCGGGGCTTCCTCATGAACGCGCACCTCGTCCCGGCCGACGGGGCGGGGCTGACCGCCGCCGGGCGGCGCGCGCTTCTCGCCTGGGCCGCCGCGGTCGCGATGCCGCTCGGGCTCCTGATGCTGGCGGGCCTCGCGGGCGGCGCGGTCCAGCACCGGCCCCTGTGGTCGGCGACCCCGATGAAGCCGCATCTCTCCCGCATCTCGCCGATGAGCGGGGCGAAGCGCGTCTTCGGCAAGGAGGCCCTCGTCCAGTTCGTCAAGGGCCTCGCCAAGATCCTGATCGTCGGGTCGGTCGCCGGCGCCGTGCTCTTCTCCGAGCGCGACCGCCTCGACGCGCTCGCCCGGCTCGAGCCCGCGGCCGTCCTTGCCGCGACCCTCGTCCTCGCCACAAAGCTCCTCGGCGGCGTGCTCGCGGCCTACGCGTTCCTCGCCGCCGGCGACGCCGTGTACCAGCGCCTGTCCTGGCTTCATCGCCAGCGCATGACCAAGCGCGAGCTGAAGGAGGAGTACAAGGAGACGGAAGGCAGCCCCGAGATCAAGGCGCGCCTGCGCCAGATCCGCCTGGCACGGGTGAGGAAGCGCATGATGGCCGCGGTTCCGAAGGCGACCGTGGTCGTCGCGAACCCGACCCACTACGCGGTCGCGCTGCAGTACGAGGCCGGCATGGCGGCGCCGCTGTGCGTCGCCAAGGGCGTCGACGCGCTGGCGCTGCGCATCCGCGCGGTCGCGGCCGAGCACGCCGTGCCGGTCGTCGAGAACCCGCCGCTCGCCCGCGCGCTCCACGCCGCGGTCGACGTCGACGAGGAAATTCCTGTCGAACACTACAAGGCCGTGGCGGAAGTGATCGGCTACGTCTTGCGGCTGCGGCGGCGTCCGTCATAACGCTTGGAATAGGCACGGACCTCACGCTTCCATGGCTCACGCGAGCGAGACACCAGCGGGCGCATCGATCGACCGCTCGGAGCGCCCCGGCCGGGTCGGGCTGCTGCTGTTCCTGGCGGCCCTCCTCGTCGGGGCGGCGCTGAGCCTGAGCTTCGTCGCCCCCGAGCGCGCGCAGCCGCTGATCCTGCTGCTGCTCGCGCTCCTCGGCATGGCCGGCGTGTTCTTCCTCTTCGCGACCGCGATCGGGGCGGTCCAGTTCTCGGGCGCGGGCGCGCGCAACGACCTCACGAAGGCGATGGCCGACACGGCGGCCGAGGGGATCGTGGCCGTCGAGGACGACGGGCGCATCCTCTACGCCAACGAGAGCTACCTCGTCCTCGCCGGCGGCGAGAGCTTCGCGGACCTCAAGCCCGTCGAGCGGCTGTTCGTCGGCGCCCCGGAGGTCTCCGAGGCGATCTACCGGCTCGCCCAGGCCGCCCGGGACCGGCGCGCCGCGAGCGAGGAGGTCCGCGTCTCGCCCCCGCCCGACGGCGGGCGCGAGTTCGGCTGGTACCGCATCCGGGTGCGGCCGCTCGCCCGCCCCGGCGGGCGGAGCGCGGCCCTGTGGACCATCGCCGACGTGACCCACGAGCGGGAGCGCCAGGAGAACGTCTTCCAGGAGCTCCAGCACGCGATCGACTATCTCGACCACGCGCCGGCGGGCTTCCTGTCCGTCGACCCGGACGGGCGGATCATCTACATGAACGCGACGCTCGCGGCCTGGCTCGACCACGACCTCGCGCAGGTCGGCTCGGGCGGCCTGCGGCTCGCCGACGTGGTCTCGCCCAACACCGGCGCCATGCTGACGGCGGTCGCGGGCGGCCCCGGGGACGTGCGCACCGAGACCTTCGACATCGACCTGCGCCGCCGCAACGGCCAGGCCCTGCCGGTCCGGCTGTACCACCGGGTCGCCTTCGGCCAGGATGGACGGCCGGGGCCGTCGCGCACCCTCGTCCTCAACCGCTCGCCCGGCGAGGGCGTGGACGAGGGCCAGCGCGCCGCCGAGGTGCGGTTCGCGCGCTTCTTCAACGCGACCCCGATCGCCATCGCGACCCTCGACCGTGCGGGCCGCGTCGCGCGCGCGAACGGCTCCTTCGCCCGCCTGTTCGGGCTTGCCCGCGCCGGCGCCGCGGGCGAGGGCCGCTCCGTCCTCGACGTCGTCGCCGAGCGCGACCGCGAGCGCATCGAGGCGGCGCTCCGCGTGGCGGGGCAGGGGCGCGGCGATCTCGCCCCGATGGACCTCGCCCTATCCGGCGACGCCAGCCGCTCGGCGCGGGTGTGGCTGAGCCCCGTCGGCGAGGGCGACGGCGAGGGGGAGCACGAGGCCGCGATCCTTTACGCCCTCGACATCACCGAGCAGCGCCAGCTCGAGCAGCAGTTCGCCCAGGCGCAGAAGATGCAGGCGGTGGGCCAGCTCGCCGGCGGTATCGCGCACGACTTCAACAACGTGCTGCAGGCGATCATCGGCTATTCCGACCTGCTGCTTGCCAACCACCGCCCGACCGACCCGTCCTTCCAGGACATCATGCAGATCAAGCACAACGCGAACCGGGCGGCGAGCCTCGTGCGCCAGCTCCTCGCGTTCTCCCGCCGCCAGACCATGCGGCCGGAGGTACTGAACCTCGGCGACGTGCTGTCCGACCTCTCGATGCTGCTGCGCCGCCTCCTCGGCGAGCGGGTCGAGCTCGACCTCCGCCACGGGCGCGACCTGTGGTTCGTGAAGGCCGACGTGAACCAGTTCGAGCAGGTGATCGTGAACCTCGCCGTCAACGCCCGCGACGCCATGCCGGACGGGGGGCGCGTCACGATCCGGACCGCGAACGTCTCGGCTCCGGAAGCGAACGCCATGAACCTGCAAGGGCTACCGGCGGCCGAGTTCGTGACGGTCGAGGTCGCCGACACCGGCACCGGCATCCCGCCGGAGGTGATGGACAAGATCTTCGAGCCGTTCTTCACCACGAAGGAGGTCGGCAAGGGCACCGGGCTCGGCCTCTCGACGGTGTTCGGCATCGTCAAGCAGTCGAACGGCTTCATCTACGTCGACTCGGCCGTCGGGCGCGGCACGACCTTCCGGGTGTTCCTGCCGCGCCACATCCCGACGCCCGAGGAGGAGGAGGTCCGGGCCGAGCCCGAGGCCAGGAAGCCGGCGGCCGACCTCACCGGCCAGGGCACCATCCTCCTCGTCGAGGACGAGGACCCGGTCCGGGCCGTCAACGCGCGCGCGCTCTCGGCCCGCGGCTATACGGTGCTCGAGGCCGCCTCGGGGGTCGAGGCGCTCGCCATCATCGCGGAGCGCGACGCCCCGGTCGACCTCGTCGTCTCGGACGTGGTGATGCCCGAGATGGACGGGCCGACGCTCCTCGGGGAGCTGCGCAAGCTCTATCCCGACCTCAAGGTGATCTTCGTCTCGGGCTACGCCGAGGACGCCTTCCGCAAGAACCTACCCGAGGGCGAGGAGTTCAACTTCCTGGCCAAGCCCTTCAGCCTGAAGCAGCTCGTCGAGGCCGTGAAGCAGGCGATGGCGGCTTAAAGAAGCGCCTCAGGGCTTCGCCGCCAGGAGGAGCGCGTTCACGACCTCGGCTAGGGCAGCCATGACGGCGATCGCGGCCGTGCGGACCTTGTCCTGCAGCTGGTCGGCAATGGCCTTGGCGTTGCGCTCGTCGGACCGGGCCTTCGCCAGGGCTTCGAGCATCTTGTCGGTCGGCCGCTTCGCCTTCTTGACCTTGTCGTCGGCCGCGACCGAGCGCGCGTGCGCCTTCTCCTGGCGCTCGCGCGCATCGGCGTACTGCTTCGCGAGATCGTTCAGATCCATGGTCTTTTCCGCGAGGTCCCGCGCCGCTTGCCTGAGGGTCGGCATCGCATCCTCCTCCTCTCGTGCCGTCGAGGGAGCATCGGCGGAGCGTGCGCTTTTTGCAACAGCCTGGGGACGGCCGCGGCCTGCAACCGATGAGAACGAAAAAAGAACTTGCGCGCGAGAACAAAGAGGGTACATAAATCCTGTGCAGTCGCTTTGCGAATCCGATTTTACCCGTGCCATAAGGACCCGCACCCATGTCACAGTCCGCGCTCAGGTTGGTTGAAAGCTCCCCCATGCAGGACAAGGAAAAGTCGAAGGCGATCGACGCGGCGCTGTCGCAGATCGAGCGCGCCTTCGGCAAAGGCTCGATCATGCGGCTCGGCAAGGGCCAGAAGCCAGTCGAGATCGAGACCGTCTCGACGGGCTCGCTCGGGCTCGACATCGCGCTCGGCGTCGGCGGCCTGCCGCGCGGCCGCGTGATCGAGATCTACGGGCCGGAGTCGTCGGGCAAGACCACGCTCGCGCTGCACACCGTCGCCGAGGCGCAGAAGAAGGGTGGGGTCTGCGCCTTCGTCGACGCCGAGCACGCCCTCGACCCGGTCTATGCCAGGAAGCTCGGCGTCAACCTCGACGACCTTCTGATCTCGCAGCCGGACACCGGCGAGCAGGGGCTCGAGATCGCCGACACCCTGGTGCGCTCGGGCGCCATCGACGTGCTCGTGGTCGATTCGGTCGCGGCGCTGACGCCGAAGGCCGAGCTCGACGGCGAGATGGGCGACGTGCAGCCGGGCCTCCAGGCCCGCCTCATGAGCCAGGCCTTGCGCAAGCTCACGGGCTCGATCTCGCGCTCGAAGACCATGGTGATCTTCATCAACCAGATCCGGATGAAGATCGGCGTCATGTACGGCAGCCCCGAGACCACGACCGGCGGCAACGCGCTCAAGTTCTACGCCTCGGTGCGCCTCGACATCCGCCGCGTCTCGACGCTCAAGGAGCGCGACGAGGCGATCGGCAACCAGGTCCGGGTCAAGGTCGTCAAGAACAAGGTCGCGCCGCCGTTCAAGCAGGTCGAGTTCGACATCATGTTCGGCGAGGGCATCTCGAAGGTCGGCGAGCTGATCGACCTCGGCGTCAAGGCCGGCATGGTCGAGAAGTCGGGCTCGTGGTTCTCCTACGACAGCCAGCGCTTGGGCCAGGGCCGCGAGAACGCCAAGGCTTTCTTACGCGAGAACCCTGACATCGCCCAGAAGATCGAGGCCGCGATCCGCCAGAACGCCGGCGTCGTCGCCGACCGCATCCTCGACCAGGCGACCCCGACGCCCGAGGACCTCGACGAGGGCGTGGCGTAAAGCGGAGGCGCCGCGCGCCTCGTCCCGCCGAGCCGAGGCCGGCCCCTCTGACAAGCCGCCGCGAGCGATCGCGGCGGCTTTCCTTTCATCGTCATCCTCGGGCGCCGGCAGCGCGGCCCGAGGACGAGGGGTACGCGTGCGCCTCGACAGGGCTCCGCCCCCCGACTAAAACCAGGGCCGACAAGGACAAAGCGGCCGCTGCCTGGCAGCGCCCTGAAACATTCCCGGCATGTGAGCTGATGAGCGGCGTCAACGAAATCCGGTCGGCCTTCCTCGACTATTTCCAAAAGCACGGGCACGAGATCGTGCCCTCGAGCCCGCTCGTGCCGAGGAACGACCCGACTCTGATGTTCACCAACGCCGGGATGGTGCAGTTCAAGAACGTCTTCACCGGCGTCGAGAAGCGGCCCTACTCGCGCGCGGTCACGTCGCAGAAGTGCGTGCGCGCCGGCGGCAAGCACAACGACCTCGACAACGTCGGCTACACGGCCCGCCACCACACCTTCTTCGAGATGCTCGGCAATTTCTCGTTCGGCGACTACTTCAAGCCGCTCGCGATCGAGCTCGCCTGGAACTTGATCACCAAAGAGTTCGGCTTGCCGCAGGAGAAGCTCCTCGTCACCGTCTTCTCCGAGGACGACGAGGCCTTCGACCTCTGGAAGAAGATCGCCGGGCTGCCGGCCGACAAGATCATCCGCATCCCGACCTCGGACAACTTCTGGCAGATGGGCGACACCGGCCCCTGCGGCCCCTGCTCCGAGATCTTCTACGACCACGGCGAGCACATCCCGGGCGGCCCGCCGGGCTCGGAGGACGCCGACGGCGACCGCTTCATCGAGATCTGGAACCTCGTGTTCATGCAATACGAGCAGATCCGCCCGGGCGAGCGCATCCCGCTGCCGAAGCCGTCGATCGACACCGGCATGGGCCTCGAGCGCATCGCCGCGGTGCTCCAGGGGACGCACGACAACTACGCCACCGACATGATGCGGGCGCTCATCGGCGCGGTCGAGAACCTGACCCACGTCGACGCCGACGGCCCGCAAAAAGCCTCGCACCGGGTCGTCGCCGATCACCTTCGCGCCTCGTCCTTCCTCGTCGCCGACGGCGTCCTGCCCTCGAACGAGGGCCGCGGCTACGTGCTGCGCCGGATCATGCGCCGCGCCATGCGCCACGCCCAGCTCCTCGGGGCGAAGGACCCGCTGATGTGGCGCCTTGTCCCGGCGCTCGTGCGCGAGATGGGCCAGGCCTACCCCGAGCTCGTCCGCGCCGAGCCGCTCATCACCGAGACGCTGCGGCTCGAGGAGACGCGCTTCCGCAAGACCCTCGAGCGCGGCCTGTCGATCCTCGACGAGGAGACCCGCGACCTCTCCTCCGGCCAGAGGCTCTCCGGCGAGACCGCCTTCACCCTCTACGACACCTACGGCTTCCCCCTCGACCTGACGCAGGATGCGCTCCGCTCCCGCGGCATCGGCGTCGACACCGACGCCTTCAACGCCGCGATGGAGCGGCAGCGCGAGAAGGCCCGCGCCGCCTGGGCCGGCTCCGGCGAGGCCGCGACGGAATCCCTCTGGTACGCCCTGAAGGAGCGCGTCGGCGCGACCGAGTTCCTAGGCTACGACACCGAGGTCGCCGAGGGCGTCGTCCTCGCCCTCGTCGGGGACGGCCAGGAAGTGCAGTCCCTCGCGGCCGGCGAGAGCGGCCTCGTCGTTCTCAACCAGACCCCGTTCTACGGCGAGTCCGGCGGCCAGGCGGGCGATACCGGCACCATGACGGCGCCGGACGTGCGCGTCGCCGTGGCCGACACCCAGAAGAAGCTCAGCGACCTCTTCGTCCACCACGCCGTGGTCGAGCAGGGGACCCTGAAGGTCGGGCATTCCCTCGAGCTCGCCGTCGATCACGCCCGCCGCTCGTCCATCCGCTCGAACCACTCCGCGACCCACCTCCTGCACGAGGCCCTGCGCCGGGTGCTCGGCGACCACGTCGCCCAGAAGGGTTCGCTCGTCGCCCCCGACCGCCTGCGCTTCGACTTCAGCCACCCGAAGCCGGTCGGCGACGATGAGGTGGCTAAAGTCGAGGACATCGCCAACGCCGTGCTTCTCCAGAACGAGCCCGTGGTGACGAAGCTCATGGGCGTCGAGGAGGCGATCGAGTCGGGTGCCCGCGCCCTCTTCGGCGAGAAGTACGGCGACGAGGTCCGCGTCGTCTCCATGGGCAAGGCCCTGGACGGGGAGGGAGCCAACAAGGCCTTCTCGGTCGAGCTCTGCGGCGGCACGCATGTCGCCCGCACCGGCGACATCGGCGTCATCGCCGTCGTCTCGGAGGGCGCGGTCGCGGCGGGCGTGCGCCGGCTCGAGGCGATGACCGGCGACGCCGCGCGACGGCACCTCGCCGGCGAGAGCCGCCGCCTGCACGAGATCGCCGGCCTCCTTAAAGTGCCGGTCGAGGAGGCGCCGGAGCGCCTCTCGGCGCTCATCGAGGACCGGCGCCGGCTCGAGCGCGAGCTCGCCGAGGCGCGGCGCAAGCTCGCCATGGGCGGCGGGACCGGCGGCGGCGACCCGGTCCGCGATGTCGCCGGCGTCAAGCTCATGGCCCGCGCCGTCTCGGGCGTCGAGATGCGCGACTTGAAGAGCCTCGCCGACGAGGGCAAGAAGCGCCTCGGCTCCGGCGTCGTCGCGATCGTCGGCGTCGCCGACGACGGCAAGGCCGGCATCGTGGTCGGCGTCACCGACGACCTCACGCCGAAGATCGACGCCGTCAGCCTCGTGCGGGCAGGCGCCGAGAAGCTCGGCGGCAAGGGCGGCGGCGGGCGCCGCGACATGGCCCAGGCCGGCGGCCCGGACGGGGCGAAGGCCGAAGCAGCGCTCGCGGCGGTCGAAGCCGCGCTTGCGGCGGTCGAGGCCGCCGCCGCATGACGCCGCGCGCCGCGGTGCGCCAGCGGGCGCCGTGACGCCGGCCGGCGACGCGCCAAGCGGCGGCCGGCGCTCCCTGCGCCGAGCGGTCTACGACCTCCTCGACCCGACGATCCAGACCTTCTCGGACCGGGTCGTCCACAACGCCCTCATCGCCCTCGTCCTTATCAACGTGGTGGCGGTCGTGCTCGAGTCCGTGCCGTCCATCGAGGAGCGTTTCCGCGCGGCCTTCCTCGCGATCGAGATCGTGTCGGTCGTCGCGTTCACGGCCGAGTACGCCCTGCGCCTGTGGACGGCGGTCGAGCACATGCCGCTCGCGGAGCGCTCGCCTTGGGCCGCCCGCTGGGCTTGGGCCCGCACCCCGGGGGCGGTGATCGACCTCCTCGCCGTGGTCCCCTTCTACGCCGCCCTGTTCGAGACTGCCGACCTGCGCGCGCTCGCCCTGTTCCGGCTCATGCGCTTCTTCAAGCTCGCCCGCTATTCCTCCGGCCTCACGTCCCTTCTGGAGGCGATCTATGCCGAGCGTCATGCGCTCATCGCGACGCTCCTGATCCTCAGCGGCCTCGCGCTCACGATGGCAACCTTCATGCATCTCGCCGAGCGCGGGGCGCAGCCCGAGCGCTTCGGCACCATCCCCGACGCCCTGTGGTGGGCGATCGTGACGCTGACCACGGTCGGCTACGGCGACGTCGTGCCGATCACGCCCTTGGGCAAGATCGTGGCCGGCCTCACGGCGATCATGGGCGTCGCCATGCTGGCGCTGCCGGTCGGCATCGTCGCAACCTCGTTCTCGGAGGTCATCCACCGGCGCGCCTTCGTGGTCACCTGGAGCATGGTCGCCAAGGTGCCGCTGTTCTCGAACCTCGGCGCCGCCGAGATCGCCGAGATCATCCAGCTCCTCCATTCGCGCTCGGTCCAGAAGAACGAGGTCGTGGCGCGCCGGGGCGAGAAGGCCGAGGCCATGTACTTCATCGTGAACGGCGAGGTCGAGGTCGAGCTGATGGAGGCCGACAACGTCCGCCTTAGGGCCGGCGACTTCTTCGGCGAGATCGCGATCCTGACCGGCGACGTGCGCAACGCCACCGTGCGCGCCTGCCGCGACACCCAGCTCCTCGTGCTCCAGGCGCACGACCTCGAGCGCCTCATGGACCGGGTGCCCGAGATCGGCAAAAGAATCCGCGACGTCGGCCACGCCCGCGCGCCCGACCGGGTCGAGCCCCACCCGAGCGAGCAGGGACGGCGCCGCCACAAGGCCGAGGAGCCGGCGCAGGAGCCGCCGGACCGCGCCTCCTGAGAGAAGATTATTGCGGCTCGGCGGGCTTGCTTGCCGCGAGCTTCTCCCGCCAAGCCGGCAGCGCCTCGTCCGTGGTCTCCTCGGGGAGCGAGGCGAGGGCGAAGAACGCCGGCAGCCGGCTCTCGACGCCGTACTGCTTCTCGGGCATGCCCGCCGCCGCCGGATCGTCGAGGCTGCCGACCGTCACCGCGATGCGGTTCGTCTCGACGTAGCGGAAGAAACAGCGGCGTGCCGCAGTCCCGGCAGAAGCCGCGCTCGGCGAGCACCGAGCTGCGGTAGACGCCGGGCTCTCCCTTGGTCCAGGCGAAGTTCTCGAGCTTCACCCCGGTGAACGCCGCGAAGTAGTTGCCCGACGCCTTCCGGCACATGCCGCAGTGACAGATGTTGCCCCGCACCGGCGCGGCATAGAGCGCATAGCGTACCGCGCCGCATTGGCAGCCGCCGGTGAGAATGGGAGTGCGTTCGGCACTTCGTTCGGTCATGGATCAACTTGTCCCTATTTTGTCACTCTTCTAGTTTTCCGACCGGCCGGCCCTTCCAAGGGCTTGTCCCATCTTGACCCGCGTCAGCGAAAACCTAGCCTCGACGGAGCCGGGGGGCAAAGATGCGGGCAGGGCTTCTCTTCGCATGCGCCGTGGCGGGCGTTGCCGCCTGCACGCCGGTCGACAAGGTCTACCGGCCCCTGAGCTACGCCGAGCCAGATTGCCGCGAGCAGCGGCAGCTGGTCAACCGTGCGGCCTTGGCCGAGGTCAACAACGACGAGCGCAGGCTGCCGCCTCGGTGGGCGGAGTGCATGCTCCAGCTGCACGACAATCCGCCGCCGGGCCACAAGCTGGCGCGAATCCCTTCCCGCAGCGCATACCATCTCGCCTATCTGGAATTCGGTGAGGACGGGCGCCTCCTGCATGAGCAGCAGAAGCAGGAGCTGCTCGCGCACCTCGCCCGCAAGGAGCGGAACTACCTCATCGTCTACGTGCACGGCTGGCGGCACGACGCGCACGTCGGCGACGAGAACGCGCGCCGCTTCCGGGTCTTCCTCTCCTACGCCCGCAGCTTCATCGAGGAGCGCTGCAAGGAGAAGCGCCGCTACTGCGACGCCACCGTCACCGGCCTCTATGTCGGCTGGCGCGGGCAGTCCTATACCGACTGCCCCGACGAGACCGACAGCCCCTTGTGCGACATCGTCGCGGCGCCGACGATCTGGGCCCGCAAGGCGGTGAGCGAGCGCATCGCGCCGTCCGTGATCGCGGAGCTCAAGGACATCCAGCGCTCTCTCAGGCTGACGGCGCCCGGACGATTCGCCGGCAACCGGATGCTCGTCCTCGGCCACAGCTTCGGAGGCAATATCCTGGCGACCGGGCTGCGCAACGACTTCGAGGCGGCCATCGCGGCCCATGCCCCGGGAAAGACGTTGCATGCGCCGCTCGGGAACTTGGTCGTCCTCTTCAATCCGGCCGCGGAAGCGGAGAAGTGGACGAGCCTGCAACGGGCGGTTCACGCGCGGGAGGGCGCGGCAGTGCAGGCCGGGCGCCCGTTCTTCGCTCCTTCGCAAAAGCCGGTCTACCTGTCCCTCACCTCGGCCTGCCATTGGCCCGCCGACGCCCGCGACCTGCGCGACCGCAAGATCGACTGCGACACCGCGACCGGGACGCTCTTCCCGATTTCCAAGGTGCTCGTGCTCGATGCGGCCCGCGAGCGCCGGACCGCCATCGGCCATCTCGACGCGGAACCTGGGGGCGAGCAGGTCGGCACCTCGCACGAGTTCGAGATCAACACGGAACGCCGGCCGCCGCAGCCTGACCCCCGCGGCACGTCGTATGCCCACGCGGCGCTGGCCGAGACCTCGCAATGCCTGATCGTCGACGGCTGGCTCACGCGGGCCAAGCATCGCGCGCGTCTGATCCACAAGGACGAAGGGGAGTGGGACGCGGGGTACAAGCGCGACGGCATCTGGTACCGGGACGACGATGTCGCCCTCGCCCCGATCAACCGGCGACTGAACGAAGGACTCAACGGGCAGTTCCGCCACGCGATCTTCCGGGGCCGGCCGTCGCCCACCTCGGCTCACGATCCCTTCTGGAACGTCCGCGCCCTCGATACGGCCGTCGAGAACCACGGCCGGTTCTTCAACTACCCGACGTGGTGCGCGATCAACCAGCTCGTCCTCGACGACGTCGCCGGTCCGGCGCCCATGCGCCGAGCGCCGGCAGAGGTGGCGCTCGCGAGGTAACGGCAGAGACGCCGGGAGGCGGCTCAGGCCGCCATCGCCTTCTTGAGATTCTCGTCGACCTTGTCGAGGAATCCCGTGGTCGAGAGCCATTTCTGGTCGGCGCCCACCAAGAGGGCGAGGTCCTTGGTCATGTGGCCGGACTCGACCGTGTCGACGCAGACCTTCTCGAGCGTCCCGGCGAAGCGGGCGAGGTCCTGGTTGCCGTCGAGCTTCGCCCGGTGGCTCAAGCCGCGCGTCCAGGCGAAGATCGAGGCGATGGAGTTGGTCGAGGTCTCCTTGCCCTTCTGGTGCTCGCGGTAGTGGCGGGTGACGGTGCCGTGCGCGGCCTCGGCCTCGACGGTCCTGCCGTCCGGCGTCATCAGGACCGAGGTCATGAGGCCGAGCGAGCCGAAGCCCTGCGCGACCGTGTCGCTCTGCACGTCGCCGTCGTAGTTCTTGCACGCCCAGACGTAGCCGCCAGACCACTTCATGGCCGAGGCCACCATGTCGTCGATGAGGCGGTGCTCGTAGGAGATCTTGCGCTTCTCGAACTCGGCCTTGAACTCGGCGTCGTAGATCTGCTGGAACAGCTCCATGAAGCGCCCGTCGTACTGCTTCAGGATCGTGTTCTTGGTCGAGAGGTAGACCGGGTAGTTGCGCGAAAGGCCGTAGTTGAACGAGGCGCGGGCGAAGTCGCGGATCGAATCGTCGAGGTTGTACATGCCCATGGCGACGCCGCCGCCCGGCGCCTTGAACACCTCGCGCTCGATCACCTTCCCGTCCTCGCCGACGAACTTCATGGTCAGCGTGCCCTTGCCCGGGAACTTGAAGTCCGTCGCCCGGTACTGGTCGCCGAAGGCGTGGCGGCCGATGATGATCGGCTGCGTCCAGCCCGGCACGAGGCGCGGCACGTTCTTGCAGATGATCGGCTCGCGGAAGATCACGCCGCCGAGGATGTTGCGGATGGTGCCGTTCGGGCTCCGCCACATCTCCTTCAGGCCGAACTCCTTCACCCGGCCCTCGTCCGGGGTGATGGTGGCGCATTTCACGCCGACGCCGTGGCGCTTGATGGCGTTCGCGGCGTCGACCGTGACCTGGTCGCTGGTGGCGTCCCGGTGCTCGACCCCGAGGTCGTAGTACTCGAGCTCGATGTCGAGGTAGGGGTGGATCAGCTTGTCCTTGATGAGCTTCCAGATGATCCGGGTCATCTCGTCGCCGTCGAGCTCGACGACGGGGTTCGCCACCTTGATCTTCGCCATCGGGTGAGGTGCCTTTGGATGCGCTCTGAAAAGTGAGACAATTGGACTGGAAGGGAGCGCGGGAAGCCGAGCCAGTCTGGGGAGTGTCCCCTATATCACTGCCATGCCAGGGGCAACATGATAGAGCGCTTCAAAACGTTCGGGAGTTGGCTGCAAGCGTTCGTCGCTGCGGTGGCGCTCTCATTTAATGATTACCTACAAACACTTTTCAAAAATTCCGGCATTGAAAAATGGTATCTCATAGTCTTGATTGTCTTAACAATTGTAGGGATGAAAATTGCAGATCTTGGAGCAAATTTATTGCTCAAATATATTAAAACAGCGCGTCAACTGCTGGCGGGAAAAGATGATATTGAAGGAGAATGGGTAGACGTAGGCTATGATTTTCAAAATAATCCCAAATTCGTATCGTTTTGTGTAATTGAATTTAATGATGGACAATATGCAATGTCTGGCGAAAGTTGGACAACAGACGGTTCGTGGGTACAGGAATTTTCTTCCGTAAGCTCAAATTATACGCAGAGGGAATTAAAATATAACTATAGAACTGGTCTAAATTCAGCTGGCGGCTATTCAAATAATATCTTTCTACCCCATGATACCTTGCCGCGTGAGTATGTGGGGAGATTTATCGACGACAACAACAAGATTGGATACATTGTGCGGGGAACACGCATCTCTCGGAAATTCCGACGGCTTCCCTCAGAGAAGCGTCGGCAGCTCGCAATTCAATTCCTTAAACAATGCAAAAAAGATAAGCTACCGGGATTTAAGATTTAAACATGTCAAGCTTGGATAGGACCAAGGCTTCCCATAACGGCCGTTCAGCCCCCGCCATTGTACTTGTCGAGCCGCAGATGGCCGAGAATATCGGCATGGCCGCGCGCGCCATGGCGAACTTTGAGCTCGCGGAGATGCGCCTCGTCAGCCCCCGCGGGGGCTGGCCAAAGAAGGGCGCGCGGGCGGCGGCATCAGGGGCGGTGCACGTGCTCGAAGGCGCCAAGCTGTTCGGGACGGCGCGGGAGGCCGTCGCCGACCTGCAGTTCGTCCTTGCCACGACGGCGCGGGAGCGGGGCCAGATGAAACGGGTGCTCGGGCCTGAAGGTGCCATGCGCGAGGCGCACGGGCGGCTCGCGGCCGGCCAGAAGGTCGGCATCCTGTTCGGGCGCGAGCGCACCGGGCTCGAGAACGACGAGATTTCCTTGGCGGACGCGATCCTGACCTTTCCGGTCAACCCCGCCTTCAAGTCCCTCAACCTCGCGCAAGCCGTGCTGCTCGCCGGCTACGAGTGGTTCAGGGTCGCGCAAGACGGCGCCGTGCCGTTCGCGGAAGAACCCTCGCCGCCGGCGACGCGGGAGAGCGTCGCCTCGTTCTTCGACTGGGTCGAGGCGGAGCTCGACGCCGTGAACTTCTATCCCCCGGACAAGCGCCCGGTCATGGCTCGCAACATGCGCGACATCTTCCTGCGCCGCGGGCTCACCGAGCAGGACGTGCGCACGCTTCGCGGTGCATTGCGGGCCCTCGCCGAGGGCCGGCGGTTGAGAAAGCCGTGAAAGTGTGGTGCTTAAACATGAAGCAACGGCGCGCGCCGGAGCTTCCCAAGCCACGAAGAAGCCTGCCAAGGACCCTTAATGCGCTCGCTTACCGCCCGTCTCGCGATCCTGGGCCTTCTCGCGGCGCCCGCCGCGGCGCTTGCCGCGACGCCCCCGCCGCAGCCGAAGAGCGGCCCGGGTGGGACCGACTACGCCGCGGCCGAGGTGGTGAAGCGCGCCGTCGGGCGCGCGAGCGCCGCGACCTACGTCTTCCACGCTGCGGGCGCGCCGGCGCAGCCGCGCCCCGTCGTGGTCTTCGTCCACGCCTGGGGCCAGCCGAACCCGCAGGCCTACGGCGCCTGGATCGACCACCTCGCCCGCAAGGGCAACCTCGTGCTGTTCCCGAAGTACCAGGAGGTGAACCGCACCCGGCCCGTCGACGCCTCCAACAACGCCGCGTCGCTGGTGAAGGACGCGCTTGCGGCCCTCGCCAACGACGAGCAGGCGAAGCCTGATACGCAGAAGCTCGCCGTCGTCGGCCACTTGGCCGGCGCGGCGGTCGCCATGAACCTCGCCGCGACCGCGAAGGAGAAGGGGCTGCCGGCGCCGGCCCTCGTCTTCGCGCTCATGCCCGGCGGCATCGCCTCGGACCCGAAGAGCCGCGGCGTGCTCCTGGCCGACCTCAAGGAGATCGACCCCGCGACCCTGATCGTGACCATGATCGGCGACCGGGACGCCTCGGCCAGCGACCGCGCCTCGAAGCGGATCCTCAAGGAGGCCGAGAACGTGCCGGCGAACAAGAAGCTGTTCGTGCGCGCGCTCTCCGACGACCACGGCTTCCCGGTGCTCTCGGCGACCCTCTCGTCCCCCGGCGCCGCGAGCCCCGCCTACGACGCGGCCGCGATAAAAATCCCGCCGGACCCGCCGCGGGACCCGAAGGCGCCGCGGGAGCGCAGCCAGTGGCGCTGGTCGGCCGACATGTCGCTCACCGGCGAGCAGACCGTGCTCGCGAACCAGCTCATCGCCGCCGCGACCGACGCCCTCGACTACATGGGCTACTGGAAAGCCCTCGACATGGCCCTCGACGCCGCCTTCTCGGGCAAGGACGCGGCGTTCCTTCGCGACAGCCCCGCCCTCGTCGAGATGGGCCGCTGGAGTGACGGCTGGCCGGTGAAGCGCCTCTTCGCCGAGACCCCGCGCACCGAGGCCACGCCCCCGCCCGCCCCGCGCAAGACCTCGGCCCCGACGCTCATGCCGGTGCCGAGCAAGAAGCGACGGTAGACCGCCTCTCCCCGGGCGCGGGAGAGGCCCGACTCGCCGAAAGGCGAGCGGATGAGGGCGCTGCCGCGCGCAACCGATCCGCCGCCGCGCGCATTCCTTGTCGCAAGGACGTGAAGCGCCAGGCTTCCGGGCGTGGCTTAAAGATTTGCCATGCGAATCTCCCGACGCGGTTTCCTCGCCGGCTCGGTCGCGGCGCTCGCGGTCGGACGCGCGTCCGCTTCAGCGGATGTGGACGTGGCGGTCGTCGGCGCGGGCGCGGCGGGGCTCGCCGCCGCGAAGGAGCTGCGGCGGGCGGGAAAAAGCTTCGTCGTGCTCGAGGCGCGTCCGCGCATCGGCGGGCGCGCCTTTACCGACGCGACGCTCGGGTCCCCCTTCGACGCCGGCGCGCAATACATCCACTGGGCCGAGCGCAACCCGTGGAAAGAGATCGCCGATGCGCTGAGGGTTCCCATCGAGGAGGACAAGCCGGACGGCGTGCCGATCGTCTTCCGGGACGGCGTGCGCATGCCGGACGATGAGCGGGCGCGGCGGCGCCACGCCTTCTCCCGCATCTGGCAGGCGCTCGAGGGGGGCGTCTCGGCCGACCGCTCCTTCGCCGACGCCGTCAAGGGCGCTTCGCCCGAGATCGTCGGCGCCGCCGGCGGCATTACCCAGTTCGCCCTCGGCGAGGACCCGGAACGAGTCTCGATCGCGGACTACGACCAGCTCTGGGCCGGCGACGACTTTTTGGTCCCGAGCGGCTACGGGGCGCTTGTGGCGCGTTACGGCGCCGACGTGCCGGTGCGGCTCTCGACCCCGGTCGAGGCGATCCGCTGGAGCGGGCGCGGCGTCGTCCTCGAGACGTCTCAAGGCACGCTCGGGGCCGGCGCCGCAATCGTCACCGTGCCGGTCGGCGTGCTGAAAGCCGGCGGCATCCGCTTCGTCCCCGGCCTGCCGGCCGCCACGCGGGACGCCTTGGACGGCCTCGGCATGGGCGCCTACACCAAGATCGCCTTGAAGGTCGACCGCGCCCGGGCCACGCCCCTGGAAGGGACCGACTGGATCGAGGTCGTAGACGGCGGCGCGGTCAGCTTCGAGTTCTGGCCCTTCGGCCAGGACCTGTGCCTCGTCATGCTCGGCGGCGACCACGCCCGGCGCCTCTGCGAGGCGGGCGAGGGCGCGGCTGTCGACTTCGCGACCGAGCGCCTTGCCGGCATGGCCGGTGGCCACGTCCGCGCCGCCGTCACGGGCGGGCGCCTCGCCGCCTGGTGGACCGACCCTTTCGCACGGGGCAGCTACTCCGTGGCGCGCCCCGGCCGTGTGGCGGCGCGGGCGGCCCTGCGTCAGCCTATCGGCGGCAAGATCTTCCTCGCCGGCGAAGCCACCGCCGGCGGCGGCGCCATGACGGTCGGCGGCGCGACTCTCGAAGGCCGGCGCGTCGCCCGCGCCGTCGTCGAGGCCCATCCCTGGATCACGGGATCGGTGCCGAAGAAGCGCTGAGGCCTTGAGGCTTCCTTAACGAAACCGGCGGCTTCCTAAGGAGGCCAGCGTCCAACGGCCCGTGCGCCCATGCGTGTCGACCTCCTCGCCGGAACCGTCTATGCCCCGTGCATGGGGATCCAAGAGCGGAAGGCCCTCGCGCCGACGATCCTGGTGTTCGACTCAGGGGTCGGCGGGCTCACCGTCTTCTCCGAGCTCGTGAAGGCGCGCCCCGACGCGCGCTTCGTCTACGCGGCGGACGACGCCGGCTTCCCCTACGGGCGGCTGACCGAGGACGAGCTCGTGGCCCGGGTCGTCGCCGTCATGGACCGGCTGATCGAGCGCCACGCCCCCGACCTCGCGGTGATCGCCTGCAACACCGCCTCGACGCTCGTGCTGCCCCCCTTGCGGCAACGCTTCTCCATTCCCTTCGTCGGCACGGTGCCGGCGGTGAAGCCGGCGGCGGCGCTGTCGCGCTCGCAGCGCATCGCGGTGCTGGCGACGCCGGGCACGGTCGCGCGCGACTACACCCGCGACCTCGTCGAGGCCTATGCGAACGGCTGCGCCGTCACCCTCGTCGGCTCGCGCCGCCTCGCCGCGCTTGCCGAGGCGGAGCTGATGGGCGCACCCGGATCGGACGACGAGATCCTGGCCGAGATCGCGCCCTGCTTCACGCAAGGGAAGGGCGGACGAACGGACGTCGTCGTCCTCGCCTGCACCCACTATCCGCTCCTCCTGCCCCGCTTTACGCGCCTCGCCCCCTGGCCGGTGACCTGGATCGATCCGGCGCCCGCGATCGCAAGGCGCGTGGTGCAGCTCCTCGGCGCGCCGGGCCCGGAAGCGGGAGAGGGCGAAGCGCTCGCGGTATTCACCGGCGGCGCGGCCGTCACCCCCTCCCTGCGCACCGCCCTTGCCGCCCGCGGCCTCGCGCGGGCCGGCGTCGAGGCCATGCCGCTGGCGCAGGCGTGAGCCAACGCATCTGGCCATCCTGGTGATCGACAAGCTGGCCGCAGGTAAGGCGACGTTAAGGTCGAGCAAATCCGGCAAAGCTTGAAATTGTGGAACAAAGACCCTAAAATCGAAAGTTCATGTCGTCAGCGACTCTGCCACGCTTGACCTTGGACAAGTCATCCCCCATGAGCCCCGGATGATTGCCCGGATCGACCAAATCCGCCTGCGCCGCAGGCTCTATGCTGCGAGCCTGCTCGTCAGGCTCGCCCACCTCATCGCGCCCGCGCGCATGGCCTGGTGGGTCGGAACCCCCGTCGCGCAGGCCCTGCGCCGCCTCGCCCAGAAGCTGACGCGGTAACCGAGCGTCCGCTCAAGCGGGGCTGTCCGGGAGCTCCGGGCGAACCTCGTCGGTTGTGATTGACTTCCCGCCCATAGGCCCCTACATCCCCCTGGTTCACGCGGTCCTTCGGGGCCGCGCGTGCATTTTACGCTCCCGTGCTTCGGATTGCGGTCCGGGGCTGTCGTCCCGGAGACGGGAAGAGGAGGGCGCGTTCCTCGCGAAACACGAACACAGCGAAAGAGGATACGCGATGTCGAAACGCGTCGAGGCGAAGCACAAGCTTGATCGCCGCATGGGCCAGAACATCTGGGGCCGCCCGAAGAGCCCGATCAACCGCCGCGAGTACGGCCCCGGCCAGCACGGCCAGCGCCGCAAGGGCAAGATGAGCGACTTCGGCACGCAGCTGCGGGCGAAGCAGAAGCTGAAGGGCTACTACGCCAACATCACCGAGAAGCAGTTCCGCCGCTACTACGCGGAAGCGATCCGCATGAAGGGCGATTCGGGCGGGAACCTGATCGGCCTCCTCGAGCGCCGGCTCGACGCGGTGGTGTACCGCTCGAAGTTCGTGCCGACGCCGTTCGCGGCGCGCCAGTTCGTCAACCACGGCCACGTCAAGGTCAACGGCCGCCGCGTCAACATCGCGAGCTACCTCGTGAAGCCCGGCGACGTGATCGAGGTCAAGGACAAGTCGAAGCAGATGGAGCTCGTCGTCGTC
>DASVPW010000111.1:0-5771 GCA_036389455.1 Beijerinckiaceae bacterium
TGGGCCGGGCAGGCCCACTGGCAATCGACCACCTTGTGGAAGTAATCGGGATTGCGGATGTCGGTGGGCGGCATGCCGCCCCTGGCTGCGCCGGCCGCCCCGGCCGGATGCTCCGCGAGATCGACGCCCCCGCGGGCACTCTGTTCACCTTGCATCGTGTCCTCGCCTTGGGGCGGCTCGCGTCCGCTTCTCGTGACGGCGGGCGTCGGGGTCGACCCGGGCCCGCTTATTACACCCGTCCTTCCGCTTCGTGAACCCGGCCGTTTCGCCGCGCCAACAGCCGTTTTCATGAGCCTGTTATGCTGAACGGAGCGTAAACGGATGGTTTTGCTGCGCCGCAACAGCGCTGGCTCACGACCGGCGGCCGACCTTCAGAGTCAATCGTCAGTCGTGTAGCCGGACGGCGCGGGATGGGGCAAAGGGAGACCCAATCACGACCGACGACTGGCGACCGACTTCCAAGGAGCGCACGTGAGCGAAGGCGAGCGGCCCCGCGACGACCTCAACCGCGCGGTGGCCTATATGCTCATCGCGGCGGTGCTGATCCCGCTCCTCAACGCGTCCGCGAAGTACCTCGCCGCCACCTATCCGATCCTCGAGATCGCCTGGGCGCGCTATGCCGGGCATTTCGTCTACATGCTCCTGTTCTTCGTCCCCCGCCGGGGCTTGAGGCTGCTCGCCTGCTCGCGACCTGGGCTCCAGCTCGTGCGCTCGACGCTGCTGTGCCTCTCGACCCTCATCTTCATCGCCGGCCTGCCCCACGTGCCGCTGGCGACCGCAGCGGCGATCAGCTTCACGGGGCCGTTCATCGTGACGGCGCTGGCACCCTTCGTTCTGGCTGAGCGGGTCGGGCCGGCGCGGTGGCTCGCCGTCGCGGTCGGGTTCGTCGGCGCGCTCGTCGTGGTCCGCCCCGGCATGGCGGGGACGAACGCCGCCGCCTTCCTGTTCTTCGGCAGCGCGTTCTTCTCGGCGCTGTACCAGCTCCTGACGCGCAAGCTCGCGGCGCACGACCCGGCCGAGACCTCGATCACCTACATCGCGCTCGCCGGCTTCGTGCTGACCACGGTCCCCCTGCCGTTCGTCTGGGAGACCCCGCGCTCGTGGAGCGACGCCGTGATCTTCCTCGGCCTCGGCCTGTTCGGCGGCTTCGGCCACTACTTCCTGGTGCGCGCCTTCGAGCTCGCGCCGGCGCCGTTCGTCTCGCCCTTCAACTACGCGCAGCTCCTCGGCGCGGCGCTCCTCGGCTTCGTCGTCTTCGGCCAGGTCCCCGACGCCTTCGTGTGGATCGGCGCCGCGATCATCGCGGGGAGCGGGATCTTCATGCTCTACGTGGAGCGGCGCCGGGTGCGGGCGAAGGCCGCGCCGCGGCTCTCGGCGGGGGAGTAGGGGATGATCGACCACGTCTCGGTCGGGGTGCGCTCGCTCGCCGAGGCCGAGCGCTTCTACGCGGCGGTCCTCGGGGCGCTGGGCTACGCGGCGCTCGAGCGGCGCGAGCGCACGGTCGGCTTCGGCAAGCGCTACCCCGAGCTCTGGATCAACCTGCGCCCCGCGATGCCGCGCGATCCCGAGACCGGCGCGCACGTCTGCCTGCGCGCCCGCTCGCCGGAGGAGGTCGACGCCTTCCACCGCTTAGGCCTCGCGAACGGCGGGACCGACGACGGCCCGCCCGGACGGCGCGCCCACGACGATCCCGCCCGCACCTACTACGCCGCCTTCGTCCGCGACCCCGACGGCAACCGTCTCGAGGCGGTGTGCTTCGTCGAGGGGTGATCAGCGCTGCGTCAACAGGTACGCCGCCATGTCGCGGGCTTCGCGCTTCGAGATGCCGGTGACCGGCATCGCGCTCTTCGGGTCGACCTCGCGGGGGTTGTGGATCCACTGGACGAGGTTCTCGGGCGTGTTGGGGAGGCGGCCGCCGAGGTAGAGGCGGGCGCCGACGTCGGTAAGGGGCGGGCCGATCCGGCCTTTCGGCCAGCGCACGCCGGGAACGTCGTGGCAGCCGGCGCAGCCGTGCTGCAGGGCGATCCGCGGCCCCTGCCTCGGGTCGCCCTGCGTCAGGCGCCGCGACAGGGCGTCGGTCTCGCGGGAGCGCTTCATCTGGAGGGCCGCCGCGACCGCGCCGGCGGCGACGAGGGCGCCGACGAGAAGGATGAGGGCGAGCGTGCCCCTATTGAAGCGTCCCTGGTCCTCCGCCGCTGCGGTCGGCGCGCGGCGCGCGCGCCCTTCCGCCCAGGCCGGCCGCCCGCCGGCGAGGGCCAGGAGAATCGACCAGACGAGGCCGGTGAGCCACCTAGGCATGGGCGCCTCCCGCGAGGCGCGGGGCCGACCGGCCGATCCACAGGGCTGCGAGGACGAGCGCCGCGACCGTATAGGCGACGCCTGCCGGCACCCACATGACGAGGCCTGCGACCTGCTGGTCCTCGAGCGGCGTCAGGCCGAAGCTCGGGGCGAAGACGCCTTGGGCCGGATACCACGGCGCCTTCGAGACCGTCAGCAGGACGCCGAGGAGGCCGGTGTGGAGCGCCGTCGCGAAGAGATAGAAGACCGCCGCGCCGTAGCCGCGGGCGCGGGCGCGTCCCCACAGGAGCGACCACCAGAACAGGAGGGCCGTGACCAAAAAACTCAGATGCTGGAGCCAGTGCGCGAGGCCGTCCGCCAGCACGAGGTTGTAGAGGGCCGGCATGTGCCAGGCCCAGAGCGCGATCCCGTGCAGGAGGGTCGCGACGAGGGGGTCGGTCAGGACGCGCCAGGCCGCCGCGACGGCCGGCATCCGCCCGATGCCCCCGACCGGGCCGCGCCAGCGCGCCGGCAGCGCCCACATCATGACGCCGCCGGGGCGGGCGGCGACGATCAGCGGCGCCGCCGCGACCATCAGGATCTCGTGCTCGATCATGTGCGCCGTGAAGAGGTGCTCGCCAAGCCAGTGCAGGGGCGACACGAGGGCAAGCGCCAAGAAGGTCCAGCCGGTCCAGAACGAGGCCGCCTGCCAATAGCGCACGCCGCGCCCGGTGCCGGCCCGGCGCCACAGGCGGAGCGTCCCGACGAGGTAGAGCAGTGCCGAGAGGTAGAGCGGGACGACGACGCGCAGATCGTAGGTCCAGGCCGCGTCGATCGAGGCGTAGGCCGCCGGGCCGTGGTGTGCCGCGGCCGGAAGCGCGGCGAGCGTCAGCGCGAGGGCGAGAACCGCCGTCACCGCTCGCACCCGTTCAGCACGAGGCCGGCCGCCCCTTGGGTCAGGATGACGAGCGCGAACAGGATGCCGATGAGGGTGCCGACGACCGCGAGGAGCTGGCGCGGCGCCTCGAGGAGGCCGGCCCTGACCTCCGTGGCGTCGGCCGCGGGCGAGTTCCAGGCCCGCCAGGAGAGGAAGGCGCCGCCAAGCGCAATGGCTGCCAGCACGAGGGCGATCCACGGCACGAGGTTGACCTTGTGGGCGCAGATCCAGGGGGTCAGGGCGTAGTTCAACTGCGTGCTGACGCCCCAGGCGCCGGGCCCGGCCCACAGGCCCGCCCAAGGAGCGCGGGGCGAGGTCTCGAAGCGGCTCACCATCGCGGCACCCAGTAGATCAGGAGGTACATCGGCACCCACGAGCCGACGACGAAGTACCAGTAGAAGGCGTTGTCCTCGACGTCGGCGAAGCGCTTGCCCTTCCCGTGCCGGGTGAACATGAGCACGGTCAGGACCACGGTGTCGGCGAGGTCGGTGATGATGTGGGTCGCGTGGAGGGCGAGGAGGAGCCAGGTCGCGGAGCCGTAGGCGTTCTGGTCCCAGCGCACCTTGAGCTGAGTGAACTCGTAGAAGCGGATCGCGAGGAGCACGAAGCCGATCGCCGTCATGACGACGAGCCAGCGCCGTACGGCGGGAAGGTCCTCCTCGCGGGCGTCGCGCTCGGCCTTCCAGTTCGGCCAGAGGCTCGCGAGGAGGATCGCGAGGACGGCGGTGCCGGGCCAGTGGTTCGGCGGGGCGTCGGCGAGCGGCCACTGCGGGTTGACGTGGACGAGGTAGAGGTAGGTCGCGATCGCGAGGGCGAAGCCCATGCCCTCGATCACGCAGAACCCGAGGGTTCCCCACCACGTCGTCATGGTGGTGCCGAAGGCGTAGGTCGGCAGGGCCGAGACGTCCTCGACGATGCGCTGCCGCTTCATTCCTCGTCCTCCACGTCGCCCTTCGGCCAGAACCAGCCGAGGAGCGCGATGCCGACCGGGACCGCGCCCCACACCACGGCCCAGGGGGTGAAGATCGAGCCGACGAAGAGGACCGACAGCGCGACGGAGGCGAGGAACGGCCAGATCGAGGGCTCGGGGGAGCTCTCGCGCAACTCCGCCCGCGCATCCGTGACCGTGGTGACGAGGACCTGCCGGTCGTCGACGGTGAGGCCGCCGACGACCGGCATCGCGCCGCGCTCGGCCCACAGGGGCTCGCGGCTCGTGACGAGGGGGATGCGGTCGAAGTTCTGCGGCGGCGGCGGCGAGGCGGTCGCCCATTCGAGGGTGCCGGCGTCCCAGGGGTTGTCGCCGGCGACCGCGCCGGTGCGCAGGCTCGAAAAGACGTTCCAGATGAAGAGGAGGAAGCTCAGCGCCAGGATCACGGCCCCGACGGTGGCGAGGAGGTTGAGGTTCGCCCAGCCCATCTCGGGGCCGTAGGTATAGACCCGCCGCGGCATCCCCTGGAGGCCGAGGATATGCATCGGGAAGAAGGCGAGGTTGAAGCCGACGAAGGCGAGCCAGAAGTTCCAGCGCCCCATCGCCTCGCTCATCATCCGGCCCGTGAGCTTCGGGAACCAGTAGTAGACGGCGCCGAGGAGCGGGAACACGGCGCCGCCGATCAGCACGTAGTGGAAGTGGGCGACGACGAAGTAGGTGTCGTGGACCTGGAGGTCGATCGGCACCGAGGCCAGCATGATGCCGGAGAGGCCGCCGATCACGAAGATGAAGAAGAAGCCCAGCACGAACAGGAGCGGCGTGCGGAACACCGGGCGGCCACCCCACAGCGTCGCGATCCAGCAGAAGATCTGGACCCCGTTCGGGATCGCGATCAGCATGCTGTTCGCCGTGAAGAAGCTCATCCCGAGCTGGGGGAGCCCCGTCGCGAACATGTGGTGCACCCACAGGCCGAAGGAGAGGAAGCCGACGGCGATGAGGGAGAGCACGAGGGGGATGTAGCCGAAGGCCGGGCGCCGCGCGAAGGTCGCGACGATCATCGACACCATGCCGGTCGCCGGCAGGAAGATGATGTAGACCTCGGGGTGGCCGAAGAACCAGAACAGGTGCTGGTAGAGGAGCGAGTCGCCGCCCTCGGCGGCGTTGTAGAAGTGCGTGCCGATCAGGCGGTCGAGGATCAGCGTCGTCGAGGCGATGACGATCGCCGGCATCGAGAACACGATGGCGAAGGAGGTGACCACCATCGCCCAGACGAAGAGGGGGATGCGGTCGAGCGTCATGCCCGGCGCGCGCTGCTTGAACGCCGTCACGATGATCTCGACCGCGACGGCGAGCGCCGAGACCTCCGTGAAGGTGATCATCTGGGCCCACACGTCGGGGCGCTTGCCGACGCCGTACTGCGGGCCGGAGAGGGGCACGTAGGCGAACCAGCCGACGTCGGGGCCGACCTTCAGGGCGAAGGCCGTCCAGATGAAGATGCCGCCGAAGAGGTAGGTCCAGTAGCTGAAGGCGTTGAGGCGCGGGAACGCGATGTTGCGGGTGCCGACCATCAGCGGCACGAGGTAGACGCCGACCGCCTCCATCACCGGCACGGCGAAGAGGAACATCATC
>DASVPW010000112.1:0-67858 GCA_036389455.1 Beijerinckiaceae bacterium
TCGGAGACGGTCCGGGCCTACCTGAAGGATCTCGAGTTCTCGCTCGGGGTGGAGAAGCCGAAGTCCGATTTCCTTTTCCTGCCGACGGAGTCCTTCGAAGAGGTTCCGGAGCGTCGCGGTTCGCGCTGGGAGCTCGCTCACTGGATCGCCGAAGGCGACGATCACCCGGCGCCGGATCTTCTCGCCGCCCTCGAAGCCGCCCATCTGATCGGCTCCCAGGGCGGGCTGCCGCTTCCGGAAGGCTCGGACCGGCACAGGATGCGGGAGCACGGCGTCGCGCTCTGCCTGCACACCGACGAGCACCGTGACGCCGATCTGCCTTCCGGCAGGCTGTTCGAGGCCGCCGCCGCGGGCGCCGTGATCGTCACGGACGAGCTTCCGTTCGCGCGGCGCGTCCTGGGCGATGCCGCGCTCTTCGTCGATTCGAAAGCGAGCCGCGCCGACGTCGTCGACCAGGTGAGAAAACACCTGCTTTGGCTCAACGAGGATCCGGCCCGCGGCGAGCGCCTCGTAGCCGAGGCGCGGGCAATCCTGCAAGGCAGGCTCGATATCGAGACCATGGTGGCGCAGTGCTGCGCCTTCGCAACTGCCGTTCTCGAAGACGCGCAACGGTCCAGGCACGATGCGATCCGCGCGCTTCAGAAGGCGGAGCCGGTCGTGCTGAGGCAGGCCTCCCAGTCGTCGGCGCGAGCGGCGGCGCATCTGTCCGAGCGCCCCCTGGTCGATGTCGTCGTCCGCGCCGGCGAACGTCCGCCCGAGGTCGTGAAGCGCGCGCTGCGGTCGATCGCACGCCAGAGCGGCGGGACCTATCGCGCGATCCTGGTCGACTACAAGGGCAGCGAGGAGCTGAAGGCCTTCGCCGAAGGCTTCCGGGCCCGGAACATGACCGTGACCTATGTCAGGAGCCCGGACACGGGGTATCGGAGCACGGCGCTCTGGGCCGGCCTCGCCCGGATAGAGGCGCCGTTCTTCGCCGTCCTGGACGACGACGACTCGGTCGCGCCCGATCATTTCCCGAGCTTGATCGAGCTTGCCTCGCGCCACCCGGCCGACGGATTCTTCTACGGCGGGACAATCCGGGTCGAGGACGACGGCGCCGTTTCGCCTCCGCCGAACTTCATGGGGCCGCTGAACCTGGAGTTCAGCGAGCGCCGGCAATTGCAGTTCCTCGAGCCGCACGACCCGTCGCGGCTGGTTGCGTTCGACAACTACATCACCTCGAACTCCTTCATCGCCCGTCGCGAGCTCCTCGACGAGACGGTGCTGGCCGACCCGGAGCTCGCGGTCGCGGAGGATGTCTACCTGTACCTCCTGCTGGCCGCCCGAACCGAGTTCCGCAGCACCTTTCGTCCCACCGCGCTCTGGCACTGGAGGTCGGCGGCGCGGGACAATTCGATGCTGGCGGTCGCGGGCGACAAGTGGCGGCGCACGGCCTCGAAGATTTCCCTCCGGCTGGCGCACGTCCGGCTACCCGCCGCCATGCCGCTCTCGAAGCTGAGGGGCGATAGCCCGTTCGTGCTGCAGCTCGGCACGCTTACCGGGTTCAACGCCGATGTCGTGGCGCGTTCCGAAAGCGGTTTCCTCAACCCGGGCGAGCCCGACGGGGTGTGGACGAGCGCGACCCGCAGCTTCATCAGGCTGCCGCTCAGCGACTTCGTCCAGGACGGCCGGATTGTCCTGGAGTTCGCGGCCTCAGGCGCGCCCCGAAAGCCGCCCCAGAGCGTGCGCATCTCGGTCGACGACCAGCCTGTGTACTCCGGTCCGGCCCGGGCCTGGGACCGCATGCGCGTCGAGAAGCCCCTGAAATTTGCCCGCAGCCGGAACGTCGTCGTCCTCAGGGTAGAATGCGACGTGACGTTCAATCCGCTGCGGGCGGGCGAGGCATCCATCGATGAGCGCGACCTTGGGGTGTTTCTGGCCAAGGTCCTGATCGACCGCACCGAACCGAAGACCGTAAATCGGGCGGCGGAATGGGCGAGAGCGATGGCCAGCTTCGTGCGGGCGCGGCTGCCGGCGCTGCCGGCCTGACCGATGGGCCTGCGGGCGCAGGGTCGCGCTTGCCTGCGAACCGGACTAGCCTCTTATGGGGCGATCGACGGCTGAGGCGCGAAGGCGGCGACTGAGGTGGACTCGTGAGGAAAGTGGATTTCGTGAGGGAAGACGTCTCGGCGGACCTTCATGCGCGGCTGGCGAGGATCGACGCCGTCATCCATGAGCTGCTCGACCTGTCGCGAGAGCGCTCGAACCGGCAGGAGCAGCTCGGACGGGAACTCATCGAGGAACGGGCCAAGATCCTGGAAATTCAGCGGAAAATCGTCCCCACCGAGAACGCGCTGTTGAGCGCGCAGGACCGTGTCGCGGAGCTGGAGGAGGCCTTGCCGGCGGCGAATCGCCGAGCGGACGAAGCCGAGCGGGACCTCTTCGCGGCAAGAACCCGTATTGCCGAGCTCGAGCAGGCTTCGGCCAGCTTACAGGCCGAGCTCGAACGGGACCTCTCTGCTGCGAGAGACCGGATCGCCGAGCTCGAGCGGACTTCGGCTAAGCTGCAGGCTGAGCTCGAACAGGCTTCGGCCAGCCTGCAGGCCGAGCTAGAACGGGCTTCGGCTAGCCTGCGGAAGGACAGAGACGATACGGCAAGAGCGAACGAACGTGCGCAAGCCCGCATCGCCGCGCTCGAGGCGCAGGTTGCGGACATCTCCGGCGACCTCGCCGAGCGCGAGCACCTTGCGGAGGAGCTCCAGCAGGCGCTCCGCTACGAGCGCGATCAGCGTAAGCTCCGGGAAGCGGAGCGGGACCGCCTACGCGAGCTGTTCGGCTATCTTCAGAAATCCCGCTGGCGGCGACTGGGCCAGCTCATCGGAGTCGTGAAGACGCGCGAATGGGAGCGCCTCGGCGAGGAATGATCCGCGGCAGTCGAATACGCGCCGGTCACGCCAGCTCCTTCTCTTCCTCCTCGACGGCATTGCAAGCCTCGAGGATTGCGATCCCGATCAGGAAGGCGATCAGGTCGTAGCCGAGAGCCGTCGCCATCGCCTGGGCTTCGACGAGGCGCGACAGCATGGTCCTGAGGTCGTCGTTCGCTTTCATCACGCGTACTCCTGCGCAACCTCACGGAGGTTGGCCAAGCTCGGCAGTTTATGTTCTCGTTTCGTTCCAGCAGAAAAGCCCAAATTTTGGTTGAAGGCAAGGCCTGTCATGGCTCATGACCAGAATTATGTTCCTAGGCCTGACATAGAAATATAGAGGCATCATTTGGATGCATCTGCGGCGCATTCCCCCGGGTCGGCTCGTGTCGCTCACGTTCAAGGAGCTTCAACCTTCGCCGATTAGGCTCGCGCTCGCCCGATCAAATCCCGGTCACCGTCGAACATGACGATTCACGACATGCAGCGCCGCCTGGAGCAGGATGCCGCCCATGCGCCCCTCGCGATCGGTCTTAATGGCACGCTCGTCGCAACCGATACGCTTCACGAAGGCTATGTCGCCGCGTTCCGGGGGGCGCCGATGCGCTCGGCCCTGCTGCTGCGCTCGATTCGGGAAGGCAAGGCAGCGTTCAAGCGCCGGATCGCCGCTGCATCCGCCTTCGACCCGGCGATGCTGCCGTACAACCAGCCGCTCGTCGCTTACCTTAAGGAGCAGAAGCTGAAGGGGCGCCGTATCGGCCTGTTCACGGCGGCCGATCGCTCCATCGCCGAGGCGGTCGCCAGTCACCTGGGCCTATTCGACGTCGTGAGGGGCTCCGATGGAGTCGAGAACCTCTCCGGAACGCGCAAGCTCGAGGCGATCCGCGACGCGTTCGGCACCCGCTTCGCCTATGCCGGAGAGGCGCCGGCAGACCGGCCGATCATCGAGGCCGCGGAAAGCGTGGTGCTGATCGAACCTGGCGCCGGAGCCGGGGGGCGGCTGGCGCACGGCTCTCGTATCGAAGCGGTTTTCCCCGCGGCGACGCGGGACGCCCGGACATGGGCGAAGGCGCTCCGCCTCGAGCACTGGGCCAAGAACATCCTGGTCTTCGTGGCGCCGGTTTTGGCGCACCAGGTCGCCTCGCTGGCGACCATGGCGCAGGCGCTTCTTCTGTTCCTGCTGATGGGCATGCTCGCCTCGGCCACCTACGTCATCAACGATCTGTTCGACCTCGCTGCCGACCGGAAGCACCCGGCCAAGCGCCATCGGTCGTTCGCGGCCGGCCAAATCCCGGTGCGCCACGGGGCGGTCGTCGCCGGCGGGCTGATCTTTGCGGCACTCGCCCTGTCGCTTGCCCTGCCGGCCGGATGCACGCTCGCGCTCTCGGCCTATCTGATCGGCACGCTCGCCTACAGCTTCGTCCTGAAGCGGCTGCCGGTCGTGGACGTGATCGTCCTCGCGGGCCTGTTCACGCTTCGCATCGTGGCGGGCGGCTTCCTCGTTCCGGATCGGGTCTCGCCCTGGCTCCTGACCTTCTCGATGCTGTTCTTCCTCGGGCTTGCGGTGGTCAAGCGCTATGCCGAGCTGGAGCGCGGGACGCGCGCCGGCGGCGAGGAGTTCGGGTCGCGCGGCTACACGGGAAAGGATCTGCCGCTTCTCCTCTCGACAGGGGTGAGCAGCGGCCTCGGCGCGATCATCATCTTTACGATCTACCTCATCAACGACCAGTACCCCCGGGAGATCTACCGGAATCCGCAGGTCCTGTGGGCCATGATGCCGATCCTGCTCCTGTGGACCTTGCGGGTCTGGCATCTCGCCGTGCACGGCCGGATGAACGAGGATCCGGTGGTGTTCGCTATCAAGGACCGGGTCTCGCTCGGTCTCGGCGCCCTCGTCGCGGTCGTGCTGATCGGCGCCTCGTGGTGATCGCCCGGACGGGCGGCTACGCCGGCTGGGGCCGGACCCAGGCGGTCCGGCACCGGGTTGCGCGGCCGGCCGGCGCGGCCGAGCTCATCGACATCGTGCGGCGATCCGCGCCGGGACCGATCCTCGCCCACGGCTGCGGCCGCTCCTACGGCGACGTCGCGCTCAATCCGGAGGGGCTCCTCGTCGACTGCCGCGGGCTCGACCGCTTCGTCGCCTTCGATCGGTCCACGGGCCTTCTGACCTGCGAGGCCGGCGTGCGCCTTGCCGACATTCTCGCGCTCCTGTGCCGTCCCGAGGCGGACGGCGGCGGTTTCTTCCTGCCGGTGTCGCCCGGCACCCGCTTCGTCACCGTCGGCGGTGCCATCGCCAACGACGTGCACGGCAAGAACCATCACGCCCGCGGCACGTTCGGCAGCCATATCGAGTCTTTCGACCTGCTGCGATCCGACGGCCGCACCGTGCGCTGCTCGGCGGCGGAGAATCCCGAGCTGTTCGCCGCCACCATCGGCGGACTCGGGCTCACCGGCATTATCCTCCGGGCGACCCTTCGCCTGCGCCGCGCCGAGGGACTGGCGCTCGAGGCCGAGGACGTGCGGTTCGGCGGCCTCGACGAATTCTTCGCCCTCTCGTGCGAATCCGACGGCGTCTGGGAGTACACGGCCGCGTGGATCGACTGCTTCGCCGCGGGCGCGGCGCTCGGGCGCGGCATATTCTCGCGCGCCCGCCATGCGCCGGGACGGGGCGCGCCGCCGCCAGCGTGCGAGCCGCGCCTCACCGTGCCGCTCACGCTGCCGGTCTCGACCGTGACAGGCCTCTCGGCCCGCCTCTTCAACGCCCTTCATTGGAGCAGGCTTCGGGGCGGGTCCGCGCGCCGGATCGGCCCATACGAGAGCGTGCTCTATCCCCTCGACGCGGTCGGCGCCTGGAATAGGCTCTACGGCCCGCGGGGCTTCTTCCAGTTCCAGGGGGTCATTCCGAAAGCCGTCGCCCGCGACGCCGTCGGCGCGATGCTGCGGGAGGTCGCGGCCGCGGGCGAGGGTTCTATCCTGGCGGTGCTCAAGGCATTCGGGCCAAAGCCCTCGCCCGGCCTCCTATCCTTCCCGATGGAGGGCGCGACGCTCGCCCTCGACTTCGCCAACCGCGGCGAGGGCACCTTCAGGCTGCTCGGGCGCCTGGAGCGGATCACGCTCGATGCGGGCGGGCGGATCTATCCGGCGAAGGACAGTCTGATGAGCCCCGAAGCCTTCTTTCGCGGCTATCCGGCGGCCGAGCGCTTCCGGGACGCCATGGACCCGGTGTTCTCCTCGGCCTTTTCCCGCCGTATCGGCCTTGTGGCAAGGTGAATCCATGACGGACGGAACTTCACGGACACCCCGCCGCGTCGCACTCTTCGGAGCCACCTCCGGCATCGCCGAGCCGGTGGCGCGGCTCCTCGCCGAGCGCGGCGAGAGATTCGTGCTCGTCGCCCGCGACGCTGCGGCGCTCCAAAAGATCGCCGACGACCTCAGGGTCCGCGGCGCCGCCGAGGCCGAGACGATCGTCGCGGACTTCGCCGACCTCGACGGGCTCGACGGGGTCGCCGCGACGGCGTGGGCGGCTCTCGGCGGGCTCGACGTGGCGCTCGTCGCCTACGGCGCGCTGTCCGACCAGAAGCGGACCGAGGCCGACACGGCCGCCTTGCAGAAGGTGCTCCTCCTCAACTTCACGAGCCCGGCCGCGCTCGCAAACCTCCTCGCCGCCCGGTTCGAGGCGCAGAGGTCCGGTACGCTCGCCGTCATCACATCGGTCGCGGGCGACCGGGGCCGCGGCAGCAACTACGCCTACGGCGCCGCCAAGGGCGGCCTGCAGCGCTTCCTGGAAGGGCTGCGCCACCGGCTGCGGGCCTCCTCGGCGCACGTGCTCGACATCCGGCCGGGCTTCGTGTCGACCAAGATGACGGCGCACATGCCCCAGGGCGGCCCGCTGTGGGCGCGCCCGGAGAAGGTCGCCCGAGACATCGTCGCCGCCATCGACGACAAGCGGGACATCCTCTACACGCCGGCGTTCTGGCGCGGGATCATGCTCGTGGTCCGCAGCCTGCCGCGCCCGCTGTTCCACCGGACGAAGCTGTGAGCGACCTCGACATCTATCTGGACTGGCTCAAGTCTTTCCCGAGGCAGGGTTTTTTCCACGCGATCTCACGGCACCGACCTTACGACACTCCCGAGGGGGCCTACGATACCGAGGCGGCGATCGATCTCCACCGTGGCCGGTTCCTGGCCCGTGCCGTGGCGGGCATCGCCCCGAAACTCTCCGGCATCTGTCTTGAGATCGGGTGCGGGACGGGGCGGCTCACCTGCGGGCTCGTCGAGGCCGGAGGGTTCGAGCGCTACCTCGTGACCGACGCATCCGCCGAGTTCCTGCGCATCGCCAGGGATAAGCTCGAGCGCTCGGGAATTTCGGCCGCAGCCGTGGACTTCGGCCTGTTCAACGGCGAGGACTTCGAGGAGGTCCGTTTCGACCGCTTCGCCTTGATCGCGCTGCGCTCCGTCCTCCATCACATCGCCGATTACAAGGCCTTCTTCTCGGCCATAGCCGGGAAGCTGAAGCCCGGCGGCGTCGTCGCGATGCTCGAGCCGCGGGCCGAGTTCTTCCTGATGACCGGCACCCTTCTCGGCCTCTTGCGCAGCCTCGCGGCGCACGCCGGCACGCCGCTCGACCGGGCCGAGGCGGACCACATCCGCAGCTTCGAGGATGCGACCCGGTTCTATCTCGACAGGACCGCCGACAAGGCCGCGGCCGAGGACAAATACGCCTTCACGGGGGACGAGCTGTTCGACCTCGCCACCGGGAACGGGATGACCCTGCACCGGATGGGCGGCGAGTACGGCCAGGGCTACGCCTTCGACGTGACCGACTACCTCAAATACTGCATGGGCTTCCCGGACGGGCTGATGGAGAAGGTCGAGCGCTCGCTCGGAGAGGCCATCCGCCGTATCGACGAGGTCCTGAAGGACCTGCGCCCACTCAATGCCGCCGAGTGGCTCCTGTTTCGAAAGAGCCGCTGAAGCGCCGGCCGCTCACGCGGCGGCGGCGGTGGCCGGTTGCGCGGGCTCGATCGCGAGATCGACCAGCATCAGGGCGAGGGCGCGCTCGTCGTAGTCCGGCTTCTCCCACAGCCGGAACGCCAGCTCGACGGTGTTCGGGCCGGCGCCGAGCGATAGCTCGATGGCAAGGAGGTGCTGTTCGGATTTGCCTACCGCCAGCTCGAACTCTCCGACCCGCTTCTTGTTGCAGGCGACCACGACGCGCTGGCCCTCGAAGGGATTGACGTAGGTCAAGTCGACCTGATGGATGCCGTCCTGCAGGGCGTCGATCGTGAAGGCGCTCACCGGCCCCTCGCACCAGCGGAAGGCCGGGAGGCCGGCCTCGGGGAGCGGCCCCTCGACGCCGCCGATGCCGCGCCGGGGCGTCCAGCTCAGGCGGTTGATGATCTTGCGGCACTCCACCGGCGGCACCGCGGGCAGCATGGCGGCGTTGCGCGGCAGCCGGAGGCGGTCCATGAGCCCGGTGCGGACCAGCATCGCCATGAAGGACTGCTGCGACTTCGCGAGCGAGAACTCGTTCTCGACGAAAATGCGCCCGAGCGCCGACATCCGCCGCCGCGCGTCGGGGTCGGCGTAGAGCCGGTGGATAGCCTCCGCCAGCGCATCCGCGGAGAGATCGGGGACGAGCACGCCGGACACGCCGTCCGCGATGGCGTCGGCCATGCCGCTCGTCCTGAATGCGATCGCGGGCGTGCCGCAGGCCGCGGCCTCGATGAAGACTTGGCCGAGCGTCTCCTCCCGGCTCGGGCCGACGAAGAGGTCGGCCGCCGCGTAGAGGAGCGCCATGCGGGCCGGATCGTCGATGTAGCCCATGCGCCGCAAGCCGGGGATCGCCGAGGGCTTCGCCGTGTCGTACCAACCGGCCGCGACGACGAGGAGGTCCGGAATGTCGATCCGCGCGAGGGCGGCTGCGAGGAGGTCGCCGCCCTTGCGCGGATCGTCGATCGCGGTCGCCGCCACCATGATGACGAAGGCATCCTCGCCGATGTCGAGGATGCGGCGCGCGGCGGCCTTGTCGTGGGGCACGAACACGTCGGTCGGAATGCCGAGGCGGATCGGCTCGATCGTGGGCCTCTCGCCCGGGCCGAGCGCGCGGCGCGCGAAGACCTGCGTGTAGGCGGAGTTGGCGAGGAGGACGGGGGCGTGATCGCCCTTCAGGAGCCGGCGCTTCGCCGCCCAGGCCGGGGCGATCTCGCTCTTCGGCAAGACCGGGTACTGGTCCCAGGTCGGGCAGCCGGCGTCGCATCCCTCGACCAGCTTGTCACAGCCGCCGGTATAGGCGCAGCGACCGGTCAGGATCCAGAAGTCGTGCATGACGATGAAGGTCGGCCAGCGCGCCGCGATCGCGTCGATCAGCTCCGGCGAGCCTCCGGCTGAATGCAGGTTGCCGAGGATCACGACGTCCGGCTTCGCGCGCTCGATGACGGCGACGGTGCGGCGCACGTCGACGCTCTCCGTCCGCCCGGCCTCGAGCCCCTCCCGGAACGAGAGCGCCGTGACGGACGACCCGTTCCAGGCGAGCGCCTCCGCAAGCCGCTGATGGGCGGTTCCGGCGCCGTAGTGGAATCCGACGTCGTTCAGGAGCGTGACCTTGAGCTTGCGCGGCTGCGGCGCCGGACCCTCGGCGGCGCTCCGGCCGAGCCGTTCCCTGAGCGTCCGGTTGAGGCCCTGCAGCTCGGTCATGAACCGTTCCGCCACATGGGTCTTCTGGGATGCATGCATCCGGAACTGCGCCAAGGGCCGCCCGATCACGTGGAGGCGCGCCCCGGCCTCGGCGAAGCGGACCCACAGCTCGTAGTCCATGCTGTAGGTGAGGGATTCGTCGACCCGCCCGCCCACGCGCTCCCACAGCTCCCGCGTGAACATCACCTCGGGCTGATAGAAGAACTGGCCCGCATACCAGCACCGTTGCAGGTCGAGCACGTCGTCGAGGGGCAGGGGGCCGTCGCTGCAGGCCGTCACGTGCCGGCCGACGAGCCGGTCTTCCCGGTAGAGCTCGGCGACGCCCGCGACCATGTCGGCCCGCGAATGGCGGAACGCCATCGCGGCCGCCGCGAGCGCGCCCGGCGCAAGGCGGTCGTCGCTGTTGAGCCAGGTCAGGATGTCACCGGTCGCGCGGGCCATGCCCTTGTTGATGGCGTGGCTCTGGCCGCGGTCGCTCTCGCTTTCCCAGTAGGCAAGGACGTCCGAATAGCGCGCCAGGACCGCCCTGGTCTCGTCGGAGGAGCCGCCGTCGATGACGACGTGCTCGACGTTCGGGTAGCCCTGGTTCGCGACCGAGAGGATCGTCTCCTCGATGAAGGCGCCCTGGTTGAAGGACGGGGTCACGATCGAGATGCGGGGCCACGGCGAGCCGTCGGGCATCCGCGGCGGGAGCGGCTGGCCTTGCGCCGCATAAGGCCAATTGCCCGCAGCCGCGGGCCTCGCCGCGAGCGGGAGAGCGGGCCTCGCCGGCGCGGCGGCGGCGCCCTCGGGCGGACCCTTCGGGGCGGAAGCGGCCGATCCGAACAGCGCCTTCGCCCGGCGGGCCGCGGCAAGGCGGAACACCGCAGGGTCGATCCCCGCCGCCTCGCCCGGCGCGGCGCTGGGTCGGATGAGGGCGCGCGAGCGTTCGGCTCCGCGGATCTCGAACCCTCCATTCGTCCAGGCATCCCGGTCGAGCGCGCGGCCGGTGCCCTTGCCATAGACCAGGATCTCGGTCTCGCCCGCAACCTGGGAGCGAAGCTGGGCGACCAGGCTCTCCTGCTCCTCCCCGAACACGCCCGCCTCGATCAGCACCGCCGAGGGGACGACCGGGAACTCGCGCAGGAGCTTGCCGAGGCGGCCGTTGAAGAAGACCGTCCGCGGCTCCGGCGGGTCGCCGAGCGCGCCGGCCCACAGGGCCCGCAGCCGCCGCACGTCGTTGTCCGCCACGAGGAGCTGTGCGTCCGGGGCCGCGCGGCGGCGCAGATGCCTGAAGACGTGGGGATTCGCACCGACCATGATGACGACCCGCCACGGCGCGGCGTCGGAAAGCGCGTCGAGAGGCCAGGGCGGGTGCGGCGCCGGCCCGCTCTCGGCGGCGTTCTGTTCTTCGCGCATGTCCATCAAGGCGTTCCCGTGCGCGGCTTCTGCATCAGGAAGACGCCAATCAGGTACGGCTCGCGCGTTCCGGCGCAGGCCTCCGCGACGTAGCGGCATAGCGGTTCGGCGGCCTTCATGATCGTCGCGGCGCTCTTCTCCCCGTATCCCATGGCGTAGCGCAGATAGTCGTGCATGAACTTCTCGAACTCCATCTCCCGCGGGTCGGGGTCCTCCGAAGTGTACATATAGCTACCGAGGGTGCTGTTCGGCAGGAAATGCGTGACGAGCCCGGCGTCGCGGCCCCAGACCATCAGCTCGTCCGGGCGGAAGACGTGCTTGTCCTCCCAGGACGACTTGTCGACATCGCGGCGGTGATAGGCCTTCATGGTCTCGGCGACGGCGGACGCCTGCTTGCGCTCCTTGCCCCACAGACCGTTCAGCCGCTGGGTCGCGGCGACCTTGGCGATGAGCCCCATGAGCAGGTAGCCCGACGAGCACGGCTCCTCGAAGATCAGCGTCCCGCCCGGTCTCAGCGTGCGCGCCGCGCTCGCGATCCAGCGCGGCACGTCGATGAAGTGATGCAAGGTCGAGCGCAGCACCACCGCCGAGAGGGAGGCCGGCGGCAGGCGGCCGAGGTCGGCATCGGAGAGAACGGCGAAGCGCACGGCCTCGAGGTCGATGCCGTTGTCCGCAAGCTTGCGGCGGGTGATGTCGATGAAGGTTTTCGACGAATCGGTGACCAGGAGCCACGGGAAGGCGCCGCTCTTGCACAGGCCGACCGTGGACTTGCCGGTGCCGCAGCCGAGCTCGAGCGCCGGGCCGCCGAAGTCGGACCCGAACCGCCTCAGGAGGTTCGCGATGCCGCGGCCGCTCTCGTCGGCGGCCTTGATGTCGTACTGCTCGTCGTAGGCGCCCTCCTCGTGGAAGAAGGGACGGTTGTCGGAGATCAGCGCGACGCCCTCATCCTTCGGGAAGCGATCGAGCCAGGCTTGGCTCGCGGGCGCCTCGTTCAGAGCTGCGGTCGTGTCCATGCCCGGCCTCAGGAGGCGGCCTGGAGGGCGGGCTCGTGCGCCAGGTACCAGGCGTAAGCCTGCCGGAAGCCGTCCTCCAGGCTCGTCTTCGGCGTCCAGCCCATGGCGAAGAGCCGGCTCGAGTCCATGAGCTTGCGCGGCGTGCCGTCGGGCTTCGAGCGGTCGAAGCGCAGCTCGGCGTCGAGCCCGACCACCCGCATGATCGTCTCGGCGAGCTCGCGGATGCTCACGTCGCTCGCCACGCCGACGTTCACGTGCTCCTCCGCCGAATAGGTCTTGAGCAGGAAGACGAGGGCGTCGGCGAGATCGTCGACGTACATGAACTCGCGCCGCGGCGTGCCCGTGCCCCAGACCTCGAGCTCGGAGCGGCCCTCGAGCTTCGCCCGGTGCGCCTTGACGAGGAGGGCGGCGGCGACGTGGCTCGAGACGAGGTCGTAGTTGTCGTGCGGCCCGTAGAGGTTCGTCGGCATCGCCGAGATGAAGTCGCAGCCGTATTGCCGGCGGTAGGCCTGGCACATCTTGATGCCGGCGATCTTTGCGACCGCGTACCACTCGTTCGTCGGCTCGAGAGGGCCGGTCAGCAGCGCCTCCTCCCGGATCGGCTGCTCGGCGAGGCGCGGGTAGATGCAGGACGAGCCGAGGAACAGGAGCTTCTCGACCCCGGCGAGCTTCGCCGCGTGGATGACGTTGGTCTGGATCGCGAGGTTGTCGTAGAGGAAGTCGGCGGGGCGCGTATCGTTCGCCAGGATCCCTCCGACGGTCGCGGCCGCCATGACGACGGCCTGCGGACGGGCCCGCTTCATCCAGGCCTCGACGTCGGCTTGGCGGCGCAGGTCGACCTCGCCGCGCGTCGCCGTCAGGACTTCGCAGGGTTCCGAGGCCATGCGCCGGACGACGGCGGCGCCGACCATGCCGCGATGACCGGCGACCCAGACCCGCTTGCCGTCGAGCCGGTAGGAGACGTCATTCCGCGTTGTCATAGCGCCGGTTCTCGAGCTTGAGCTGCTTTAGGTCGGCCTCGACCATCTCCCTGACGAGATCCTCGAACTTCGTCTTGTGCGTCCAGCCGAGCTTCTCGCGCGCCTTCGCCGGGTCGCCGAGGAGGAGATCGACCTCGGTCGGCCGGAAGTAGCGTGGATCGACCCGCACGAGCACCTCGCCGGTCTTGCCGTCGAGCCCCTGCTCGTCAACGCCCTTGCCGCGCCATTCGATCGTGCGCCCGACCACGGCGAAGGCGCGCTCGATGAACTCGCGCACGGAGTGCATCTCGCCGGTCGCAAGCACGTAATCGTCCGGCTGGGGCTGCTGCAGGATCAGCCACATGCCTTCCACGTAGTCGCGCGCGTGGCCCCAGTCTCGCTTCGAGTCGAGGTTGCCGATGTAAAGGGTCTTCTGCAGCCGATGATGGATCGCGGCGACCGCCCGCGTGACCTTGCGAGTCACGAAGGTCTCGCCGCGCAGCGGGCTCTCGTGGTTGAACAGGATGCCGTTCGAGGCGTGCATGCCGTAGGCTTCGCGGTAGTTCACCGTGATCCAGTAGCCGTAGATCTTCGCGACCGCGTAGGGGCTGCGCGGGTAGAACGGCGTCGTCTCTTTCTGCGGCGTCTCCTGGACCTTGCCGTACAGTTCCGAGGTCGAGGCCTGGTAGAAGCGGATCGTGCGCTCGAGGCGCAGGATCCGGATCGCCTCAAGGAGGCGCAGCGTGCCGACGGCATCGGCGTTGGCGGTGTACTCCGGCGTCTCGAAGCTGACCTGGACGTGGCTCTGCGCCGCGAGATTGTAGATCTCGTCCGGCTGGACCTCCTGGATCAGGCGGATCAGATTGGTGGCGTCGGTCAGGTCGCCGTAGTGCAGGAAGAACCGGGCGCCCTCGTCGTGAGGGTCGGTGTAGAGGTGGTCGATGCGGCCGGTGTTGAACGAGGACGAGCGGCGCTTCACGCCATGGACGAGATAGCCCTTGTCGAGGAGCAGTTCGGCCAGATACGCGCCGTCCTGGCCCGTCACGCCGGTAATCAAGGCTACTTTGCCCGACATGGACAGAAATCTTCCTTCCGCTGATTGGCCTCTATTGTCCGGGCGGAGCGCCCCGTCAACACGGGGCCGCCGATCGGCCGCGATGCCATCGGCCGCTAAGGCTCCGTCGTCTGCGACGCCAGCTCGACGAGGGCCCGGCCGTACTCGTTGTTGATCTTGCGCCCTTCCGAGGCCAGGCGGTCGCGGTCGATCCAGCCGTTCGCGAAGGCGATCTCCTCCGGCGACGCGATGAGCTGCCCCTGCCGGGTCTGGAGCACGCGCACGAACTCGGCTGCCTCCAGGAGCGAGCGGTGCGTGCCCGCGTCGAACCAGGCGTAGCCGCGCCCGAACAGCTCGACGTGCAGGGTCCGGTCCTCGAGGTAGAGCCGGTTGAGGTCGGTGATCTCGAACTCGCCGCGGCTCGACGGCCTCACCTCCTTGACGCGGTCGACGACGCTCTCGTCGTAGAAGTAGAGCCCGATGACGGCCCAGTGCGAGCGCGGGGCCTTCGGCTTCTCCTCGATCGACGTGGCGCGACCCTCGCGGTCGAGGGTCACGACCCCGTACCGCTCCGGATCGTCGACGTGGTAGCCGAAGATCGTGGCGCCGCTCTGGCGCTCGTCCGCCCGGCGCAGGATCTCCGGCACGCCGTGCCCGTAGAGCAGGTTGTCGCCGAGCACGAGGCAGGACGGGTGCCCGCGAACGAAGTCCTCACCGATCACGAAGGCCTGGGCGAGGCCGTTCGGGTCCGGCTGCACCGCGTAGTCGAGCCGCATGCCCCACTGCTCGCCGGTGCCGAGGAGGCGCCGGAACGCGGGCTGGTCCTGCGGCGTCGTGATGAGCAGAACCTCGCGGATGCCGGCGAGCATGAGCGTGGTCAGGGGGTAGTAGATCATCGGCTTGTCGAAGACCGGCAGGAGCTGCTTCGACGTGACGAGGGTGAGCGGGTGCAGCCGCGTGCCGGCGCCGCCGGCGAGGATGATGCCCTTGCGGTTCATGCGGCGGCCTCCGCCGGATTTCCGACGAGCTTTACCACGGTGCTCGCGACGCGGGCCTGCCAGGGCTGGGCCCGCAGGCCGACGGCCGCGGCGAAACGGCTCGAATCGAGCTCCGAGTTCGCCGGGCGGCGGGCGGGCGTCGGGTACTCGGCGGTCGTGATCGGGGCCACACGGGGGTGACGCCCCGTGAATTCGGCCTGCGTCGCGACCACGTGGGACACGAAGCCGTACCAGGTCGTCGCGCCGGTGCCGGCGAAGTGGTAGGTGCCGAAGACATCCTCGTCGGCCGCGAGCCGCGGTGCGACGGTGAGAATCGCCTCGGCGATGTCGGCGGTCGAGGTCGGACAGCCGCGCTGGTCGGCGACGAAGCGCAGCTCGTCCCGCTCCTGCGCGAGCTTGAGCACCGTCTTGAGGATGTTGCGGCCGTGGAGGCCGAAGACCCAGGAGGTGCGCAGGATGAGGTGCCGGTCGAGCCACGCCCGCACCGCGGCCTCGCCATCGGCCTTCGTGCGCCCGTAGACCCCGAGCGGTGCGACGGGATCGCTCTCGACGTAAGGCCCGGTCTTGGTGCCGTCGAACACGTAGTCGGTCGAGACGTGCACGAGGGGAAGCCCCGCCCGGGCGCAGGCTTCGGCCAGGACCGCGGGACCGGTCGTATTGACGCGCGCGGCTTCGGCCGGCTCGCTTTCGGCCTTGTCGACGCCCGTATAGGCGGCGGCATTGACGACGAGGGAAGGGCGCGCCGCCGCGACCGCGTCCGCGACCGCCCGTGGCTCCGCGATGTCCGCCTCGGCATGGCTGAGCGCCCGCAGCGGCACGCCCCGCTTCTCGGCAAGGGCCGTCAGCTCCCGGCCGAGCTGGCCGTTGCCGCCGAAGAGGAGGATCACGCCACCACCCCGAGCCGCTCGCCGCGGTAGAGGCCGGAGCGGATGCGGGTCCACCAGGCGCGGTTCGCGAGATACCACGCGACCGTCTTGCGCAGGCCGCTCTCGAACGTCTCCTGCGGCGACCAGCCGAGCTCGTCGCGCATCTTCGCGGCGTCGATGGCGTAGCGCAGGTCGTGGCCGGGGCGGTCCTGGACGAAGGTGATGAGCTTCTCCCGCGGGCCGATCCGGGCGTCCGGGGCAAGCTCGTCCATGAGGGCGCAGATGGTGCACACGACCTCGAGGTTGGTCTTCTCGTTGTGGCCGCCGACGTTGTAGCTCTCCCCGACCCTTCCCTTCTCGGCGATGAGGACGAGGGCGCGCGCGTGGTCGTCGACGTAGAGCCAGTCGCGGACGTTCTCGCCCTGCCCGTAGACCGGCAGCGGCTTGCCCTCGAGCGCGTTCAGGATGACGAGCGGGATCAGCTTCTCGGGGAAATGGTAGGGACCGTAGTTGTTGGAGCAGTTCGAGAGCACCGCAGGGAGGCCGTAGGTGTGGTGCCAGGCCCGCACGAGGTGGTCGGAGGCGGCCTTCGAGGCCGAATAGGGCGAGTTCGGCCGGTACGGCGTCGTCTCGGTGAAGAACCCGTCCGGCCCGAGCGAGCCGAAGACCTCGTCGGTCGAGACATGATGGAAGCGGAACTCGTCCCTTGCCGCGCCGGAGAGCGTGCGCCAGTGCTCGAGCGCCGCCTGCAACAGCGAGAAGGTGCCGACCACATTCGTCTGGATGAACTGCCCCGGCCCGTCGATCGAGCGGTCGACGTGGCTCTCCGCCGCGAGGTGCATGATCACGTCGGGCCTGAACGTGCGCACGAGGTCGCGCATCTTCGGCTGGTCGACGATGTCGGCCCTGACGAAGGAAAAGCGCGGGTCGTTCGCGACCGGCTCGAGGTTGTCGAGGTTGCCGGCGTAGGTCAGCTTGTCGACGACCGTCACCTGATGCGGGGTCGAGCGGATGATCTCGCGGACGACGGCGGAGCCGATGAACCCGGCGCCGCCGGTGACGAGAATGCGTCGAGGCATGAAACTCTCACAGCGTGAATGGGGAAGCGAAATCCCTGAGAAGCGGAAGCGTGCGGTCCCTGGCCGACAGGGTCGCCGCCGCCGGATCGACCGGCCAGGCTATCCCGATCCCCGGATCGTTCCAGAAGATGCCGGCATCGCATTCCGGTGCGTAATAGCCGTCGACCTTGTAGGCGACCTCGGTGTCGGCCTCAAGGGTGCAGAAGCCGTGGGCGAACCCCCGCGGGATAAAGAGCTGCTCGCCTCGGGCGGCCGTCAGGGTGACGCTGCACCACCGGCCGTAGGTGGGCGAGCCCCGCCGCAGGTCGACCGCCACGTCCATGACCGAGCCCCGCAGGACCCGGACAAGCTTGGCCTGCGGCTCCGGCGGGACCTGGAAATGCAACCCCCGGACGGTGCCGGGCAGCGCCGAGAGCGACTGGTTGTCCTGGACGAAGGCCGTGCCGATCCCGAGCGCCGCGTATTTCCCGGCGTTCCAGGTCTCGACGAAGTAGCCGCGCTCGTCCCCGAATCGGCGGGGGACGACCAGGAGCAGGTCCGGGATCGCGAGCGGGGTCGCGGTCAGTTCTGACAAGGAGCACCTCGGATTGCACGCCGGGCCGCGAGCCTGCGTGCCGCAGAGGGGCTTAAGAAGGCCGGCGCCGCCCGTCAATCGGAGCCTTCGGCCGGAGGAGTCTTTCCTTCAGGCTCGCGGGCGCGCGCTTGTCCCGCCGCGCGGCTCGAGCCGTCGGATGCGGGTGGCGATCGCCGGATGAGGCCGAGGGGCGTGGGACGCCGGACGACTCAAACCTATCGTAGGGGAACCGTTCGGCGTCCCCGCGGTTCGCGGCGGGCCCTTCCCCTGACGGACCCTCGGGAGCGGCCCCTTTAAAGGTCCCGCTCCTGCTCCCCGCGGCCGGATCGCTCCGGCACGTCGGCGTCTTTTAAGTCTGGAGCCTTCCGCGCTTGTTCGCGTCCGGGTCTCTTGGCCGGACCCGGCCTGGAGAGAGGTCTTCGCCCTCTCCGGTCGGACGCGTCCGGCCTTCTCCCGATCCGCTTCCAGTGCTGACGCACAGCCCCGCCGTAGTACGGAGCGGACGGATCTCGGACGGCGGTAGCCTCGAATACGCCGAGGGCCGCCGAACCGGCTCCAGCCTCCCGGGAGCGGGGCTGCGAACCCCGCCCGCAGGCGCCGGCCCCGCCCCACGTCACGACGCCTCGCGAGCGCGCCCCTCGGGTGGACGGGACGGCGGCTGTATAGGACAATGTTCCAGCCCTGTCAAGGATTATTTTCAGGAAGCGCAAAAAGCTTTTGCATAATGGTCAGCGCAGGCACTCGATCGGGACAACGGCGGCTCCGGCCGCGGCCGCGATCTCGCCCGCGGTCCGGGCCGGCCCGGCCGGCGCCGGGCCGAGGGCCGCGCCGGCCTCCGCGAGGAACCGCGCGAGGGCCGCGCCGGGGACGAGCCCGTAGCGGGCGGGCGGCACGATGCCGGCGACGAGGCGCGGCCTGTCCGGCATCGCCCCGATCAATCCGACGAGCCGTCCCGAGCGGTCGAACACCGGCCCGCCGCTCGCCCCGGGCTGGAGCGGCGCCAGGATCGCGTTCCCGGCTCCGGCCTCGCCGGGCACGACGGCGAGGCCCGCCGTGCCGGTGTGGATGAGGGCCACCACGCCCGCCTCGGGCGCCGGCGCGTCGGCCGCGAGGCCCAACGGCGGGCCGGCGGGGCGGGCCGCCTCCGGCTCGAGGAGCGCGAGCCCAGAGGCCTTGTCGGCGCGCACGAGCCGGGCCTTGCCCTTGGCGATCCGCAGGTCGGGGCAGGCCTCGACCGCGGCGCTCGTGACGACGGCGCGCGGCCCGACCACGAAGCCGGTCGCGATGGGCCCCGCCGGACGCGGCGGCTCGATGGCGGCCGGACGCGTCGGCGGCGTCGGCGCCGGGCCCGCGGCGGCGTCCGCGGCCCCGGGGAAGGGCTGGAAGCTGTTCGCGATCGCGATCACGGTGCGGTCGAAGTCCTTCGCGGCCTTGTCGTAGCCGAGCGAGAACCCGCGGATCGCGCCGCCCGGCCCCAAGGCGTAGCGGGTGTAGAACTTGCCCGTCTGGGTCTCCCCGGAGACGACGAAGAAGTCCGGGCGCAGCACCTTGTAGGTGACCTGCCGCCCGGGCGACTGGATCGAAAGGTTGCGCTCGTAGAGCACCGCAAGGTCCGTCTCCCCGGCCGGGAAGGCGCGCGTGTCGAGGGTGATCTTCTTGTCCTGGCTCTGCCAGCGCGAGCCGCCGTTCGGGTTGACGTCGCGCTTCGGCAGCACCGCCTGCGGCACGCCGATCGAAACTCCGGTCTTGGGATCGGTCGCGACGGCGAATTTCTGGGCGTCCCGCGCCTTCTTGGCCGCCGCCTGGAGGGCGCCGCGCGCCTTCGCGTCGAGGATGCCGTCGGGCTTCGCGGCGCTTCCCCGCTTCTGCCACGCCTGGATCGCCTCGAAGGTGCGCCGCCCGAAGCCGCCGGTGGTGACGCCGGTGTGGTCGCCGGTCCACACCAGCGCTTCCTGGATCGCCTTGCGGTCGGCCTCGGGCAGGGCCTCGAAGGCGGCGCGGGCCGCCTCGTAGGCGGCGTCCGTCTGGCCGGCCGCCGGCGCGGCGGGGGCGCGCGCGCCTTGCGCTATCGCCTGGAATGCCGTCATCCCGAGATAGAGCGCCGCCGCCGCTCCAAGAAGTCGCTTCATCCTCATCGCCGGTCCTCCGCAAAGGAATGTGGCAGAGCGCGGGCCCCAAATCGAGTCGGCCCGTTGCGGCGTGGGAACCGAGTGATAGGCTCCCGTCCGTGCGCCGCCGCATCGCCCGGAACGGGCGGCTGTGGTCGGCACGGGCCGTTTGCCTCGAGGATCATCCATGCTGAAGACTCTTGGGCGCGCCGCGCTCGTCGCCGCCGCCCTCGTCTGCGCCACCGCCGCCTTCGCCCAGAAGAGCTTCGTGCAGGAGGACCTCGCGAGCGACGCCGTCCGCCTGGAGGAGAAGCTCAAGGGCGAGGCCGGCTCGGCCGCGGCCGGCCGTCCCGCCGCGCAATTGCGCCGCGAGGCCGAGGGGCTGATCGCCCGCAACAACCCGCGCGGCGCCATGAGCCTGTACGGCGCCGCGATCGCCCTGGAGCCGCGCAACGGCGCGAACTGGGTGGGCTACGTCAAGGCCGTGAAGGCGATCGCCCCGGCGAATTACACCGAGCGCTACGAGCTGCGCGAGCGCGCGACCGCCGCCGCCTACATGGCCTACCAGCGCGCCGCGACGAAGCAGGGCGAGGCCGAGGCGCTCGCGCTCCTCGGCGACGTCTACGTCATGGGGGAGACCTGGCGCCCGGCCCTCAACGCCTACGCGGCAAGCCTCGCCCTCGCCGACGACCCGGCGCTGCGCAAGACCTACGACGAGCTGCGCGAGAAGCACGGTTTCCGCATCGTCAACTACAAGGTCGACTCGGACTCCGCCTCCCCACGAGTCTGTTTCAACTTCTCGGAGTCCCTGCAGCAGGGCAAGGTGGACCTGACCCCCTTCGTCGCGGTCTCCGGCGCCGCGAATGCGGCCGTCACGGCGGAGGGCCAGCAGCTCTGCGTCGACGGCCTCAAGCACGGCGAGCGCTACGCCTTCGTGCTGCGCCAGGGCCTGCCCTCGACGGTCGGCGAGAATCTTCTCAAGTCCGCCGACTACGAGGTCTACGTCCGGGACCGCTCACCGCAGGTGCGCTTCACCGGGCGCAACTACGTCCTGCCGCGCACCGGCCAGGAAGGCATCCCGGTCGTCACCGTCAACACCGACGGGGCCGAGGTCGAGGTCTACCGCATCGGCGACCGCAACCTCCTGCCGACCATCCGCTCCGACGACTTCCTGGGCCAGCTCCGCGGCTATTCGGCCGAGAAGATCAGGGACGAGAAGGGGAAGAAGATCTGGTCCGGGACGCTCGACACGAAGTCCGAGCTCAACCGCGACGTGGTCACGGCCTTCCCCGTGACCGAGGCGGTCGGCCGGCTCGAGCCCGGCGTCTACGTCATGACGGCGCGGCCGAAGGGTGCGAAGCCCGCCGAGGACGACTACGATCCGCGGGCGACGCAGTGGTTCGTGGTCTCGGACCTCGGGCTCACCGCCTTCAAGGGCAAGGACGGCGTCCACGCCCTCGTGCGCTCGCTCGCGACCGCCGAGCCCGTGGCCGGCGTCGAGGTGCGCCTCGTCGCCCGCAACAACGACGTGCTCGCGACGAAGACGACGGACGCCGCCGGGCACGCGGCCTTCGACCCGGGGCTTGCCCGCGGCGAGGGCGGCAACGCGCCGGGCCTCGTCGTCGCCTCGACCGCCGACGACTACGGCTTCCTCGACCTCGCGGGCAGCGCCTTCGACCTCTCCGACCGCGGCGTCAAAGGCCGCCCGGCGCCCGGCGCCGTCGACGCCTTCGTCTTCACCGAGCGCGGGGTCTACCGCACCGGCGAGACGGTGTTCGTGACGGCGCTCCTGCGCAACGACAAGGGCGCGGCGCTTTCCGGCCTGCCGCTCACCCTCGTGGCGAAGCGCCCGGACGGCGTCGAGTACCGCCGCGCCTCGGTCGAGGACCAGGGCCTCGGCGGGCGCGCCTTCTCGCTGCCCCTCCTTCCGGGCGCCATGCACGGCACCTGGCGCATCGCCGCCTATACGGACCCGAAAGGGCAGCCCGTCGGCGAGGCGAGCTTTTTGGTGGAGGACTACGTCCCCGAGCGTCTCGAAATCACCCTCACGCCGAAGACGCCCGCGTTGCGCGCCGGCCAGCCGGCCGAGATCGAGGTCGCGGCGCGCTATCTTTACGGCGCGCCCGGCGCCGAGCTCGACGTGTCGGGCGAGGTGACCGTGCAGGCCGCGACTCAGCCGGCCGTGAAGGGCCTCGAAGGCTTCACGGTCGGCCTCGAGGACGAGAGCGTCGAGGCCGCGACCGCCGAGATCGAGGAGCACGGCACCACCGACGCGCAGGGGCGCGCCGTCATGACGGTGCCGGTCCAGAAGGTCGCGGCGCCGAAGCCCATCGAGGCGAAGATCACGCTGCGCGTCGGCGAGGAGGGCGGGCGCGCCGTCGAGCGCAGCGTCACGATTCCCGTGCTGCCCGAAGGCCCGGTCGTCGGCGTGCGCAAGAATTTTGGGGGCGACCTCGCCGAGGGCGCGACCGCGACCTTCGACGTCGTGATGGCGGCCCCCGACGGCACCCGCCAGGCGCGCTCTGGCGTGTCGTGGAATCTGTACAAGGTCGAGCGCCGCTACCAGTGGTTCAACAGCGACGGGCGCTGGGGCTTCGAGCCCGTGAAGTCGACGAAGCGCGTCGCCGACGGCCGCATCGACGTGAAGGCCGATCAGCCGGCCCGCATCGCGACCCCCGTCGAGTGGGGCTCCTACCGCCTCGACGTGCGCGTCGACGGCGTCGAGACGGCGCAGACGAGCGTGTCGTTCACGGTCGGCTGGTCCGGCGACCAGACCGCCGACGTGCCCGACCTCCTCGACATGACCCTCGACAAGGCGAGCTACGGGGCGGGGGACGAGATCCGCGCCCGCCTCTCGCCGCGCTTTGCCGGCAAGGCGACCCTCGCCGTCGTCTCCGACAAGGTGCACGACCTGAAGGTGGTGGACGTGGCTGCCGACGGCACCACCGTCACGATCCCGGTGAAGGCCGAGTGGGGCGCCGGCGCCTACCTCGTGGCGCTCGCCCACCGCCCCCTCGACGCCGAGAAGAAGCGCACCCCCGGGCGCTCCCTCGGCCTCGCCTGGTTCGAGGTCGACCGCGCCGCCAGGGCCCTGAAAGTGGAAGTCGACGCGCCGGCGCAGATGCGGCCGCGGGGCGAATTGCGCCTGCCGATCCGGCTCGCCGGCTTGCAGCCCGGCGAGGACGCCCGCGTCACCGTCGCGGCGGTCGACGTCGGCATCCTCAACCTCACCCGCTACAAGACCCCGGACCCGGTCGACTACTTCTTCGGCCAGAAGCAGCTCTCGACCGAGGTCCGCGACCTCTACGGCTATCTCATCGACGGCATGCAGGGCACCCGCGGCGCGATCCGCTCCGGCGGCGACGGCGCCGGTGGCATCCAGGGCATCCCGCCGACGCAGGAGCCGCTCGCCCGCTACTCCGGCGTCGTGACGGTCGGGCCGGACGGCACCGCGACGGTGACCTTCGACATCCCGGCCTTCAACGGCACCGTGCGGGTGATGGCCGTGGCCTGGAGCGGCACGCGGGTCGGCAGCGCCAGCGCCGACGTGATCGTGCGCGATCCGGTCGTCGTGACCGGGACGTTGCCGCGCTTCCTCTCGGTCGGCGACCAGTCGCGCTTCCACATGCAGATCGCGAACGTCGAAGGCCCCGCCGCCGACTACGTCCTCGACGTCGACGTGCACGGCCCGGTGGTCCTGCCGGCCGACGCGCTCCGCAAGACCATCCGCCTCGACGCTGGCGCCAAGACCGCCGTCACCATCCCGGTGACGGCGGCGGGGCCGGGGCTTGCGGTCGTCGACGTGAAGCTCACGGGGCCGAACGTCGAGGCGGCGCAGAGCTTCCGGGTCGCGGTGCAGCCCGGCACCTCCTCCCTCGTGCGCCGCACGGTGCGGCCGCTCGAGGCCGGCGCGAGCCTGACGATCTCGAGCGACCTCCTCGCCGACATCCTGCCCGGCACCGGCGCGGTCTCGGTCTCGGTGTCGCCGCTCGCGGCCCTCGACGTGCCGGGGCTGCTGCAGGCCCTCGACCGCTACCCCTACGGCTGCTCGGAGCAGATCGTGAGCCGGGCGCTTCCGCTGCTCTACGTCAACCGGCTCGCCGCGGCCGAGGCCCTCGCTCTCGACGACAAGCTCGATGAGCGGGTGCGCGACGCGATCGAGCGCGTGCTCGCCCGCCAGGACTCGAACGGCGCCTTCGGCCTGTGGTCGGTCGGCGGCGACGACCTCTGGCTCACCGCCTACGTCACCGATTTCCTGACGCGGGCGCGGGAGCGCAACTTCGCGGTGCCGCAACGCGCCTTCGACCTCGCGTTGGAGCGCCTGCGCAACTTCGTCGCCAACACCACGGAGGTCGAGAACAACGGCGCCGACCTCGCCTACGCGGCCTACGTGCTCGCCCGCAACGGCCGCCCCGTGATGGGGGACCTCCGCTACCTCGCCGACACCAAGATCGCGTCGTTCAAGACGCCGCTGTCGCGAGCGCAGATCGGCGCGGCGCTCGGGCTCCTGGGCGATCGCGGGCGCTCGCAGGCGGTGTTCGGGGCGGCGGTCGAGCAGCTGCGCCAGACCCGCGACGCCGGCGCCTATCGGCCGGACTACGGCACGCGGCTTCGCGACGGCGCCGGCATGCTGGCCCTCGTCTCCGAGGCCGGGCTCGCGCGCGAGGCGATCCAGCCGATCTCGCGGGTGATCGAGGAGGAGCGGACCTTGAGCCGCACCACGAGTACGCAGGAGAGCGCCTGGATGGTCCTCGCGGCGGACGCGCTCGCCCGCGACGCCGAGACCATCTCGGTCGCGGTCGACGGCGCGGCGCGGAAGGGCTCGCTCTACCGCACCTTCCGGCCGGCCGCGCTCGAGCGCGGCCCGGTGACGCTCGCCAACACGGGCGCCGCGCCGGCGCAGGTCGTCGTCAGCGTCACCGGCAACCCGACGAGCTTCGAGCCCGCGGCCTCGAACGGCTATGCGGTCGAGCGCACCTACTACAAGCTCGACGGCACCAAGGTCGACCCGGCGCAGGTGCGCCAGAACGACCGGCTCGTCGCGGTGCTGAAGGTGACGGAGCCGGCCGCGAAGGCTGCGCGCGTGCTCCTCGTCGACCGCCTGCCGGCAGGCTTCGAGATCGACAACCCGAAGCTCGTCGACAGCGACACGGTCCAGGCCCTCGAATGGCTCGAGACCGTCGAGCCCGCGCACACGGAGTACCGCGACGACCGCTTCGTCGCGGCCTTCGACCGCGCCGCCGACGACGAGGCGTTCTTCACCGTCGCCTACATGGTCCGCGCCGTCGCGCCGGGGAAGTACGTCCACCCCCCGGCGGTGGTCGAGGACATGTACCGCCCCGAACGCTTCGGCCGCACCGCCTTCGGCACGGTCGAGGTCACGGCGGCGCGGCCGTGAGGGCGTGAGGCGCCGAGCGGTTCGGGATATGAGCACGGCTGACGGCCCACGCGCCCTCCCTCCCCCTTGCGGGGAGGGCGGACTCGGCCGAAGGCCGAGCCTGGTGGGGGTCGCGGGCGTAGAGCCCGGTGGTGACGAGAAGAGCGCTGTAAGATCAGTCGGGGTCGAACGCCGTGCTCCGCGCTTCGACCCTGCGACCCCCACCCCGCTCGGCCTGCGGCCGAGTCGGCCCTCCCCGCAAGGGAGAGGGAAGAAGCGTGCCCGCCTTTCACGGCGGCTCGTCATTTCCGGCGGAGCATTTGCAGCGGCGTGCCTCGCCGCCGCCCTCGCCCTGTGGTCCTTCGTCGAAAACCTCGGCCCCCTCGACCTCTCGGCGGCCGAGAAGCGCTCGACGGTGGTGCTCGACCGGGACGGGCGGCTTCTGCGTCCGTTCGCGACCGAGGACGGGCGTTGGCGGCTGCCGGTCAAGGCGGCGGACGTGGATCCGCGCTTCCTTGCCATGCTCAAGGCCTACGAGGACGTCCGCTTCGACCGCCACCCCGGCATAGACCCGCTGGCGCTGCTGCGCGCCGCGGGACAGCTCCTCGCAAACGGCCGCATCGTCTCCGGCGGCTCGACGTTGACCATGCAGGTGGCGCGGCTCCTCGAGCCCAGGGAGGAGCGCACCCTTTCGGCGAAGCTGCGCCAGCTCGTGCGCGCCGTGCAGCTCGAGCGGCGGCTGTCGAAGCCCGATATCCTCGGGCTCTATCTCACGCTCGCGCCTTACGGCGGCAACATCGAGGGCACGCGGGCGGCGGCGCTCGCCTATTTCGGGCGCGAGCCGAAGCGCCTGTCCTTCGCGGAGGCGGCGCTCCTCGTCGCCCTGCCGCAGGCGCCGGAGACGCGCCGGCCCGACCGCTTCGCCGCGGACGCCCGCCGCGCCCGCGACCGCATCCTCAACCGCGCGCTTTCACGAGGCCTCCTCAACGCGGCTGAAGCGCAGGCCGCGAAGGCCGAGGCCGTGCCGGCCGCCCGCCGCCCGTTCCCGATCCTCGCCGCGCACGCCGCCGAGGCCGCGGTCGCCGGGCGCCCGGACCTCAAGGTGCATCGCCTCGCCATCGACGCCCGCCTCCAGGCGAGCCTCGAGGCGCTCGTGCGCGAGCGGGTCGAGCCCTTGGGCGCGCAACTCTCCGCCGCGATCCTCGTCCTCGACAACGAGACCGGCGAGGTCAAGGCCCACGTCGGCAGCGCCGGGTATCTTGCGAAGGAGCGCGCCGGCGCCGTCGACATGACGGCGGCCCTGCGCTCGCCGGGGTCGGCCTTGAAGCCCTTCATCTACGCGCTGGCCTTCGAGAGCGGCGTCGCGCACCCCGAGACCCTCGTCGACGACCGCCCGTCCCGTCACGGCCTCTACGCGCCCGAGAACTTCGACCTCTCCTACCAGGGCACGGTGACGGCGCGCCGCGCCTTGCAGCTCTCGCTCAACGTGCCGGCCGTCGAGCTCATGGCCGAGGTCGGGCCGGCGCGGTTCATCGCGCGCCTGCGGCAGGCCGGCGCCGCCGTCGTCCTGCCGAAGGAGGCGCCGCCGGGCCTCGCCGTGGCGCTCGGCGGCCTCGGCATTACCCTCGCCGATCTCACGCGCCTCTACGCCGGCTTTGCCCGCGACGGCGACGCGCCGGCGCTCGTGCGGCGCCTCGACGGCGGCGCGCCCGCGCCCGAGCGGCGCGTCACCGACCCGGTCGCGGCCTGGTACGTCGCCGATATTCTCAGGGGCGCGCCGCCACCGGACAACGCCTTGGCCGGGCGCATCGCCTTCAAGACCGGCACGTCCTACGGCTACCGCGACGCCTGGGCGGTCGGCTTCGACCGGCGCCACACGGTGGGCGTCTGGGTCGGGCGCCCGGACGGGGCGGCGGTGCCGGGCCTCATGGGGCGCGCCGCCGCCGCACCGATCCTTTTCGACGCCTACGCGCGCCTCGGCCGCGAGCCCGAGCCGATCGCGATGCCCTCGCACGCGCTGATCGCCTCGACGGCGGCGCTTCCGCCGCCGCTCCGCCACCTGCGCAAGGACGTGCCGAAGACCATCGCCTCGACGGTGAGCGCGCCCTTGAAGATCGCCTTCCCCCTCGACGGCTCCCGCGTCGAGCTCGGCTTTTCCCGGAGCGGCGATGGCCCCGGGCCCCTGGCGCTGAAGGCCTCCGGCGGTGTGCCGCCCCTGACCTGGCTCGTCAACGGCGCGCCGATCGCCGCCCCGGCGCTGCGCCGCCAGTCCGCGTGGCAGCCGGACGGCTCAGGCTTTGCCCGCGTATCTGTCATAGACGCCAGCGGCGCGACCGACAGCGTGATGGTGCGGATCGAGTAGGCGGCGATCCGGATGATCGTAATCGCGGTCAGGAGCCCGCTTCTCATCTCCCTACACACGGTGATATGCCACCATCGCCAGTAGGCGGGCCGAGTCGGTTTATAGGAATGAGCAAATTCGCGGAAAGCGTGTTGCAGCTTAGCAAGACGCTCGTTGCACAATATGACACGATCTTCGATCATCGTGGGAACCGTGGAGATTCTCGCGAATCCGCAGTGATACAGTATCTTGAGAAAATATTTCCGCGCGGTTTTGGATTTGCAAAGGGAGAGATGTTTGACTCAACTGGAGCCGTGTCAGGAGAGGTGGATATTGTAATATACGATACGGTATATTCAACTGTTTTCCACGATGGCTCTGGAAAGATACTCGCGCCAGTAGAGTCATGTTATGGCGCTATTGAATGCAAATCAACTCTAACCACGAGTGAGCTTGACGATTGCATAAGAAAAATTAATAAGTATAGGACTATGCAGAGGCCCGAAGCCAATACAGGTCAGGTTTTTATCACTCCAGATTTTTCCTTAACAGGCGGACAGGGAATTCTCCTTAAGCGAACTGATAATCGCCCTACATTTGGTATATTTGCTTTTGAATGCTCAATCTCACTGGATACCCTGCTAAACAAAATGCGCTTTAATAATCAGATTGATTATATTATTGTTCCAGGCAAATTTTGTTTCATTGGATATAATTATTTTAGTATGGATGGTCGTCCGATTGTTAATTTTACGGTTGAAGGAGAGCGCTCAGTAGCGGTCTGGGTGCTTGGACTTCAAATTCTATTGCGTCCCATTCGCCTCATTGGTGCAAACAAGGAAGCGATACTCACGCAGATAATACGCGAGAGCCAGATCGGAAGCCTCCCGGGACTCTAACCGTGCAACTCCTTGCAAGCGCCCCGGGAACACCCATATGGCGCCCGCGTTTCGGATGAGAGGCGCGACCGCGCGAGGAGCCAATGACCACCACGGCCCGCATGAGCCCGATCTTCGAGGCCTTGAAGGAGAGCGGCCCAGACGTCTCCGATTCCGTCGCGCGGATCTCGCTCCTGGCGCACGTCCTCGATAGCGCGATCACGATCCCGGGCACGAACCGCACCATCGGCATCGATCCGCTCCTCGGCCTCATCCCGGTGATCGGCGACGCGCTCTCGGCGGCGCTGTCGAGCTACATCGTCTGGGAGGCGAAGCAGCTCGGCATCCCGCGCTGGAAGCTCGCCCGCATGATCGGGAACATCGCGGCGGACACCGCGATCGGGGCGGTGCCCCTCGTCGGCGACCTCTTCGACATGGGCTTCAAGGCGAACCGCCGCAATCTCCGCATCGTCCTCGACCACCTGGAGAAGACCGGCCGGCTCACGCCGAAGGTGATCGAGGGCACGGCGGTGCGGTTGGACGAGTCCTCCTCTCCCCGCGTGCGGGGAGAGGGCTTCGTGCCGAGGGCCCGAAGCGAGCCCGAAGGGCGAGGGTGAGGGGCTGTCGACGCTTGCGCTCGATCGTCGACAGCCCCTCACCCGGTCGCGCTCCGCGCGACTCGGCCTCTCCCCGCAGGCGGGGAGAGGCGATCAGCGCCCGCTGGAAATAAACTGGCGGAAGCGCTCCGAGCGCGGCGCGCCGAACACCTCGGCGGGCGGCCCTTCCTCCTCGACGATGCCCTGGTGCAGGAACACGACGCGGGAGGACACGTCGCGGGCAAATCCCATCTCGTGGGTCACGACCAGCATGGTGCGGCCTTCCTCGGCGAGCGCCCGCATGACGCGCAGGACCTCGCCGACGAGCTCGGGGTCGAGCGCCGAGGTCGGCTCGTCGAAGAGCATCACCCGCGGGTGCATGGCGAGCGCCCGGGCGATCGCGGCGCGCTGCTGCTGGCCGCCGGAGAGATGCGCCGGGTAGTGGTCGCGCTTGTCGGCGATGCCGACCTTCTGCAAGAGCGCCTCGGCTTCGGCGACGGCTTCGGCCCGCGGCCGCTTCTGCACGTGCACCGGCGCCTCGACGACGTTCTCCAGCACCGTCATGTGGGACCAGAGGTTGAAGCTCTGGAACACCATCGCGACCTTCATGCGAATGCGGTCGACCTGGGCGCGGTCGGCCGGGCACATCCGCCCGCGCCGGTCCTTTTCGAGCGCGATGACCTCGCCGCCGATCGCGACCTCGCCGCCGTCCGGCACCTCGAGCATGTTGATGCACCGGAGCATCGTGGACTTGCCCGAGCCCGAGGCGCCGAGGATCGAGATCACCTCCCCGTCGGCGGCGCTGAGCGAGACCCCCTTCAGCACCTCGAGCGCTCCGAAGCGCTTGCGCAGGTTCCGGATCGCGACGGCTGGCGGGGCGGAAGGGGAGGGGGCCGTCATGCGTGCGCCGCCTCGGCCCGGGGCAGCACCTCCGGGGGCTGGCGCAGGTGCGGCGACAGCCACCATTCGAGGGCCTGCACGGCCCGCGTCACGAGGAAGTTGAGGATGAGGTAGATCGCGCCTGCGCAGACGAAGATCTCGACCGCCCGGAAGGTCTGCGAGATCAGCTTATGGGCGATGCCCGTCACCTCCATCATGGTGATGATCGAGGCGAGGGAGGTCGCCTTGATCATCAGGATGACCTCGCTGCCGTAGCCGGGGAGCGCCTGGCGGAGCGCGATCGGGAAGACGATGCGGCGGAACAGGAGGAACCGCGACATGCCGCAGGCCCGCGCCGCCTCGACCTGCGCGTGCGGCACCGACTGCAGCCCGCCGCGGATGATCTCGCCCGCGTAGGCCGCGGTGTTCAGCGTCAGCGCGGTGAGGGCGCACCAGTAGGGCTCGCGGAAGAACCACCAGATGCCGAGCTCCTGCAGGGCCGGGCGGAACTGGCCGAGGCCGTAGTAGATAAGAAAAACCTGGACCAGGAGGGGCGTGCCGCGGAAGACGAAGACGTAAGCCCTGGCGAGCCAGTCGAGCGGCGCTATGCCGGACATGCGCATCAGCGCGAGCAGCATCGCCAAGACGGCGCCGAGGGCGACCGAGCTGAAGGCGAGCTGCAAGGTCAGCGGCACCCCTTCGAGGAGCTTCATGAAGGTCTCGGCCATGAAGGCGAGGTCCATCACGCCCTCCTCAGGCCGCGCATGGAATAGTCCTCGGCACGCTGGAAGCCCCAGGTCGAGACCGTCGTGACGACGAGGTAGAGCAGCGCCGCCGTGAAGTAGAAGGAGAACGGCTTGTAGGTCGAGCCCGAGCCGATGGCAGACTGGCGCAGGAGTTCGACGAGTCCCGTGACCGAGATCAGCGCCGACTCTTTCAGCGCGAGCTGCCAGACGTTGCCGAGGCCCGGGATCGCGTAGCGCAGCACCTGCGGGGCGACGATGCGCCGGAACAGCAGCATGGTGTGCATGCCGACCGACTTCGCGGCCTCGATCTCGCCGCGGGCAAGGGCCGTGTAGGCGCCGCGGAAGACCTCGGCCTGGTAGGCGGCCGAGATGACGCCGATGGCCAAGGCGCCGACCGCGAAGGCCGGCACGCTGACGAAGCCGCCCTCGCCCCCGAGCCACTGCGCGACGCGGCTCAAGACCGCGCTGCCGCCGAAGTAGAACAGATAGATGACGAGGAGGTCCGGGATGCCGCGCAGCACCGTGGTGTAGCCGTCGCCGAGAGCGCGCAGGACGAAGCTCCGCGACAGCTTCGCCCAGGCGATGAGGGAGCCGAGCACGGAGCCGACGAGGAAGCCGCAGGATGCCACGGCGACGGTCATGCCGGCCGCGACCAGCATCGGCCAGCCCCAGCCCTTCGGCCCGAAGCCCATCAGCTCGAAATAGGACATCGCCTGTTTCGGCCCCCCTTTCCCTCTCCCCGCTTGCGGGGAGAGGTCGAGTCGCGCTGAAAGCGCGACCGGGTGAGGGGCCGGGGGAGCGCGTCACCCCGGCCCCTCACCCTCGCCCTTTCGGGCTCGCTTTGCGGCCCCGCCGCGAGGCCCTCTCCCCGCGAGCGGGGAGAGAAGGTCTAAGCCTGCGGGATCATCTTGATCTTGAACCACTTCGCCGTGAGCTTCTCGATCGTGCCGTCCTTGATCGCGGCGTTGATGGCGTCGTCGAACATGCGCTTGAGGTCCGTGTCGGCCTTGCGCAGGCCGACCGCGACGCCGACGCCGAGGACGCCGCCGCCCATGCCGGCGCCGACGATCTTCATGTCCTTGAACTCGGGCTTGTCCATGGTGGCGGCGAGCGAGGAGTGGGCCGCGAAGATGCCGTCGATGCGCCCGGCCGCCAAGTCGAGGTCGTGCTGCTCGGTGGTCTTGTACTCGCGGATCTCGATCGTGTCCTTGAGGTACTTCTCGAGGAACGCCGAGTTCGTGGTCGAGCCCTGCACGCCGATGACCTTGCCCTTGAGGACCGGCTTCCAGGCGTCGATCAGCTTCTGGAGCTTGTCGGCCTCCTTCTCGATGTTGACGATCTCGCCCTCGCCGGCGAGCTTGGCGAGGGGCGAATCCTTCATGGCGCCCCAGCCGTGCGGGCCCGCCGCGTAGGTGCGCGAGAACTGGATCACCTCCTCGCGCTTCGGGGTGATGTTCATGCCGGCCATGATGGCGTCGTACTTGCCGGCGTTCAGCGCCGGGATGATGCCGTCCCAGTCCTGCGCCACGACCTCGCACTTGACGTTCATGCGCCGGCACAGCTCCATGGCGAGCTCGGGCTCGAAGCCGTCGAGCTTGCCCTGCGGGGTCGAGAAGTTCCACGGCGCGTAGGCGCCCTCGGTCGCGATCTTGACCGTTTCCCACTTCTTCTGCGCCGCGGCGCCGGTCGCGAGCGCGGCTCCGAGGATGGCGAGGCCGAGTGCGTGCAAGAGTTTCATCGCGGGTTCCCCTGTCGGCGAGCAGCCCGACGCTGCCGTACGGTGAGCTAACCGCGAGAGGCGAGGGGATGGCAAGCCCTTTCACGGCTCTGGCGCGAGGAGAGGGCCCGCCCGCGAGGCGGGGAGTCGGCCGAGAGGTTCAGCCGAACCGGTGCAGCTCGGTGCCGTGGCGCTTGAGCCAGCGCTCGGCCTCCTCGGTGCGCTCGCAGAGGCCGTGGACGAGGCGCCAGAAGCGGTGGGAGTGGTTCATCTCCTTCAAGTGCGCGACCTCGTGGGCGGCGAGGTAGTCGAGCACGAAGGAGGGGGCGAGGATCAGGCGCCAGGAGAAGCTGAGGCAGCCCTTGGCCGAGCACGAGCCCCAGCGGCTCTTGGTGTCGCGCACCGTCAGGCGCCGGGCCGGGACGCCGAGCGCCGCGGTATGGCGGATCACCGCCTCGGCGAGGTCGCGGCGCGCCTCCCGTTCCAGGAACTCGCGCACCCGCCGGGTGACGTGCGCCGGCTCGCCCGTGACCGCGATCACCGGCTCGCCGTAGGGGTCCTGGGTCGCGCTCGTCACCCCGCGGATGCTCGACCAGTGCACGATCCGGTGCGGCACGCCCCGGAAGGGGATCGTGGCCCCATGCACGAGGCGGATCCGTCGCGGCACCCTGGCAACCCGGGTCGCGATCCAGTCGCCGTGGGCGTCGGCGAACTTCCTGGCCGTGTCGAGATCGGTGCGCTGCGGCAGGGTGAGGACGATCTCGCCCGTGGCGCTCGACACCCGAAGCGTGATCCGCTGGGCGGTGTTGCGCCGCCGCAAGGCGACGCGGAACCGCTTCCCGGCGTGGCTCACGTCCAGGTGCGGCGGATCGGGCGGACGGCGGAAAAGGGCGAATCCCATCGCCCTCATCTTGCAGCCGGGCCCGAAACTTGTCAGCAGCGCGCAATGCCACCTTGCGCGAATTTGTTTTTGTGCTTAGCCGCGCTCCGCTGCCCTGGGAGGCGGCCGTCCGGTTCAGGATCGAACCTAGAAGTTGCCACTCCTATTTCATCGTTTGGAGCTGCTTCTGAACGAGCTCGACAGCATTCTTTAACCACGTCATTTCGTGAATTTTTGCTGCTATTGATGTGATGCCAAGCGCCCCATCGAGAGCTAAGGTCAGCATGGCGACGATGAGGGCTTTGGACAAAACCGAAGAAACCCCTTCAACGGTCTTGTTCGCGGTAGCATCAAGAAGATTAGCTCCATACGAGAATACCTTACTAATAAGGTTCTCAATGCTTCGAAGCACCGCGAAAGCGGCCCGCTTCGCTGCATTGCTTGGAGCAGCAATCAGCTCATTTAAACGTGCAAAAGTTTTTGGAACCTCGGGGTCGACCATTTCTGGCTTGGCCTGCAATTGGGCAACCAGCTGGGAGGTCACACGGTGAATTTGCGCGACATCATTAGAATCTATTTGAGCAGCTGATGCATTTTCCACAAAACGTGCCCAATCGGGGAACTGTGCAACATACATTTCCACACCGACTGTATGAGCACGCAGCATTCCATTCAGAGCATCCGGTAATTCATGTTGGTACATATCAGACATAACCGCACAACCAATATTACTCAATCCAATGGTTATAATATTAGTTTCTTTATTAAGTTGTTTTTGCAAATATTCAACAGTTTGAAGCAGTCTATTATCACAATTAGAAGCACGTAGTGCAGAAAGTATTTCTGCCCCCTTTTTTAGAAGCTCCTCTTTCGCTGATAATATATTATTTTTATCTTGCGATTTTGAAAAACTAGACTGGTGCAAAACTATTAAGCGACCCCGTTCAAACTCAAATTGCACGGGTGCTATCTTCTGAGGCGGTACAATTCTCTTAAGCTCCGCAATGGCAGATTCACCTTGAGTAAGTGTAGAATTAGAGAGTAGGCAAGCGCGTTAGCAGCATCTGTATCGCTACGCCTATAGGAGGGCGATCTGTCAGCTCAGGGATAAGGTTGCGAATCGGTCCTGCATCACTTGGGGGTAGAAGTCGAAGGCGTCGCTCTGCAATAAGGGGGTATTCTGGATCCCGCACTAACTCCTCGAGTCCACGATGTAATTCAGCAATAGCCTGCTCTAGCTCAACACGAGTAATCTGGTGAGAGCTAACTCGATATCTATGAAGGGCACTGATTGTAAACTGAGCTTCTTCAATTCTCAAAATTATTCTCTTAAGCGCTGCTAAGTTTGGGTTCCGATGCCGAAAACGAAAAGGCTCCTCAGCGCTTCTTCGAATTCCTATCATTATCTGGGTAAGGCCGCGTGCAATATCGCGCAATTCGTTCGCCACTTTCGCACCCTGTCTGCTTTAGCCTTTGATATACCATTTTTGGCGAGAGCAACTTAGAATCACTTCGCACAATTATGTCACTTGAACAGCACGTACGTAGCCCCAAATCCTCGCCGGTTCATTGAGAGGTCATCGAAGCAGATTTCTAATTCGCTCCGAGAGGGCTAGCCCACCACCTTGCGCAGGCGCGGCGGCGCCCGGCGGACGACGCCCGCCTCCATCTCCTGGTTGAGGATGAAGTCGGCGATCCGGGGCGCGGTCTCGGCCCGGAAGCGCGAGCCGTTGAAGACGCCGTAGTGCCCGACGTTGAGCTGGAGGTGGTAGACCTTCTTCTCGACCGGCAGGTTCGGGGTGAGCTGGAGCGCCGCGAGGGTCTGGCCGACGCCCGAGATGTCGTCCTTCTCGCCCTCGATCGCCATGATGGCGCAGCGGCGGATGGCGTTGAGGTCGACCGGGTCGTCCCGGTGCTTCATCTCGCCCTTCGGCAGCCCATGGTTCACGAAGACCTTCTCGACGGTCTGCAAGTAATATTCGGCCGTCAGGTCCATCACGGCGAGGTACTCGTCGTAGAACTCCCGGTGCTTCTCGGCCGAATCGCCGTCGCCGCGCACGAGATGCTTGAACATGTCGTAATGGGCGGTGAGGTGCCGGTCCATGTTCATGGCCATGAAGCCGGAAAGCTGGAGGAAGCCCGGGTAGACGTCGCGCCAGAAGCCCGGATAGGTCGCCGGCACCTTGACGATGCAGTTGCGGCGGAACCACTCGACGCCGCGCTCCTGGGCGACCTGGTTCACGGCCGTCGGCGAGCGGCGGGTGTCGATCGGACCGCCCATGAGGATCATGGAGCGGGGCGTGAAGGGGTCGTCCTCGGCCTCCATGCGGGCGATCGCCGCCATCACCGGCACGGAGGGCTGGCACACCGCCATGACGTGGAGGTCGGGGCCGAGGGCCCTAAACATCGAGATCAGGTAGTCGATGTAGTCGTCGAGGTCGAAGGAGCCTTCGGTCAGCGGCACCATGCGGGCGTCGGCCCAGTCGGTGATCATGACCTCATGGGTCGGCAGGAACGTCTCGACGGTGCCGCGCAGCAGCGTCGCGAAATGCCCGGACATGGGCGCGACCATCAGGATCTTGTGCTGCGGCCGATGGGTCGAGCGGATGGCGCGGTCGAAGGCGATCACGCGGCCGAAGGGGCGCTCCCACACGACGCGCTCGGTCACCGGCACGCGGCTCCCTTCGACCGTCGTCCAGTCGAGGCCGAAGGCCGGCTTGCCGTAGCGCCGCGTCGTGCGCTCGAACAGCTCGCAGGCCGCCGAGACGGTGCGCCCGTAGGGCGTGTGGGTCAGGGGATTGGCGGGATTGTTGAAGATCAGCCGGCCGACGTCGGAGGCCGCGCGGGCCGGGGACAGCATCAGGTGCGCGGCTTCGTACCAGTAGTACGCGAGGTCCATATACACCCCCATGGCGGGGCCCTGTCCTCGCTTGCGCCAAGGTCGGGGCATGCCTCTAACCGGACGCGCAACACTAAAGTTCCAAGGGCGGGATTCAACGCTGGAGGCGTCAAGGAACCGTTAAGGCTGGGGACTGTGCCTAATTTGCCGCGCTTCAAGGGCGCTCTGCCTATGATTTGGGCAGGGAGGGGCCGCGATCTCCACGGCTTGGGCGTCGGTCTCGGCTCAGGCGGCGTGCAGGCCGCCATCGAGCACTCGCCGCACCTTCACGGCGAGTTCCGAATAGCTGAACGGCTTGCCCAACAGGTGGACGCCCGGATCCAGCCGCCCCTGGTGGACGATTGCGTTCCTCGTGTACCCGGTTGTGAACAGCACGCGCGTTTCCGGGAGCCGGCGAACGATCTCGTCGGCGAGCGCGCGCCCGTTCGTGCCGCCCGGAAGCACCACATCGGTGAACAGAAGCGCGATATGACCTTCGCGGTCGAGGAGGTTGAGCGCGGTCTCGGCGTCCCATGCTTCCAGCACGCGATAGCCGAGATCCTCGAGCGCCTCGGCCGCGAAGGCACGGAGCTCGTCCTCGTCCTCGACGAGGAGGATGGTCTCGCCCTCGCCGCGCGGCGCGGTCAAGGGCTCGCGCCGCGCGCCGCCGGGCTCGCCCGCCGCACCCATGAGGCGGGGCAGGTAGAGCTTCACCGTCGTGCCGTGGCCGACCTCGCTGTAGATGCGCACGTGTCCGCCGGACTGGCGCACGAAGCCGTAGACCTGGCTGAGGCCGAGCCCGGTGCCCCGGCCCGGCTCCTTCGTCGTGAAGAAGGGCTCGAAGACGCGCTCCAAGGTCGCCTTGTCGATGCCGGATCCGGTGTCGCTCACGGCGATCATGACGTACTGGCCCGCCGGCACGGGCTCCGGGACGGTCGCGACGTAGGACTCGTCGAGCGAGGCGTTCGCGGTCTCGACCGTGAGCTTGCCGCCGTCGGGCATGGCGTCACGGGCGTTGACGGCCAGGTTCACAAGGGCGTTCTCGAGCTGGTTTCCGTCCACCCGCGTTTGCCAAAGGCCGGCGGCCAGGACGGTCTCGAGCGCGACCGTCTCGCCGAGGGTCCGGCGCAGCATGTCCGAGATCGATGCGACGAGACGGTTGGGATCGACGGGCTTCGGGTCGAGGGGCTGGCGGCGCGAGAAGGCGAGGAGGCGCTGCGTCAGGGTCGCGGCGCGGCGCGCACCCTGAATCGCTGCCTCGGCGAGGCGGCGTGGGCGCGCCGCGTCCCCGGGGAGCTGGCGCATGAGGAGCTCCAGGTTCCCGGAGATGATCGTCAGGAGGTTGTTGAAGTCGTGGGCGACGCCGCCCGTGAGCTGCCCGACGGCCTCCATCTTCTGCGCCTGGCGAAGCGCCGCTTCGGCCTTGAGGCGCTCGGCGACCTCGGCCTCGACCCGTTCGGCGAGCGTGTCGTTGAGGCGTTTGAGGTCGGAGGCCGCCTGCTCGGCCCGTCGTCGCGCCTCCAATAGCTCACGCTCGTACCGGCGCCGGTCGGTGGCGTTGAACACGGTTGTCCGCCGCAGAAGCGGCGCACCCTGTGAGCCGCGCTGTTGGACGGTGTTGACGAGCACGGGCAGGAGCCGGCCGTCCGCGCGGACAAGGTCGAACGCGATCTCATTCGCGAAGCCCTGCATGTCCAGCAGCGGCGAGAAGTGCGTCTCGTGAAAGATCTTTCCCGGCGCGGGAAGGAGATTGCTGAAGCGCAGCCGGAGCAGCTCCTCCCGCGTGTAGCCGGTCCAGTCGAGAAAGGTCCGGTTCACTCGGACGATCCGCCCGTCGGGCAGGGTCGAGAGGTAGCCGCAGGGCGCGCTCTCGTAGAGCTCTTCCGCGCTCTCGCCGATGATGCTCTCGTCGACGTTCAAGGCGTGCCGGCCTCTACGGAAGCCGTTTCGGCCAGGAAATCCCTGATCGCCGCGACGGTCTCATCCGGGGCGCTGAGGTTTGGGCAGTGTCCCGTGGCTTCGAGCTGGACGAAGCTGCTTCCGGAGATTCGCTCGTGGACGTAGCGTCCGACGGTTTCCGGCGCGATGGCGTCGTTCGCGCACTGGAGGACAAGCGCCCTTGCGACAAGCTTCGGCAGATCCGTTCGGTTGTCCGAGAGGAACGTCACCCGGGCGAAGTGCTTTGCGACCTCCGGGTCCGTGCGGCAGAAACTGTTTGCGAGTTCGTCAGCCAGCTCCGGCCGCTCGGCATTGCCCATGATCACCGGGGCCATGGTGCTCGCCCAGCCGAGGTGGTTCGAGTCGAGGAAATCGAGAAGCCCTTCGATATCCGCTCGACTGAAGCCGCCGATGTAATCGTCGTGATTGATGTAGCATGGAGAGGGGCCGACCAGGACGAGGCGGTCGAAGAGGTCCGGCCTTCGGATGGCGGCAAGCACCCCGATCATGGCGCTCACCGAGTGGCCGACGAACACCGCTCCCCTGAGCCCAAGCTCGTCGGCAATCTCGATCACGTCGGCGGCGTAGCCGTCCAGCGACGCGTACTTGTCTGGCCGGAAGGTCGAGGCGTCCGAGCGCCCGTGCCCGACGTGGTCGAAGAGCACGACCTTGTGCTCTGCCTCGAAGGCTGGCGCCACGAACCGCCACATGTTCTGGTCGCAGCCGTAACCATGCGCGAACACGATCGCCGGCTCGCCGGTGCCGTGCACCTGGACGTTGTTACGTAAAACTGCGCTCAACGGACGGTCCTTTCCGCGTGACGCGGATATAGCGATTTTCCGGCACGATTGCGAAGCGACGGCCGTCCCGACAGGCGCGGCCCGCCGGCCGGTTCCTACAGCCGACTGAGCCAGCGACAACGCGGCATGCAACGAACGGAGAATTTGTCGGTTTCTGTGAGAGGCTGGCTCGACCTTGGCCGGTCTCGGCCCGGCCCCCGGCCTGACGCACCTTTGGAGAACCCTTCGCCCATGTGGCGCCTCCTCCGCATCCGCAAGGACAAGGTGATGCTGCTCGCGGCGCTGGGGCTTGCCGTCTGCGCGGGCCTCGCGGCGGCGGGCTACTGGTATTTCGTGTCGCCGACCTGGCTCACCGTCGCGGTCGGTCCCCGCGACGGGGCCGAGGAGCGGCTTATACGGGCCTACGCCGAGGCGCTCGCCGCGGAGAAGCGCGACATCCGGCTCCGCGTCGTCGCGTACGACGGGGTGAAGGAGAGCGCCGAGGCGTTGCGTGAGAGGAAGGCCGACCTCGCGGTCGTGCGCCCGGACGTGCTCCTGCCGCCGAACGGCGCCACGGTCGCGATCCTGCGCGAGGAGGCCGTGATCCTCGCCGTTCCCGAGGCCAAGCCCGAGCCGAAGCCCGCCGGCAAGGGCAAGGGCAAGGCCGCCGAAAAGGAACCGGACAAGCCCGAGACCGTGGACGTGGACGGGCTCGCGGGGAAGCGTCTTGGGGTGGTGAGCCACCATCAGGCGGACTCGCCGGCCATCGCGAGCGTGCTTGCCCACTACGAGCTCGCGCCGCCGGACATCACCCTCGTCCCCCTCTCCCGCGGCGAGGTCGCGGACGCCTTCGCGAGCAAGCGCATCGACGCCCTCGCCTTCGTGGCGGCGCCGGCGACCCGCGAGGCGGGCGAGCTCGTGCGGGCGGCCGCGAAGGCTGTCGACGGCAAGGTCGAGGTCATCGCCGTCGGCGAGGCCGACGCCCTTGCCCTCAAGACCCCGGCCCTCACCACCGTCACGATCCCGGCCGGCAGCCTCGGCGGGCGCCCGAAGATCCCCGACGAGGATACGAAGACGCTTGCCGTGTCCTACCGTCTCATGGCCCGCACCGACGAGGATCGGGTCGTGATCTCGAAGGTCGCCCAGCATCTGTTCCAGATGCGTTCGCGCATCGCGCAGAGCGCGCCCGCCATCCACCTCATGAAGGCGCCCGAGACCGAGACCGCGACGAGCGCGGCGCTGCCGAACCACCAGGGCGCGATCGACTACTTCATGCGCGAGCAGCGCACCTTCATGGACCGCTACGGCGACTGGATCTGGATCGGCCTGTTCGCCGGCGGTGGCCTGAGCTCCGCCTTCGCCTGGATCACGCAGCTGTTCGTGAGGAAGCGCCGCGAGCTCGTCGACAAGGTGCTCGACCGGGTTCTCTGCATCCTCTCCGAGGCGCGGGCCGCCGACACGGTCGCGAAGCTCGACGACCTCGCGCTCGAGATCGACGGCCTCGTGACCCACGCGGTCCGCCACGCGCGGCGCCGCACCACGGGCACCAAGACCATGACAGCCCTCATCGTCGCGATCGACTCCGCCCGCAGCGCCATCGCGGACCGGCGGCGGGACCTCCTCGACGACAAGGCGGCGGCTGCCGAGAAGGCTGCTGGCGAGAAGGCGACGGGGCCGCGCCTTGCCGCCGGGCGATGATTCCGCAGCGGAACCTCGACCCGTCCGCTCCCGTTTGCATGGACACATCCGTCGAAGGAGTACCTGACCATGACGAACCTCACGAAAGGCCTGACGGCGGCCGCAACCGTGGTCGCGCTCGGCCTCGCCGCCATGCCGGCCCAGGCCGAGCGGGGCCGCAACGCGGCGGCGGCCGCGGGCGCCATCGGCGGCTTCGCGCTCGGGGCGGCGGTGGCCTCCCAGGCCCAGCCGCGCGCCTACTATCCGGGCCCGCAGTCCTTCTCGGTGTACGAGGACGACCCGGCCGAGTGCCGGATCGTGACCCGGCGGGTGTGCGACGGCTACGGCTGCCGCACCCGGCGCACCGAGGTCTGCGACTGATTCCCGTTTGAGGGAGCGCCCGGCGCGCCTCGCGCCGGGCGTCGCGGCCTGGGCGATCTAGCTCGGCGGCTCCACGTCGCCGCGGCGCTGGAGCTGCAGCGCCACGAACCAGCACAGGGCCGCCCAGGCGGCGCCGCCGCACCAGCCGGCCAGCACGTCGCTCGGCCAGTGCACGCCGAGATAGATCCGGCTCGCCCCGACCAGCACCGTCAGGACGATGGCGACGCTCAAGAAGAAGACCTTGGTGTGCCGCCGCTCGTGGACGCGGGCGAGGAGCGCGCCCAGCGTCAGGTAGGTCGCGGCGGAGAGCATGGCGTGGCCGCTCGGGAAGCTCGCGGTGTAGACCCGGGCGCCGTGCGGCACGAGGTCCGGGCGCGGGCGCTCGAAGCCGAGCTTCAGGGCCGCAGACAGGAGCATGACGCCGCCGACCGCCGCGAGCAGCAGAAGGGCCGCGCCGCACTTGCGCATGAGCAGGAGGTAGGCGAGCGAGGCCAGCGTCACGAGGAGCAGGATGGTGTGGCTCCCGAGGCCCGTGACGTCGCGGGCCGCCTCCTCGAACCAGGACGGGCCGATGGGGTCGGACAGGTCGGCGGGGTTGCGTAAGGAGAGCAGGATCCGGCGGTCGAATGCCTCCGTGTCGCCCTCGACGACCGCGCCGGCGAGCTTAACGAAGGCCCAGGCGAAGAAGCTCAGGACGCACAGGGTGACGAGCGGCCCGGCCTCGTTGAGCCGCAGGCGAAGCGCGAGCCGCTGCCCGCGGGTGAGGATGAAGGCGAAACGGTGCATCGGTCCAACCTGCCACGGCGCACGCGCGGGACGCCACTCCGGAAACCCGCCTCATGCCTCATGGGCGATTGCATCGCGGACGGCGGGCGGCCAAAGTCGCCGCTCGCCCGCGAAGGGAGACCGCCCATGGAAATCGCCGCGCCCTACCTGATGTTCCTCGGCGACGTTCCGGACGCGCTCGCGGCGAAGACCGCTCAAGGGATCGTCGACTGGCGCCCGGAATGGTGCCTCGGGCAGCTGCGCCTGCCGGGCTGCCGGGCCGACCTCGGCATCCCGGACCTCACCATCCCGGAGGCCGTCGAGCGCGGGGCGAGGACCATGGTGGTCGGCGTCGTCAACGCCGGAGGCGTGCTGCCCGAGCACTGGGTTCCGGTCATCGTTGCGGCCCTCGACGAAGGCCTCGACGTCGCGACCGGCCTGCACGTGCGGCTCGCCGATACGCCCGCGATCCGCGAGGCGGCGGAGCGCAACCGAAGGCAGCTTTTCGACGTTCGCCATACGACCCGGCGCTTCGCCACCGGCAAGGGCACGAAGCGCTCGGGGATGCGTCTTCTCACCGTCGGCACCGACTGCTCCGTCGGCAAGAAGTACACGGCGCTCGCCCTTGAGCGGGAGATGCGGGCGCGCGGCTTCGATGCCGACTTCCGGGCCACCGGTCAGACCGGGGTGTTCATCTCGGGGCGCGGCGTCGCGATCGACGCCGTGGTGGCGGACTTCATCTCGGGCGCGGTCGAGTGGCTCTCGCCGGAGGCCCCCGACACCCACTGGGACCTGATCGAGGGCCAGGGCTCGCTGTTCCACCCGTCCTTCGCCGGGGTGTCGCTCGGGCTCCTGCACGGGGCTCAAGCCGACGCCTTCGTCGTCTGCCACGAGCCGACCCGCACCACCATGCGCGGCGTCAAGCACCCGCTTCCCGCGATCGCCGACGTGATCGACCTCACCATTCGCTGCGGGCGCCTGACCAACCCTGCGATCCGCCCGGTCGGCATTTCGGTCAACACTCAAGGACTTGGCGAGGCCGAGGCGCAGGGCTGCCTCGACGCGCTCGCGGCGGACTACAACCTTCCGGCCGTGGACCCGGTGCGCTTCGGCGTCGGCGAGATCGTCGACCGGATCGCGCACGAGTTCCCGGATTCGGTCCCGACCCATTCCGGCCAAGCCCGGCGCGCCAGCGCCTGACATTCCCAAGGAGCAACCCGCATGAAGACCCGCGCCGCGGTCGCCTGGGAGGCCGCGAAGCCTCTCACAATCGAGACCATCGAGATCGAGGGCCCGAAGGCGGGCGAGGCCCTCGTCGAGATCATGGCGACGGGCATTTGCCACACCGACGCCTACACCCTGTCGGGCGCCGACCCCGAGGGGCTCTTCCCGGCGATCCTCGGGCACGAGGGCGCCGGCGTCGTGCGCGAGGTCGGGCCGGGGGTGACGACGGTGAAGGTAGGCGACCACGTCATCCCGCTCTACACGCCGGAGTGCCGCAGTTGCAAAACCTGCCTGTCGCGGCGCTCGAACCTGTGCACCGCGATCCGGGCGACGCAGGGCAAGGGCGTGATGCCCGACGGCACGAGCCGGTTCCGCTGCGAGGGCGCGGGTGACAACACGCTCTTCCACTACATGGGCTGCTCGACGTTCTCGAACTTCACGGTCCTGCCCGAGATTGCCCTCGCCAAGGTCCGCGAGGACGCGCCGTTCGACAAGATCTGCTACATCGGCTGCGGCGTCACGACCGGCATCGGCGCCGTGATCTACACCGCGAAGGTGTGGCCGGGCGCCAACGTCGCGGTGTTCGGCCTCGGCGGCATCGGCCTCAACGTGATCCAGGGCGCCCGCATGGTCGGGGCCGACAAGATCGTCGGCGTCGACCTGAACCCGGGCAAGCGCGACATGGCCGAGAAGTTCGGCATGACGCACTTCGTCAACCCCGACGAGGTCGGGCGCGACAAGGTCGTTCAGGCGATCGTCGACATCACCGGCGGCGGAGCGGACTTCTCGTTCGAGTGCATCGGCAACGTCGCGACCATGCGCCAGGCCCTTGAGTGCTGCCACCGCGGCTGGGGCGAGAGCATCATCATCGGCGTCGCGGCGGCGGGCCAAGAGATCGCGACGAGGCCGTTCCAGCTCGTCACCGGACGGGTGTGGCGCGGCACCGCCTTCGGCGGGGCGAGGGGCCGCACCGACGTGCCGAAGATCGTCGACTGGTACATGGAGGGCAAGATCAACATCGACGACCTCATCACCCACAAGCTGCCGCTCGAGCGCATCAACGAGGGCTTCGACCTCATGCACGAAGGCAAGTCGATCCGCGCTGTGGTGGAGTTCTGAGGCGGGCGATGAGGAGCGCCCCTTTTCCTCTCTCCGGCAGGGGAGGAGCACAGGTGCATGATCGAGCTTGAGAGAGTCTCGAAGGCGTTTCCCGGGGCGACGCAGTATGCGGTCGACCGGCTGACCCTCTCGGTGCCGGGCGGCCGGACCTGCGTCCTCATCGGCCCGTCGGGCTGCGGCAAGACCACGACCATCCGGATGGTCAACCGGCTGATCGAGCCGACCTCCGGGCGCATCCTGGTCGGGGGCGAGGACGTCATGAAGGCCGATCCGGTCTCCCTGCGGCGCCGGATCGGCTACGTCATCCAGCAGGTTGGCCTGTTCCCGCACATGACCATCGCCGAGAACGTGGCGACGGTGCCGCGGCTTCTCGGCTGGCCGCGGCCGAGAATCGCGGAGCGGGTCGAGGCGATGCTGCACCTCGTCGGGCTCGATCCGGGCGAGTTCATGGGCCGCCACCCGCGCCATCTCTCGGGCGGGCAGCGCCAGCGGGTCGGGGTCGCGCGCGCGCTCGCGGCCGATCCGCCGGTGCTGCTCATGGACGAGCCCTTCGGGGCGGTCGACCCGGTGCTGAGGATCCGTCTCCAGAGCGAGCTCCTCGCCATCTTGCGCGCCTTGGAGAAGACGGTGATCCTCGTCACCCACGACATCGACGAGGCGATCCGCATGGGCGACCTCGTGGCGATCCTCGACCGCGGCCGGCTCGTGCAGCTCGATCCGCCGCACCGGCTCCTGGCGCAGCCGGCGAACGCCTTCGTGGCCGACTTCGTCGGCGCCGACCGGGCGCTCAAGCGCCTTGCGCTCATCACGGCGGGCGAGGCGGCGAGCCCCGGGCCGCCTCCGGAGGGGGCGCCGGCGGTGGCGCAAGGCGCGACCTTGAGGGAGGCGCTCGCGGTCCTCCTCGCCCGGCGCGCCGAACGGGCCCTGGTGGTCGATGGCGAAGGCGACCCGCTTGGGACCCTGACGCTCGCGGCGATCCGCGAGCACGCGGCTTATCCGGCGGCCGCGCCGCCGACCTCCCGTATACCTTGAGCCCCGGCCCCGCTTGCGCCGGGCCTCCCGCGCCCCCATCATGGCGTTCAGCAACAGGATCGACGGAGGCGCGCTTGAGCGACGGTGAGATCGTGGAGCCGCAGCGCGGCGGTCTGGCATCCGTGGTGCCGTTCCCGACCGCCGCGCAAAGGATCGCCCCGAGACAAGTCTCGTTCAACCGGGCGGAGTTGCGGGAAATCCTCGACCTCTACGGTCGCAAGGTGGCGGACGGCGAGTGGCGCGACTACGCCATCGACTTCCAGCGCGACAAGGCCGTGTTCTCGGTCTACCGCCGCGCCGCCGAGATGCCGCTCTACCGGATCGAGAAGGACCCGCGGCTCGCGCGGCGCCAGGGCCCCTACAGCGTGGTCGCGGCCTCGGGGCTCGTCCTCAAACGGGGCCACGAGCTCGCCCGGGTGCTGCGGGTGCTCGACAAGCCCTTGAAGGTGGTGACAAACTAGGTCGTTCCTTTTCAAGTAGGTGCGAGGGCGCTTGTTCAATCGAGCTCAACCAAGAAAGGTTGACTAGCTTGTAAAGCAAGTTCTATAGTTCAGGTGAACTATGGGAGGCTCGCATGGACAAAAACAAAGCCAAGGCATTCATCAATCACTATCCTACATGGGAAACATTCTCTGCGGCTGTCTACAGCAAGGAGAAGGCAGCGAAAGCGGTCGAGGCGCTTGGGGAGCTGGTAGGCGAGGATTTAAAGGGCATTCCCACCCTGATCCAGCAGGACAAATCGCCGGTCGCAGCCGCGCAGTATGACCACCTGCAGGAGTGCTACAACCAAGTCCGGGAGCAGCCTCAGTAGCCGCGGCTCCCCGGCAGGGCCGCTCGGGGCGAGGCCGTAGCGCCCACCTGCAAGCACCAAAAAGATCCGCACGCCAAAGAAAAAAGCCCCGGCTCGCGCCGGGGCTTTCCATATGTCCGGACCTGCTTCCGCTCAGTCGTTGCGGCTTCCGAACAGGGAGAGCAGGAACTGGAACATGTTGATGAAGTCGAGGTACAGCGTCAGCGCGCCGAAGATCGAGGCCTTGGCGGCGGCCTCGCCGTCGTAGTCGCCGTAGATGTACATCTCCTTCAGCTTCTGCGTGTCGTAGGCGGTCAGCCCCGCGAAGATCAGCACGCCGATGGCCGAGATCGCGAACTGTAGGGCCGGCGACTGCATGAAAGCGTTGACCAGCATGGCGAGGATCAGGCCGATCAAGCCCATCAGCAGGAACGAGCCCATGCCCGACAGGCTGCGCTGAGTGGTGTAACCCCACAGGCTGAGCGAGCCAAAGGCCGCCGCCGTGATGAAGAACACCTGGACGACGCTCGCGCCGGTGTAGCGGATGAGGAGCGTCGAGAGCGAGGCGCCCATCACCGCCGCGAAGGCGAAGAAGGTCGTCCGCGCCGCCGCCGCCGACATGCGGTCCATCCGGAACGAGAAGAAGAAGATGAAGGCGAGCGGCGCGAGCGCCACCACCCACATCAGCGGGGTCGCGTAGAGGGTGCGGCCGAACTCGGTCAGGTAGATCGAGCCGATACGGCCGGCCGCCCCGGCAGGCCCGCTCGCGACCGCGAGCTTGTTGACGCCGAGGGCGACAAGCGCCGAGATCGCGAGCCCCAGGACCATGTTGTTGTACACGCCCAGCATGAAGGCGCGCAGGCCCTGGTCGACCTCCGCCTGCGTCCGGGTGGCCGTCGTCCCCCAGGCATAGGGGTTGGGGTTGAACTGCTGCATGGGAGTCCTCTGAACTCTCTTGCGCGTGGAATCCGGTTGAGGGGGCGCACGCGTCCCCGGCGCCGGGGTCGGCGCCTTAGACGAAAATATGATGCGAACCGGACTTCTCCGCAAGAGGCGGGGCCGTAAGCGCGGCCGGGAGGAGCCCGGCGTCCGCGGCAGAAGTTAACGGATTGGCGCCAAGAGCTAATCCAGACCGAGCTGAAGGCGGACGGCGCCCTCGACGGCGTGCATCTCGGCGTCTCCGATCCGGCCGATGAAGCCACGGAGACGGCTCTTGTCGACGGTCCGGATCTGGTCCGCGACGGCCTTGGACAGGTTGCCGTCGACTGTAACCAGCGCCTCGGAAGGGTAGACCCGGCGTGCGTTGGACGTGACCGGCACGATCTGGACACGGTTGTTCTGGGCGTTGGAGCGGTCGTTGGAGACGATGACCGCCGGGCGAGTCTTGCCGATCTCGCCTCCGATGGCGGGCTCGAGGGCCACCCACCACACGTCACCGCGGCGCATTCTTCTTCCAAGCCTCGTAGCGCGTCCGCCACTCGTTCCAGTCGTCCGAGAAGCCTTCGTCGGGCGCAGTCTCCGTCCAGGCCCGCATCTCGGCCGCGTACTCCGGGTCCGCCGCTTCCTCGGCCGCCTTCTGCCGGTATTGCTCTTCCAGCCAATCCTCCCACCCGGGATCGCTGGGATTGGGGCGGACTACGTGCGGACGCGCCAGATTCTCGAGGAAGCGCCCGATGCCGCGCTTCCCGACCCGGCGCTGGAGGCCCTCGTAGAACTCGTCCGAAACCTGGATCGTCAGCTTCTTGGCCATTTACGTAATCTATACGTAAACGGCTGCTCCGCCAAGCGCACTTAACCGAACCGTCCGTGACAGTGCTTGTACTTCTTGCCGGAGCCGCAGGGGCAGGCTTCGTTGCGGCCGACCTTGCCCCAGCTTGCGGGGTTGTTGGGATCGCGCTCCAGCACCGCCGTATCGGCGGACATCTCCTGCGCCGCGTAGCCGAGCGCCGGGCCGGCGCCGCCGAAGGAGCCGGTGCCGAAGGCACCCCCGTCGCCGTTCGCGAGCTCGTTCCCGCCGGTCGCCGGGTCGAGGTGCTGGGCGAACATCGGCGGCAGGCCCTCGGGCTCGGGCTGCTGGAACACCACCTCGATGCGCATGAGCTGGCCGGTGACGTTCTGGCGCAGGTGCCCGACGAGCTCGTTGAACAGCTCGAAGGCCTCCGATTTGTACTCGTTCAAGGGATCGCGCTGGGCGTAGCCGCGCCAGCCGATCACCTGGCGCAGGTGGTCGAGGGTGACGAGGTGCTCGCGCCACAGGTGGTCGAGCGATTGCAGGAGCACCTGCTTCTCGACGTAGGTCATGACCTCGGGCGAGTTCTTCTCGACCCGCCCGGCGTAGGCCTCGTCGGCGCTCTTCCTCAGGCGGTCGCGGATCTCCTCGTCGGCTATGCCCTCCTCCTTGGCCCACTCCTCGACCGGCAGGTCGAGGTTGAGGAAGCTCGCGACGCTCTCCTTGAGCCCTTGCGTGTCCCACTGCTCCGGGTAGGCGTCCGGCGGGATGTGGCGGACGACGATGTCCTCGATCACCCCGTGGCGCATCTCGTCGACGGTCTCGCGCACCGACTCCTGCGCCATGAAGTCGCGGCGCTGCTCGAACACGACCTTGCGCTGGTCGTTCATGACGTTGTCGTATTTCAGGATGTTCTTGCGGATGTCGAAGTTCCTCGCCTCGACCTTCTGCTGCGCCTTCTCGATCGCCTTGTTGATCCAGGGGTGGATGATCGCCTCGCCCTCCTGAAGGCCGAGCTTGGTCAGCATCCCGTCCATGCGGTCAGAGCCGAAGATGCGCATCAGGTCGTCCTGGAGCGACAGGTAGAACTTCGAGCGTCCGGGGTCGCCCTGACGGCCGGAGCGGCCGCGGAGCTGGTTGTCGATGCGCCGCGACTCGTGCCGCTCGGTGCCGACGATGTAGAGCCCGCCGGGCAGGTCGGTCTTGCGCCCGGCCGCCGGGTCGGCCTTCTCGCCGGAATTGAGCACGACCTCGCGGTTTGCCTCGATCTCGGCCCGGATCGCCGCGATCCGCTCGTCGCGCTCGGGGCCGGGGGGCACGTCCTTCAGCTCCTGGGCGATGCGCATGTCGAGGTTGCCGCCGAGCTTGATGTCGGTGCCGCGGCCCGCCATGTTGGTCGCGATCGTGATCGCGCCCGGCACGCCGGCCTCGGCCACGATGTAGGCCTCCTGCTCGTGGAAGCGGGCGTTGAGGACCGCGAATTTCTTGGTGGTGCGACCGTCCCGCGCCGCCGCGTAGATGTCCTGGAGCGCCTGCGGATCGGTGAAGTCGATCTGCTTGTAGCCGGCCTTGGCCAGAAGCTCGGCGAGGAGCTCCGACTTCTCGATCGAGGCCGTGCCGACGAGCACCGGCTGGCGCCGCTCGTGCGCCTTCTCGATCTCCTGGATGATCGCCTTGTACTTCTCCTCGACGGTCCGGTAGACCTCGTCGTCCTCGTCCTGGCGCGCGACCGGCATGTTGGTCGGGATCTCGACCACGCCGAGGTTGTAGATCTCCTGGAACTCGTCGGCTTCGGTCGCGGCCGTGCCGGTCATGCCGGCGAGCTTCTTGTACAGGCGGAAGTAGTTCTGGAAGGTGATCGAGGCGAGCGTCTGGTTCTCGGGCTGGATCTGGACCCGCTCCTTGGCCTCGAGCGCCTGGTGCAGTCCTTCCGAGTAGCGCCGGCCCGGCATCATGCGCCCGGTGAACTCGTCGATGATGACGACCTCGCCGTTCCGGACGATGTAGTCCTTGTCGCGCTGGAACAGCGTGTGGGCGCGCAGCGCCTGGTTGACGTGGTGGACGATCGTGGCGTTGTGGGCGTCGTAGAGGTCGCCCTCCTTCAGCACGCCCGCCTCGCGCAGCATCTCCTCCATGCGCTCGTTGCCGGTCTCAGTAAGCGACACCGTGCGCTGCTTCTCGTCGAGGTCGTAGTGCGCCCGGTCGAGGCGCGGGACGAGCTGGTCGATCGCCATGTAGAGGTCGGAGCGGTCGTCGATCGGCCCCGAGATGATGAGCGGCGTGCGGGCCTCGTCGATGAGGATCGAGTCGACCTCGTCGACGATCGCGTAGTTGTGCCCGCGCTGGACCATCTGGGCGAGCTCGTACTTCATGTTGTCGCGCAGATAATCGAAGCCGTACTCGTTGTTGGTCCCGTAGGTGATGTCGCAGTCGTAGGCGGCCTTGCGCTCCTCGTCGTCGAGCCCGTGCACGATGACGCCGACGCTCATGCCGAGGAAGCCGTAGATCTGCCCCATCCAGTCGGCGTCGCGGCGGGCGAGGTAGTCGTTCACCGTGACGACGTGGACGCCCTTGCCGGCGAGCGCGTTGAGGTAGACGGGGAGCGTCGCCACGAGCGTCTTGCCCTCGCCGGTCTTCATCTCGGCGATGCCGCCTTCGTGCAGGACCATGCCGCCGACGAGCTGGACGTCGAAGTGGCGCTGCCCGAGCGTGCGCTTGGCGGCCTCGCGCACGGTCGCGAAGGCCTCGACCAGGATGTCGTCGAGGTCCTGGCCGGCGGCGAGCGCGGCCTTCAGCTTGTCGGTCTGGGCCCGCAGCTCCTCGTCCGAGAGGCGCTCCATCTCGGGCTCGAGCTCGTTGATGGCCTCGACCCGGGGGCGGTAGCCCTTGACCCGGCGGTCGTTGGCGGAGCCGAAAATCTTCTTCGCGAGAGCGCCCAGCATCTCAAACCTGTCGTCGAACCATGGAGGGGGAAGCGGTCGGGCCGCCTTATAGACCTAATCATCGCAAGGCGCATCCGAAAGGCCGGCGCGCCGAGGCTCCGTGCCGGAGCGCACGTCCCGGCGGCGGTTCGAGGAACGTTCCGGGCACGGGGTTGTGATCGGGGCTCGACCTTCGTCGAGCTTGCCCGAAGGCCCATCCCCTCCCAAGAGTTGCCGCCCACCAGAACGACAAGCACAGTGGAGGAATCATGCGCTTCGCCCGTTCGGCCGCCCTCGCGGCCTTTCTCGCTTCGCCGCTCGCGGCTCAAGGGGCCCTTGCCCAGGTCTCCGACAACACCGTCAAGATCGGCATCCTCAACGACCAATCGGGGGTCTATGCCGACTTCGGCGGCAAGTGGTCCTACGAGGCCGCCCGGATGGCGGTCGAGGACTTCGGCGGCAAGGTGCTGAACGCGCCGATCGAGGTCATCACGGCCGACCACCAGAACAAGCCCGACGTCGCCTCGAACCTCGCCCGCCAGTGGTACGACACCGAGCACGTCGACGCCATCATGGAGCTGACGACCTCGTCGGTCGCGCTCGCGATCCAGCAGCTCTCGAAGGAGAAGAAGAAGATCAACATCGTGACCGGCGCGGCGACCACGGACCTCACCGGCAAGGCCTGCACGCCGTACGGGTTCCACTGGGCCTACGACAACCGGGCGCTCGCGGTCGGCACCGGCGGGGCGCTCGTCGAGAAGGGCGGCGACACCTGGTTCTTCATCACGGCCGACTACGCCTTCGGCCATTCGCTCGAAGCCGAGACCGGGCGCTACGTCACCTCGAAGGGCGGCAAGGTGGTGGGTGCCGTGCGCCACCCCCTGAGCGCGCCGGACTTCTCGTCCTTCCTGCTCCAGGCGCAGGCCTCGAAGGCCAAGGTGGTCGGCTTCGCCAACGCCGGCCTCGACACCTCGAACTCGATCAAGCAGGCGGCGGAGTTCGGCATCGTCCAGGGCGGGCAGCGGCTCGCGGCGCTGCTCTTCACCCTCGCCGAGGTTCACGGCCTCGGGCTCCAGGCGGCGCAGGGACTCGTGCTGACGGAAGGCTATTATTGGGACCTCGACGACCAGACCCGTGCCTTTGCCAAGCGCTTCATGGAGCGCACCGGGCGCATGCCCAACATGGTCCAGGCCGGCACCTACTCGGCCGTGACCCAGTACCTCAAGGCGGTCCAGGCCGCCGGCACCGACGAGACCGAGGCGGTCGCGAAGAAGCTGCACGAGATGCCGGTCGAGGACTTCTTCGCCAAGAAGGGCAAGGTGCTCCAGAACGGGCGCATGGTGCACGACATGTACCTGTTCGAGGTCAAGAAGCCGTCCGAATCGAAGGGCGCCTGGGACTATTACAAGCACCTCTCGACGATCCCTGGCGACCTCGCCTTCTCGACCGTGCAGGAGAGCGGCTGCGCGCTGACGCAGTAAGAGAGTCGCGCTGCCGCTCTCCCCATCCCAAGCCCCTCCCTCGAAGGGGGAGGGGCTTGTCGCGCTGCGACTTCCCGCGCCTTGCAAACGCCCGAAAGCTCCGGCAGTGAGGCGCCAATCCGGACATCACGCACCGTCACGTCAAGGAGCGCCCATGCGTTCGACCACCCGCCTTTTCGCGCAAGCGAGCCTTCTCGCCCTCGCCCTTGCGGCCCCGCATGCCGCCGGCGCCCAGCCGAAGCCGGCCGCGCCCGCTCCGGCGGCGGCGCCGGCTTCCGCTCCCGCGCCGGGCGACAAGGTGGTGGCCCGCGCCGAAGGCGTCACCGTCACGGAGGCCGACCTCGCCATGGCGGCGGACGACCCGGCCCTGTCGCTGCCCGGCATGACCGACGCCCAGAAGCGCGACCTCCTCGTGAGCTACATGGTCGACCTCAAGCTCGGGGCCCGCGCCGCCGAGGCCGCGAAGGTCGGCGAGGGCCCCGAGTTCGCCCGCAAGCTCGCCTATTTCCGCGACAAGCTCCTGCTCGACGACTACCTCGAGCGCGAGGTGAAGAAGACGGTGACCCCCGAGGCGGCGCGCAAGCTCTACGACGACACCGTCAAGACCATGCAGCCCGAGAACGAGGTGAGGGCGCGCCACATCCTGGTCGAGCAGGAGGACGAGGCGAAGAAGGCCTTGGCCCGCGTCAAGGGCGGCGAAGACTTCGCCAAGGTCGCCGGCGAGCTGTCCAAGGACCCGGGCTCGAAGGGCGAGGGCGGCGACCTCGGCTTCTTCGCCAAGGACCGCATGGTCGCTCCCTTCGCCGAGGCCGCCTTCAAGCTCGAGCCCGGCCAGGTCTCGGAGCCGGTCAAGACCCAGTTCGGCTGGCACGTCATCAAGGTCGAGGAGAAGCGGGTGAAGCCCGTGCCGCCCTTCGAGGAGATGAAGGAGCAGGTCGAGCAGTACCTGACCCGCAAGGCCCAGCAGGACCTCGTCCTGAAGCTTCGCCAGAACGCCAAGATCGAGCGCCTCGACCAGCCGGCGGAGGCGAAGCCGGGCGAGGCGGGGACGGGTACGCCGGGGGCGCCGAAGCAGTAAGAAGCGACTCAAGGTCCCTGCAAATCAAGGAGTGTTCTAATAAACAAGCGAAAGCTATGTGAACGGCTGCGATCCGGCTGGAGGTGTGGGGCGATGCGACGCGCCAGCAAGATAGCCCCAGTCTCGTTGTGGAGTTGGTAAAACTGACGCTTGGGGTCGTCTATCCTGTCAGGATCACGAAGCGCCGGGCGTCCTCGGATTGCATCAATGCTCCGCGAAGAAACCAAGTCGGCGGCGATTAAGGCTGGTAGATCACCCAAATACCAAGCCTCCAGTTCCCGGCATACGATGCGTACCTGTGTTCGATTGCGCTTCTCAAGAGGGACTAAGGCCAACAGCTCCCTCTTTAGCTGTATACAATCAGCAAGGTCTTGGTCATGCAGGATTAAGAATCGAACATTCTCATCCGCCCACGCGCGGATTTTCCGAGGAAATGACCGCCGTAAGTCGGTTTTACCTTGATGCTCCAGCACCAGAACTGAATCGGAGATCTCAAATTTTGACGCGAGCGATCGCACCAGCTCTGCGCACGATGCTTCCTCGCAAAAAACCACAACCCGCGTCATCGCGGGTCCACATCTGAAAAGAGCCCTTCCCTCCAGAGCCAGCCTGGTGCATCACCAGCATCCACAAGCGCGCGCAAATTTGCATCGCTTCGTGCGCGATTAAGAATACTGAATCCCTCTCTTTTTTTAATTGTGATAATCGAATCTAGTGGGACCGCATTTAAAAAATCCGGAGAGTGCGTGCTCACGAATACTTGCCCGCCGCGCTGTGAGTATGCATGAAATTCTTCGGCCAATTCTTGTAAAAGAGTGGGATAAAGTTGATTTTCCGGCTCCTCTACGCACAGCAACGGATGAGATTTAGGGTCGTATAAAAGTAACAGATATGCAAACATCTTAATCGTTCCATCGGAAACGTATCGAGATATAAAAGGATCTTTGAATGAGCCGTCCTGGAACCGCAAAACTATTCGACCATCTGCAGTTTCAGTTGCATCGGCGTGGCTAACTCCTGGGACTCGCCGCTTCAAGGTTTGCAGTATTTTTTCAAACACGGGGCGGTGACGTTCATAAATATGCTGCGCGACGAGAGGTAGATTATCTCCTGAAGGAGAAAGGTGCTCTGCATATCCGGCGTCAACGACGCCGCGAGCCTGCTGAATATGAAAATCCGAAACGTGCCAGTTTTCAATAAGTGAGCGAAATTGGCTTGCTGCCTCGAATCGCTGAAATTGACCCAAACCCTTAACCGCTAGAATATCAGGAGAATCCAGTTTTTGCTCCTCCCGTCTTTCTTCAGGTTTGCTAGTCCCAATTTCACTTTCATTTACAATCGCAGTACCGGAGCCGCGAGCAAAATCGATAAAGCGATAAGGTTTTCCGCCACCAAATCTTGTATACTGCAATACCTCCCGAGCCACTACGGGACCTGGACCATCATCCCCTACTTCAATTCGATAAGTGACAGTACGTTCTCCAATTTCTAATGTCATTCTTATCTTCAATTCAATTACGATATTTTCATCCGTATGGCCGCGGGAAACCACTTCTCGAAATCCCCCTCTCTTTGCGAGAGCTTGGCGAACATTGTTTACCAAGCAATCGCGTAAAAATCCGAACACATCAAAGAAAGTGGACTTTCCAACCCCATTCGCTCCAACAAGAACACAGAAGCCGGGGACGTCATCCATAATAACGTCTTGGAAAGCTTTGAAATTACGCAGAGTGATCTGTTGGATGCGCATGGTGTTTTAGGGCGTCTACGCCCAACTCCTGATATCCACGAACCGTCCCGCGATCGCCGCCGCCGCCGCCATCGCCGGCGAGACGAGGTGGGTGCGGCCCTTGAAGCCCTGGCGGCCCTCGAAGTTGCGGTTCGAGGTCGAGGCGCAGCGCTCCTGGGGGGAGAGGCGGTCGGCGTTCATGGCGAGGCACATCGAGCAGCCGGGCTCGCGCCACTCGAACCCCGCCTCGACGAAGATTTTATCCAGCCCTTCCGCCTCGGCCTGCATCTTCACGAGGCCGGAGCCCGGCACGATCATGGCGTTGACGGTCGGCGCCACGTGCCGGCCCTGCACGACCTTCGCGACCTCGCGCAGGTCCTCGATGCGCCCGTTGGTGCAGGAGCCGATGAACACCCGGTCGAGCGCGATGTCGGTGATCTTGGTGCCCGGCGTCAGGCCCATGTACTCGAGCGCCCGGCGCTTCGAGTTGCGCTTGTTCTCGTCCGGGATGGCGTCCGGATCCGGCACAGCGCCCGTGACCGAGACCACGTCCTCGGGGCTCGTGCCCCAGGTCACGATCGGCGGCAGCTTCCCGGCGTCGAGGCGGATCTCCTTGTCGAAGAAGGCCCTCTCGTCCGAATGGAGCGTGCGCCAGAACCGCACCGCCTCGTCCCAGGCCGCGCCCTTCGGGGCCTTCGGCCGGTCCTTCAGGTAGGCGAAGGTCTTCTCGTCCGGCGCCACGATGCCGGCCCGCGCCCCGCCCTCGATCGACATGTTGCAGACCGTCATGCGGCCTTCCATGGACAGCGCGCGGATCGCCTCGCCGGCGTACTCGATGACGTGGCCGGTGCCGCCCGCCGTGCCGATCTCGCCGATGATCGCCAGGATGATGTCCTTCGCGGTGACGCCGGGGGGGAGCGCCCCGTCGACGGTCACGCGCATGTTCTTCGCCTTCGTCTGGATCAGCGTCTGGGTCGCGAGCACGTGCTCGACCTCGGAGGTGCCGATGCCGTGGGCGAGCGCTCCGAAGGCGCCGTGGGTCGAGGTGTGGCTGTCCCCGCACACGATGGTGGTGCCGGGCAGCGTGAAGCCCTGCTCCGGCCCGATGATGTGGACGATGCCCTGCCGGACGTCGACCTCGTCGTAGTACTCGACGCCGAACTCGCGGGCGTTCTCGGCGAGCGCCGCGACCTGGACCGCCGCCTCCGGATCGTCAATGCCGTGGGAGCGGTCGGTCGTCGGCACGTTGTGGTCGACGACCGCGAGCGTCTTCTGCGGCGCCCGGACCCGGCGCCCGGTCATGCGCAGGCCCTCGAAGGCCTGCGGGCTCGTCACCTCGTGGACGAGGTGGCGGTCGATGTAGAGGAGCGCCGTGCCGTCCGGCTGCACGTCGACGACGTGGTCGTCCCAGATCTTGTCGTAGAGGGTGCGCGGCTTGGCCATTCTCGGCGTCCTGTCGGGATCTCTTGGGATGCGCCCCATTTAGTCCGCGTTGCCCGGCAAAGGAAGTGGCGAGTCGTGCGTCATCGCTCTCGCGGCCTTGTCGGCCCGAGGCATGGGAGGCAAGAAGACCGAGGGGTGCGCGGGGCGCACAGCGAACCCGATCTTTAACTGGGCCCGCCGGCCCCGCGCACGGTGTTCTGCATCCGCTGACGAGGCCAGGCTCTCGGCCCGGCAGCCTCGGGCGGGGTCCTAAGCCCTCGGGGGTGTCCCCTTGGCTCTTCCGGCCCTCGGCTGCGTGTTCCTCGCGCGGCGCCCAGACCGGAGCATGCGTTCCCCGGCGCGGCACCGATCCCGCCCCACGTCACGACGCCTCATGAGCGCGCCCCTCGGGTGGACGGGACGGCGGCAGACAAGCACAGGGCGGAACAGTTGTCAAGAAAATATTCTGGACCTCAGGAAGTTTTGCTCACTGGTGGGCCCCGAGGGCCCACGGAAGGGGTCAGCGCCCCAGCGCCGCGCGGACGAGCTTGAGGGCGTCCTCGCTCGCCCATTCGGCCGGGCCGCTCAAGTGGGCGAGCTCGCAGCCTTCGGGGTCGATGAGGAGCGTCGTCGGCATGCCGACCGCCTTGCCGATCTGGCGCAGATCCTGGAAGACCTTGGCCTCGGGGTCGGCGTAGTAGGCGAGGCGCGTCACCCCGGCTGCCTCGAGCCAGGCCCTCGGCTTGTCGAGGTTGCGGGTATCGATGTTGACGGCGACGACCTCGAAGTCCTTCCCCCCGAGCTCTCCCTGGAGCCGATCGAGCGCCGGCATCTCCTGGCGGCAGGGCACGCACCAGGTCGCCCAGAGGTTCAGGAGCACGGTCTTTCCCTTCAGCTCGGCCAGCGTGAGCCGGCGTCCGTCGGGGCCGCTGAAGGACAGATCGGGCAGCGGCTTCGGGTCCGTCTCGACCTTCACGGCCGCGACCTCGCCGCGGGCGAGGGGCGCGAGCCGCTCCGCGGCGGGCTTGGCGGCCCGGCATCCGGCGGCGCTGTTGCCCGGGCCTGAAAGAGTCCCGTATAGGGCGGCACCGACGACGGCGAGCCCGACGGCGAGCGCCCCGATCGACAGGGGCCGGCGGGAGCGGGCTTTGGTCATGGGTCTCGAGGACAGGCGGGCACGATGACGAACCGGATGTGGGGCGGGCGCTTCGCCGGCGGCCCGGCCGAGATCATGGAGGAGATCAACGCTTCCATCGCTTTCGACAAGCGCCTCGCCCCCCAGGACGTCCGCGGCTCCTTGGCGCATGCCGCGATGCTCGCCGCGACCGGCATCCTGCCGCGGGAGGATGCTAGGGCCATCGAGGACGGGCTCAAGGCGATCGCCGCCGAGATCGAGCGCGGCGCGTTCACGTTCTCGCGCGCGCTCGAGGACATCCACAAGAACGTGGAGGCCCGCCTGAAGGACCTGATCGGCGAGGCGGCGGGGCGGCTGCACACGGCGCGCTCGCGCAACGACCAGGTCGCGACCGACATGCGCCTGTGGGTGCGCGACACCCTCGACGCCCTCGACGCCCAGCTCGCCGACCTCCAGGCGGCGCTTGCCGAGAAGGCGCTGGCCACCGCCGCCTGCGTCATGCCGGGCTTCACGCACCTCCAGCCGGCGCAGCCCGTGACCTTCGGCCATCACCTCCTCGCCTACGTCGAGATGCTGGCCCGCGACCGCGGCCGCTTGGCCGACGCGCGGCGGCGGCTGAACGAATGCCCGCTCGGGGCGGCGGCGCTCGCCGGCACCTCGTTCCCGATCGACCGCTTCATGACGGCGCAAGCGCTCGGCTTCGACCGCCCGACCGCGAACTCCCTCGACTCCGTCGCCGACCGCGATTTCCTGCTCGAGACGCTCGCCGCCGCCTCGATCTGCGCCGTGCACCTGTCGCGGTTCGCGGAGGAGATCGTGCTGTGGACGGGGCCGCAGTTCGGCTTCGTGCGGCTCTCGGACCGGTTCACCACCGGCTCGTCGATCATGCCGCAGAAGCGCAACCCGGACGCGGCGGAGCTGGTGCGGGGCAAGGCCGGGCGCATCGTCGGCGCGCTCCAGGCGCTCATCGTCGTCATGAAGGGCCTGCCGCTCGCCTACTCGAAGGACATGCAGGAGGACAAGGAAGGGGCCTTCGATGCGCTCCACACCCTCTCCCTCTGCCTCGCCGCCACCGCCGGCCTCGTGCGCGACTTGGAGCCGGACCCCAAGGCCATGAAGCGCTGGGCCGGCGCCGGCTACTCCACGGCCACCGACCTCGCCGACTGGCTCGTGCGGGCGCTGAACATGCCGTTCCGCGAAGCCCACCACGTCACCGGCCGCCTCGTGGCGCTCGCGTCGGAGCGCAAGGCCGGCCTCGAGAGGCTCGCGCTGGAGGACATGCGCTCGGTCGAGCCGCGCATCACCGAGGACGTGTTCGCGGTGCTCGGCGTCGAGAAATCCGTCCGCAGCCGCACGAGCTACGGCGGCACGGCGCCGGCGAACGTCAGGAAGCAGGCGCGGCGCTGGCTCGCCCGCCTCGCCAAGGAGGCGAAGGCGGAAAAACCCCGGCCTGGGGACCGCGGGACACAGGACGGGCCGAAAGAGGCGGACGCGATCCGCGGGGCCTCGCTTCCGTGAGCCGCTGCCGTTATGGTGCCGGCCGAGTTCCGAGGTATTCGATGATTCCGTGCGTTCCCGTTCTCCTGCGCGCGCTTGCGGCGGCGAGCCTCGTCGTGCTGGCGCTCGCGGCCTGCGGACGGCGCGGCCCCCTCGAGGCGCCGCCGGACGCCGCCGCTGCGGCGGCGCAGCGGCAGCGCGAGGAGGTCCGCCTCCAGCGTCAGGGGGGCTCGGCCGCGGCGACCCCGACCGGTGCCGCCGTCGCGGGCCAGACCGAGATTCCGGCGGTCGCCCAGGCGCGCCGCTCCGAGGGCACGCCGCCCGAGCCCGACGAGGACGACGCGGACGAACTGCCGTCGAACATCGCCCCGACGCCGATCCCGACGCCCCAGAGCGGAGGGCGGAAACGCGGCGTCACCATCCCGAAGGAACCCTTCGCCCTCGATCCGCTTCTGTGAGCCCGGGCGCCCGAGCGCGTCCCGCGCTCCGCCCGGCCCGACGCCATGCATCATTTCACCTACCGCGACGGCGTCCTGCACGCCGAGGACGTCGACCTTCGGGCCTTGAGCGGGAAGGTCGGCACGCCGTTCTACTGCTATTCCTCGGCGACGCTCGAGCGCCACTACCGCGTCTTCGCGGACGCCTTCGGCGGCATGGACGCCCTCGTCTGCTACGCCGTGAAGGCGAACTCGAACCAAGCGGTCCTGAAGACTCTTTCCCGCCTCGGCGCCGGCATGGACATCGTGTCCGAGGGGGAGCTGCGCCGGGCGCTCGCGGCGGACGTCCCGCCGGAGCGCATCGTGTTCTCCGGCATCGGCAAGACCCGTGAGGAGATGGCGGCCGGGCTCGACGCCGGCATCCTCTGCCTCAACGTCGAGTCCGAGCCCGAGATGGAGGCGCTTGCCGAGGTCGCGGCCTCGAAGGGCCTGCGTGCGCCGATCTCGGTACGGGTGAACCCGGACGTCGACGCCCGCACCCACAGGAAGATCGCGACGGGGAAGTCCGAGAACAAGTTCGGCATCCCGATCTCCCGCGCCCGGGAGGTCTACGCCCATGCGGCCCGGCTGCCGGCCCTGAAGGTCACCGGCGTCGACATGCACATCGGCAGCCAGATCACCGACCTGACGCCTTTCGGCAACGCGACGCGGCTCCTCGCCGAGCTCGCCCGCGATCTTCGCGCCGAGGGTCACGACCTGCGTCACATGGACCTCGGCGGCGGGCTCGGCGTGCCCTACCGCGAGGACGAGATGCCCCCGCCCGACCCCACGGCCTACGCGGAGGTCGTCCGGCGCCACACGAAGGACCTCGGCCTCAAGCTGATCTTCGAGATCGGCCGCATGATCGCGGGCAACGCCGGCATTCTCGTGACCCGGGTGCTCTACGTGAAGCGCGGCGAGGGCAAGACCTTCGTCATCGCCGACGCCGGCATGAACGACCTCATCCGCCCGACGCTCTACGAGGCCCACCACGACATCAAGCCGGTGGCCGAGCCGGCGGCGGGCGCGCCGAGGATCGTCGCCGACGTGGTCGGGCCGGTGTGCGAGAGCGGCGATTATCTCGCCCTCGACCGGGAGATGCCGGAGGTGCGCGCCGGCGACCTCCTCGCCGTCATGACGGCCGGCGCCTACGGGGCCGTGCAGGCCGGCACCTACAACACCCGCCCCCTCGTGCCCGAGGTGCTGGTGCGGGGCGCCGACGCCGCCGTGGTCCGCCCGCGCCAAACTTACGGGGAGCTGATCGGCCTCGACCGCCTGCCGGAGTGGCTGGCGTGACCGGAGCCGTCCGCCGGCCGCAGGGTTGTGAACGGGCCGCCGCGGCTTATCTTGGACGGATGCGCCCTGCTCCCCTTGCCCTCGCCTCTCTTGGATTCCTCGTCATGGCTGCGCCAGCGTCCGCGCAGGGCATGAGCGCCGGCGGCCTCCAGGCCATGTGCGCGGCCCGGGCCCAGCAGGCGACTTGCGTCTCGTACATCCAGGGCTACCTCGAGGGGCGCAACCAGAGCCTCCCCCGCCCGACCGTCTGCATCCCCGCCGGCATCTCGATCGCGGACGTGGCCGGCGGGTTCGTGGAGCACGTCGGGAAGAACCGGCTCGAGGCCAACCTCCAGGCCGGCCTCGTCCTCGGCAACTATCTCATCACCACCTATCCCTGCCGGTGATCGGTTGCGCCGGGCAGGCGGCTGCGGCTCAGGCGGCCTCCTTCATCCGGGGCTGAGCCGGCTGGTGCCGTTTCCTGAAATAGACGGCCGCGAGCTTCGCCCGCGCCTCGAAGATCGAGGCCGTGAGGCGCTCCCGCCTGAGCGAATCGATGTCGCCCGCGAGCGCCGCGAAGCGCTGGAGGATCTCGCCGAGATCGGGGGCCGGCCCGGCATGCCTGTGATGGGCTGCGCCGGAATCGCGCGCCGCCGCTCCCGCCTGTCCGCGAATCATTCCCGCCCCCACCGGCTCGTTTGGCATGTTCGTTGCGTCGTTCCTCACAGGAAATTGCGGCAAGGCCGCGACGCAAGCTGGGCAATCCGTCGGATTTACGGTTCATTAACCGTACGGGTTCGAACATCGGAGAGTCGGGGAAGAGGATCGGGGCAGGGCCTTGAACGACTTCGTCGCCCTTCTGATCGCCGTCGCGGCGTTCCTCCTCGCCATGATGGTGGGGCAGGCCCTCATCGTCGTCCTCCACGGCGCCCTCGACTACAGCGACACCGTCCTGGCGTTCGGGCCGATCCTGCGGCTTGCCGGGAGCGTCGCGATCGGCGTCGCCGCCTACCGCAGGCTCGATCGGGGCACCCCGGCCTGAAGGTGCGGTCCTTTTTCGCGCTGGCCACGTCGCGCGACCGTGTTTAGCTTGGGGTGAACCGGGGGCGGGAGCGCGCGTTGACGCGCCGGGAGATTTGCATGAGCGACAGCCCGGGATCGGGTTCGCGCCCCGCGGCTTCCCGACGGAGCCCCTGGCATCCTGCGGGTCGCTCCTCGGGCCATCCATGGCAGGAACGGCTCGACCGGCTGGTCGGGCGCGCGCGCCTGACCCTGTGGTGGGAGCGCGCCTGGCCGGCCCTGTGGATGCCGGTCGCGGTCCTGATCCTGTTCCTGACCCTGTCGTGGCTCGGAGTCTGGCTCGACCTCGCGCCGGCGAGCCGTCAGGTCGGCTTGGCCCTGTTCGGGCTCGCCGCGCTCGGATCGCTCCTTCCCCTGCTGCGGCTGAGGTGGCCCGCCCGCGGCGCCGCCCTCGACCGGCTCGACCGCGACGCCGGGCTCAGGCACGGGCCGGCGCGGACCCTCGAGGATACCCTCGCGCTCGGCCGGGAGGACGCGGGCTCCCGCGCGCTGTGGGATCTGCACCTCCGCCGGGCCCAGGACAAGGTCGCGGGATTGCGGGTCTCGGCGCCCCGTCCCGGCATGGCCCGGCGCGACCGTTACGCGGTGCGCGCCGGGGCGCTCGTGGCGCTTGCCGCAAGCGCCTTCGTGGCGGGGCCGGAGATCGGCACCCGGCTGCGCAGCGCCTTCGACTGGCGCGCGCCGGCCCCGGCCGCGCCCTCGCTCAGGGTCGACGGCTGGATCGACCCGCCGCTCTACACCCGCACCCCGCCCTTGATGATCGACCTCGCGGCCGGGCGGCAGCATCTGCGCGCGCCGGTGCGCTCGACGGTCGTGATCCGGGTCGCCGGGCGCGGCGACGTGGCGATCGCGCCGGGCCGCGGGCTCGTCGCGCTCCCGGCCTCCGAGAACCAGAAGGCGGACCTGCGCGAAGAGCGCTTCACCCTCACGGGCGACGCGGACCTCTCCGTTCGCACCGGCCTCGCGAGCGGGGTGCGCCTTGCCGTCGAGGCGATCCCGGACAGGCCGCCTGAGATCGCCTTCGCGAATCCGCCGGAGCTGAACGTCCGCGGCACCTTCAACCTGACCTACCGGGCCAAGGACGACTACGGCATCGCCTCGGTCGAGGGCCTCGTCGAGAAGGGCGACGGCTTCATCGGGCGCCGCGCCCTCGTGCCGGCGCCGCGGATCGCGCTCGCGCTCCCGCCCGACGCGCTCGGCGAGGCCGACACCAAGGCGACCGTCGACCTCACCCAGCACCCCTGGGCCGGCGCCCGGGTGAAGCTCACGCTCCTCGCCAAGGACGAGGCCGAGCAGGAGGGGAGGAGCGAATCGATCGACTTCACCCTGCCGCAGCGGCCCTTCACCAAGCCTCTCGCCAAGGCCCTCGTCGAGCAGCGGCGCACGATCGTGCTCGACCCGGACGACCGCAAGCGCGTGCAGACCGCGCTCGACGCGCTCCTGATCGAGCCCGAGCGCTTCACGCCGCAGTGGGGCGTGTTCATGGGGCTGCGCGTCGCCTCCGAGCGCCTGCGCGGGGCGAAGGACGACGCCGACCTCCTCGAGGTCGCGGAGTGGCTCTGGGCCATGGCGCTCCAGATCGAGGACGGCGACCTCTCGGACGCCGAGCGGGAGCTGCGCGCCGCGCAGGAGCGGCTGCGCGAGGCCCTCGACCGGGGCGCCTCCGAGGAGGAGATCAAGCGCCTCACCGACGAGCTCCGGCAGGCCATGGACAAGTTCCTGCGCGAGTTCGCCGAGCGCATGCAGCGCGAGCAGCAGCAGGGGCAGAACAGCGACCAGAACCAGCGCGCGCCCGACCGCACCATCACCCAGGACGACCTCAACCGCATGCTGAACCAGATCGAGGAGATGATGCGCCGGGGCGACGTCGCCGAGGCGCAGCGCCTCCTCGACGAGTTGCGCAACATCCTCGAGAACCTCCAGACCGCCCGTCCGAACAGCCGCATGACGGATCCGCTCGCCCGCGAGATGAACCGCTCCATGCAGGAGATGGACGACATGGTCCGCGAGCAGCAGCAGCTCCGCGACGACACCTTCCGGGAGAACCAGCAGCGGCGCACGCAACGCGGCCAGCAGGGCCGACAGCAGCAGGGCCAGCGCCAGCAGGGGCAGCGCGGCCAGCGCGGGCAGCAGGGCCAGCAGGGGGACCAGGGCGACGAGCAGGACCAGGCCGACGGCCAGCAGGGGCAACAGGGCCGGGGGCAGCAGCCGGGCCTCGGCCAGCGCCAGCAGGCCCTGCGCGAGCGCCTGCAGGAGCTGCAGCGGCGCATGCGCGGCATGGGCATGCAGGGCGAGCAGGGCCTTGCCGACGCCGAGCAGGCCATGCGCGACGCCGAAGGGCAGCTCGGGCAGGGCCAGGAGGGTCAGGCGGTCGACAGCCAGGGTCGCGCCCTCGAGGGTCTCCAGCGCGGCATGCAGGGCATGGCCCAGCAGATGCAGCAGATGATGGGCCAGGGCGACGGCACCGAGCAGGCCGGCGACCTGCCGGGCGACGGCTCGCCACAGGGACGCAGCCGGGCGAGCAACCGCGACAATGATCCGCTCGGACGCCCGACCCGCTCGCGCGACTTCTCGGACGGGCGCGTCAGGGTCCCGACCGCCGACGAATCCGCGGTGCAGCGGGCGCGGCGCATCATGGAGGAGCTCAGGCGCAAGCTCGGCGACCCCTCCCGCCCGCGGGAGGAGCTCGACTACTTCGACCGCCTGCTTCGCCGCAACTGGGGCCCGCAATAGGCCGCGACACCGGCGGGGCTTGCGCCGCCGGATGCGCGACGGTTTTGTGCCGCGATGGATTCCTTCGTCTCCGCCCTGGTTCCGGTCGCGGTCGCGGCCGTCGCCGTCGTGCTGCTCATGGGGCTCGTCAACATGATGCGGGGCGGGAGTCCTTCGACCTCCCAGACGCTCATGCGCACCCGCGTCCTCCTCCAGTTCATCGCCATCATCGTCATCATGGGCGTGCTCTGGTACCGGGCGCTCTGACCGCCTTTCCTGGAGGGGCCGGCGTCGACGCGGCTTCAGCCCGGCTGCCGGTCGAGGACGAGGGTGGCGAGCGGGGGGAGCGTGAGGCAGAGGGACCACGGGCGGCCGTGCGCCTCGGCCGCCGCGGCGTGGACGCCGCCCATGTTGCCCATGTTGGAGCCGCCGTAAGGGGCGGCGTCGGTGTTGACGGCCTCGCGGTAGAAGCCGCCCTCGGGCACGCCGACGCGATAGCCGACGCGGGGCACCGGCGTGAAGTTCGAGACCACGACCGTCACCCGGCCCGGCTCGTCGCCGAAGCGGGCCCAGGCGATGACGGAGTTGTCGGCGTCGTCGGAGACGAGCCACTGGAAGCCGCCGGCCTCGCAGTCGCGCTCGTGGAGCGCCGGCAGGTCGCGGTAGGCCCGGTTGAGGTCGCGGACGAGGTCTTTCAGGCCGCGGTGGAACGGATCGTCGAGGAGGTGCCAATCGAGGCTCACGTCGTGGTTCCACTCCCGCTCCTGGCCGAACTCGCCGCCCATGAAGAGGAGCTTCTTGCCCGGATGCCCCCACATGAAGCCGAGGTAGGCCCTAAGGTTCGCGAAGCGCTGCCAGCGGTCGCCCGGCATTTTCCCGAGGAGCGAGCCTTTCCCGTGCACGACCTCGTCGTGGGAGAGGGGAAGAATGAAGTTCTCGGTGAAGGCGTAGAGCAGGCCGAAGGTGAGGTCGTGGTGGTGGTAGCGGCGGTGGACCGGCTCCTTCGAGATGAAGCGCAGCGTGTCGTGCATCCAGCCCATGTTCCACTTGAAGCCGAAGCCGAGGCCGCCGGTGTAGGTCGGGTGCGAGACGCCGGGCCAGGCGGTCGATTCCTCTGCGACCGTGACGACGCCGGGCGCGGATTGATACGCGACCTCGTTCATGCGGCGCAGGAAATCGATGGCGTCGAGGTTCTCGTTGCCGCCGTAGCGGTTCGGCACCCACTCGCCGTGCTTTCGCGAGTAGTCGAGGTAGAGCATCGAGGCGACGGCGTCGACGCGAAGTCCGTCGAGGCGGTAGCGCTCGAGCCAGAAGCGGGCGTTCGCCACGAGGAACGCCGCGACCTCCTGGCGGCCGTAGTTGTAGATGTAGGTGCCCCAGTCCTGGTGATAGCCCTGGCGCGGGTCGGCGTGCTCGTAGAGGTGCGTGCCGTCGAACAGCCCGAGCCCATGCGGGTCGTTCGGGAAGTGGCCCGGGACCCAGTCGAGGATGAGGCCGATGCCGGCCTCGTGCGAGGCTTCCACGAAGGCGCAGAAGTCCTCCGGCGAGCCGAAGCGGCTCGTCGGCGCGAAGAGCGAGACCGGCTGGTAGCCCCATGAGCCGTCGAAGGGGAACTCGGTGATGGGCAGAAGCTCGATATGGGAGAAGCCCATGTCGCGCACGTAGGGGATCAGCTTCTCGGCAAGCTCCCGGTAGGTGAGATAGCGGTTGCCCTCGCCGCGCATCCACGAGCCGAGGTGGCATTCGTAGACGGAGATCGGCTTCTTGCGCGGATCGCCGGCGGCACGGGTCTGAAGCCATTGATCGCTCGCCCACGGGAACTCCGGCGCGCCGTGGAGGACGGAAGCCGTGTTCGGCGGGCGCTCGGCGTAGAAGGCGACCGGGTCGGCCTTGATGTGCAGGCCGCCGTCGGCGCCCTTGATCTCGTACTTGTAGCGCGCGCCCGCGCCGAGCCCGGGCACGAACAGCTCCCAGACGCCGCCTGAGTGGCGAAGGCGCATGGGCAGGCGGCGGCCGTCCCAATCGTTGAAGTCGCCGACGACGCTGACCCGCCGGGCGTTCGGCGCCCAGACCGCGAAGTTGAAGCCCGCGACGCCGTCGAGGGTCGCGGCGTGCGCCCCGAGCTTGCGGTAGGTCGCGTCGCCGCCGATGTCGCGGAGCCGCGCCACGTCCTCGTCGGTGAGGCAGGTGCCGAAGCGGTACGGGTCCTCGCGCACGACGCTGCGGTCGCCGATCTCGAGCCGGAGGCGATACGTCGGGCGGTAGCGGCCCTCGAGGCGGGCGACGAAGAATCCGGCCTCATGGCGCCGCTCCATCGGCACGGTCTGATCGTCGGTCTCGACCGCGGCGGCGCGGGCCTCGGGCAGCATGGCGCGCACCTCCCAGGCGCCGGGCGCGACCTCGTGCGGGCCGAGCACCGCGAAAGGGTCGCCGTGCTCCGCCGAGACGATCGCGGCGACGGCCTTGGGGTTGACCGTCGGCAGGGGCTTCGCCTTGCTGTTCGCGGCAGCAGGCGCTTTCGCCGGAGCGGGCGCGGGCTCGCCCTTGGGGACCGACCCGCCGCGCCGCCGCGGGGCCTTCCATCCTTCGGCGCCGTCAGCCGCCATCGCGCGCTCCTTCCAGGATCGAGAGAACGCCCCGGATCGGGGTTTCGATCCAGTCCGGCCGGTTGTTCGCCTCGTAGTCGATCTCGTAGAGAGCCTTCGTGAGAAGATGCAGGCGCAGGAGCCGGGCCCGCGTCGGCGCGTCCTCGACCCAGGCCGGGCTTTGCCGCGCGGCCTCCTCGTAAGCCGCCATGAAGGCCCGCTCGACGGCCTTTTGCCAAGCCGTCGTCGCGGCCGCGACCCGGGGCGCCGCCTCGCCGAAGCGCGCCCCCAGGTCGCGAGCGACGGTCTCGGCCGCATAGGCGAAGGAGCGCAGCATGCCGGCGACGTCGCGCACGGGCGACGCCTTGGCGCGGCGCTCGTCCGCCGGGCGCGACGGCTCGCCCTCGAAGTCGACGATCATCACGTCGTTCTGGACGATCAGCACCTGGCCCAGGTGATAGTCGCCGTGGATGCGCATCTTCGACGCGCCCGCGGGCTCGACGGCGAGCGAGTCGATCAGCGCGAGGCATTCGTCGCGCCGGGGCTGGAGCGCCGCGATCGCGGCGCGGGCGCCCTCGGGCGCGCCCGCGGCGAGACGGTCCATGGCCTTGAAGGCGCGGCCGGCCCAGGCGCGGGCATCGTCCGCGACCGCCCGCACGTCGGCGCCCGTCAGCGGCTCGACCGAAAAGGCCGGGTCGGCGGTCGGGCTCGCGAAGGCCCGGTGCAGCTCGGCGGTGCGGCGCCCCAGCACCGCGGCGTAGGGGAGGTAGGCCGCGAACGCCTCCTCGACCGGCGGCGCCCCGCCCTCGGGGAGGAGCATGAGCGTGTCGAGCTCGCGCTTCAGCGAATCGAGGGTGAAAGCCCAGGCGTCGCCCTGGTTGCGGACGAACTGCTGCAGCACCGCGAGCGCCGTCGGCGTGCCGTCCTTCGCGACGTGCTCGGCAAACCCTAAGAGCGCCGGCGTGTTCTCGAAGCCCGCGTCGTTGAGGAAGCGCGCCACCTCCAGCTCCGGGTGGATGCCGCTCTGAAGGCGCCGCAGAAGCTTCAGGATCATCCGCGAACCGAAGGCGATCGAGGTGTTGCTCTGCTCGGC
>DASVPW010000113.1:0-7082 GCA_036389455.1 Beijerinckiaceae bacterium
GCCGGCTGGACCCTCTACCCGCCGCAGTCGATCCTGCCCGGCACGCCCGGCCACGAGTGGGGCATCATCCTGATGCTCGTCTCGCTCATCATCTTCATCATCGGCTTCACCATGGGTGGCCTCAACTACGTCGTGACCGTGCTGCAGGGGCGCACCCGCGGCATGACGCTGATGCGCCTGCCGCTCACCGTGTGGGGCATCTTCACGGCGACGGTGCTCGCGCTCCTCGCCTTCCCGGCGCTCTTCGTCGGCTGCGTCATGATGCTGTTCGACCGGCTCCTTGGCACGAGCTTCTTCATGCCGTCCCTCGTCTCGATGGGCGAGCAGCTGAAGTACGGCGGCGGCAGCCCGATCCTGTTCCAGCACCTGTTCTGGTTCTTCGGCCACCCCGAGGTCTACATCGTGGCGCTGCCGGCCTTCGGCATCGTCTCGGACCTCATCGCGACGCACGCCAGGCGCAACATCTTCGGCTACCGCATGATGGTGTGGGCGATCGTGGCGATCGGCGTGCTCAGCTTCGTCGTGTGGGCGCACCACATGTACGTCAGCGGCATGCACCCGTGGTTCGGCTTCTTCTTCGCGACGACGACGCTGATCATCGCGGTGCCGACGGCGATCAAGGTCTACAACTGGGTCTTGACGCTGTGGCGCGGCGACATCCACCTCACCGTGCCGATGCTGTTCGCGCTCGGCTTCATCGTCACCTTCGTGAATGGGGGCTTGACCGGCCTCTTCCTCGGCAACGTCGTCGTCGACGTGCCGCTCTCCGACACCATGTTCGTCGTCGCCCACTTCCACATGGTGATGGGCGTCGCCCCGATCATGACGTTCTTCGGGGCGATCTACCACTGGTACCCGAAGATCACCGGCCGCATGTACAACGAGGTGCTCGGCCAGTTCCACTTCTGGGTCACCTTCGTCGGCGCCTACCTGATCTTCTTCCCGATGCACTACCTCGGGCTGCTCGGGATGCCGCGGCGCTACCACGACATCGGCCAGACGAGCTTCATCCCCGACTCGGCCCACACGCTCAACGCCTTCATCAGCGTCGTGGCGCTCGCCGTCGGCGTCGCCCAGCTCGTGTTCCTCTTCAACATGTTCTGGAGCCGACGGCACGGCCGCGACGCCGGCGGCAATCCGTGGCGGGCGACCACCCTCGAGTGGCAGACGCCCGAGACGCCGCCCGGCCACGGCAACTACGGCAAGGAGCTGCCGATCGTCTACCGCTGGGCCTACGACTACAACGTCCCCGGCGCCAAGGAGGACTTCATCCCGCAGAACGAGCCCGGCCCCGTGCGGGCGCACTGAGGACGGTAAGGGCGGGGGAGGGCGAAAGCGGACGGAAATGGGCGTCGCCATCCTGTTCTTCTCGGGGCTCTCGCTCGTCGCGGTCTGGTGGCTGTCGAAGCACCGGCTCTTCGCCAAGCCCTGGCTCGAGCCGGGGGCGGCGGGCGAGTTCCCGGGCGGCGGCGTCTCGGACGTTCCGGTCGCGAAGGTCGGGCTCGGGGTGTTCCTCGCCGTCGTCGGCGCCCTCTTCGCGCTGTTCGTCTCGGCCTACGTGATGCGCATGGGGCTCGCCGACTGGCGGCCGGTGCCGAAGCCGACGGTCCTGTGGATCAACACCGGCGTCCTGATGCTGGCGAGCGGCGCCCTGCAATGGGCGCGCGCGGCGGCGGAGCGGGACGACCTCGACGGGGCGAGAACCGGGCTGCTTGCCGCCGGCGCCGCGACGCTTGCCTTCATGGCCGGGCAGGCCTGGGCCTGGCGGGAGCTGACCGGCTCGGGCTGGTTCCTCGCCTCGAACCCGGCGAGCACCTTCTTCTATCTTATCACCGCGCTGCACGCCCTGCACTTGGTCGGCGGCCTGGCCGCCCTTGCCCGCAGCGCCGTGCGGGCGTGGCGCCCGGACCCCGATCCCGCGCGCCTGCGCCTCGGGCTCGAGCTGTGCAGCCTGTACTGGGACTTCCTCCTGTTGATCTGGCTCGTCCTGTTCGGCCTCCTGTGGCTCACCTGAAAGGAAGAAGCGGATGGCGGACTCTGCCTTGAGGACCACGGGCACGCCCCCGGCGCGCCTGCGCACCCTCGTCACCGACTGGGCCTCGGACCAGCGCGCCTTCAAGAAGGTGTCCTGGGGGAAGGCCATGATGTGGATCTTCCTCCTCTCGGACACCTTCATCTTCTCGTGCTTCCTGCTGTCGTACATGACCGTGCGCATGTCGACGACGACGCCGTGGCCGAACCCGAGCGAGGTCTTCGCCCTGCATCTGTTCGGGCACAACATCCCGCTCATCCTCATCGCCATCATGACGTTCGTGCTCATCACCTCGAGCGGCACCATGGCGATGGCGGTCAACTTCGGCTACCGCCGCGACCGCAAGAAGACCGCGATCCTGATGGTGGTCACGGCCTTGTTCGGCGCGACCTTCGTCGGCATGCAGGCCTTCGAGTGGACGAAGCTGATCCTCGAGGGCGTGCGGCCGTGGGGGAACCCGTGGGGGGCGCCGCAGTTCGGCTCGACCTTCTTCATGATCACGGGCTTCCACGGCACCCACGTGTCGATCGGCGTGATCTTTCTCCTGATCATCGCCTGGAAGGTCTGGCGCGGCGACTACGACACCGGCCGGCGCGGCTTCTTCACGAGCCGCCGGGGGCACTACGAGCTCGTCGAGATCATGGGCCTGTACTGGCACTTCGTCGATCTCGTCTGGGTCTTCATCTTCGCGTTCTTCTATCTCTGGTGAGGGAAACGAGCATGGCCCACGCAACCGCTCACGCCGAGACCGCCGACGCCCCGGTCGCGCACGAGGAGCACCAGCAGCACCCGATCAAGCTCTACCTCGTGGTCTGGGGCTGGCTGTTCGTGCTGAGCACGTTCTCCTACCTCGTCGACTACTTCCACCTCCAGGGCCTGCTCAGGTGGTCGCTCATCATCCTGTTCATGATGCTGAAGGCCGGCCTCATCGTCGCGATCTTCATGCACATGGCCTGGGAGCGGCTCGCGCTCATCTACGCGATCCTCCTGCCGCCGGTGCTGGTCCTGGTCTTCGTCGGGATCATGGTGTTCGAATCGAACTACACGCTCCTGACCCGCCTGTTCTTCTTCGCGACGGGGTCGTGAGCGCTCTCTCGCGAACGAATCCAAGAGCCCTGGACCAAAAGCAACGGCCCCGCCCGATCGGGCGGGGCCGGGTGTGTTTGCGAGGCAGGCTTTGGCTCAGTTCGCCGGGACCGGGCGGGCGTGCTCCGGGGCGGGCGGCTCGACCATCTTGCGGTAGAGGTGCCAGCTCGCATGCCCGAGGACCGGCATCGCGACCGCGAGGCCGACGAGGAGCGGCAGGGAGCCGAGCATCAGGACGGCCGCGACCATCAGGGCCCAGACGCCCATGGTCTTCGGGTTCATCAGCACGGTCCTGACCGAGGTCTGGACGGCGCAGGCCGCGCCGCAGTCGCGGTCGAGGAGGAGCGGGAACGAGATCACGCTGATCGAGAACACCACCGCCGCGAAGACGAGCCCGATCAGGTGCCCGAGGACGATCATCGTCCAGCCGCGCTTGGTGGTGAGCACGTCGTAGAGGAAGCCGGTGTAGGATTCCGGGGCCATCGGCCCGTAGAGCCAGGTGTAGAGCACTTCCGCGGTCGCGAGCCACGCGCCGAAGATCACCATCAGGACGCAGCCGAGCGCCAGGATGGACGGCAGCGAGGGCGAGCGCAGCACGTCGAACAGGTGCTCCCAGGAGGTGTCGAGCCCGAGCTCGCGCCGCCGGCTCAGCTCGTAGAGCCCGATCGCGGCGAGCGGCCCGAGCAGCGCGAATCCCGACACCAGCGGGAAGATCAGCGGCCAGGCATTGTTGGAAAAGGTCAGCGCCGCGAGGCAGATCCCGAGCACGGGGTAGATCAGCCCGATGAAGGCGAGATGCGTCGGCATCTCCTTGAAGTCCTCGAGGCCCTTGCGCAGCGCGTCCTTGAGCTCCTCCGCCCCGATGTCGTGGACAACGGGCGGGGTCGCGCTCTCGTCCGCTCCGGCAATCACGTGGAAATTCGCCATGACCGTTTCCTCCTGGCCAAGCTTTAGGCGGCCGCGGGCACCATGCGCCGTTGAGGAAGCGCTTGGTACGATGCACGCGAGCCGGCGCCCATCCGAGTATAGCCGCCTTCCCGAAAGTTGTCGCTCCCCATCTGCCCGCATCGGCAAGGTTTGCACCGGGAGCGGAGCGCCGGCCGGGCGCTTAGCGAAGAGCCTTGCGCCCTGGGGAGGGGCGTTCATCCCGAAGCCGCCCTCGGCCGCGCGGCTAGGAAATCGATGACGAGCGCGGCAGCCAGCGCTCCGGCCGCGACCTCGAACAGGAGCGCGTAGCTGCCGGTCCGCGCGAACAGGAAGGACAGCCCGTAGGCCGCGGCGGCCTGGCCGATGGCGTAGGCCAGGGTGGCGAAGGTCCAGCCGGTCCGGGCCTCCGGCTCGTCGCGGGCAAGCTCGCGCACGCGCCCGAGGATCAGGGCGACGTTTCCGGGCAGGAACGCGCCGACGACGATGCTCGTCAGGGCAAGCGCCACGGGGCCGTCCGCGACCGCGAGGGACCCGACACACAGGGCCTTGACCACGAAGGCGAGGCGGAGCGCCGGCCCGAAGCCGATCCGGTCCCCGAGGAAGCCGGCGAGCACCGGCCCCGCGGTCGCGCCCGCCCCGAACAGCACCCAGTGCCAGGCCCCGACGGTCACGCCGCGCCCAAGATCGCGGGCGATGAAGTCGACGAGAAAGACCATGTGCGGCACGGAGCCGGCGGCGTCGAAGGCGTATTCGAGATAGAGCGCCTTGAGCCTCGGATCGGGGCGCGACGAGGCGCGGGATGTCGCCGCCTGCATGGTCCGGGCGCGGGGCCAGCCGCTCCAGGCCAGGAGGGTCAGGACGAGCGACAGCGCGCCGAGGCCGATCCAGGTCTGCGGCAGCCCGATCCCGAGGAGAAGCGGCACGAGAGTGCCGGAGGCCGCGATGCCGAGCCCGACCGCGGTGAAGATCGCGCCGCCGGCGAGCCCGCGCCGCTCCGCCGGAACCTGCGGCAGCACCGCCGGGGCCGCCACCACCATCAGGACGGCGCCGGTGAAGCCCGACACGAAGCGCCAGAGGAAGAACCAGGCGAAGGGCAGGGGGCCCGCGCAGGCGAGGAACGACAGGCTCGCCAAGAGCATCATGCCGCGCATGAGCGCCGGGACCGGGATCCGCGCCGCCATCGCCCGCCCGGCGAGCGCGCCTGCGAGATAGCCGGCGAGGTTCGCGGCCCCGAGGTAGGCGGCGCCGGCCGGCGAAAACCAGCCCGCCTCGACGAGCGCCGGGATCAGCGGCGTGTAGGCGAAGCGCGCGAGCCCGATCCCGACCAGGATCGCGCACAGCGCCGAGAGCGTGCCGCGCATCCCCGAATTCCCCACGGGGAGGCTCGCTGCAGCGGCGTCCGATTCGCGTGCGTCCATGGCGGCGCGGACGCTACGAGGCTTGCCCCAGAATGAGAATCGCTTTTGCGCGATGGCTGCCATCGCGCGGCGCGAAGACGCCGCGCCGGGCGCTTGCGGCCAAGCTTAAGGAAAGCCGCTAACGCCTTGGGCGATCGCCTCAAGGTTAATCCTTAGTTCATGAAAAGAGTCGCTTGCGAAGGAACGAGGGCCCGCATAGGCTCCCCTCATTGCCGCATTCCGACTCTGCCGGGAGAGGCAAGGGTGCGTACCGGACCGTAGCGGAAACAAGAGGTTAACCATCCACTCCTAATCTGCTTCCAAATCGTCAATATTCCAGTAACCTTCTTGGCGGGCTGATCGGGCGAATGCGCGGCGTCCCACCAGGGCTCAGTGGCGGGGGCTTCCTTTGAACGATCTTTCCCGGGCCGGTTTTCGGCAGGTTTCGCGCGTCTCTCCAGTCGACATCGCTGCAGCCGAGGGCTCCGGCAAGAAGCCGCGAAGCGACATCGGCACCCTCTTCATCCACTGGACCGCATCGATCGCGTGCTTCATCACGCTGTTCACGGGCTTGAGGCTCGCGTCCGACCAGGAGTTCTCGGTGGTGTGGCGCGCCATCACCCCGATCCTGCCGCAGGGCGAGATCTGGAGCTGGCACATCATCTCCGGCCTCGCCCTCTACTTCGCCTCGACGGCCTACGCCATCTACATGTTCCGCAGCGGCCTCACGCGCCGCGCGTCCCTCGCCAAGGCGCGGGCGCTGACGATGCCGGCTCCCGCGAAGTCGAAGTGGCTCGCCGTCAACGTGCTCCTGCACTGGGCTCTCTACGCCCTCCTCATCGTCCAGACCGTCACAGGCTTCCTGCTCTACCTCGGCCACGGCGGCTGGTGGGTGACGGTGCACTCGTACACGGCGACGCTGGTGCTGATCTACATCGTCGCCCACTCGATCGCCCATTTCGGCTACGGCGGCCTGCAGCAGCTCCTGCGCCTGTTCCGGCCGGCGCCGCTCGTGCGCACCAAGGCGACGCGCTCGCGCCCGCTCCTCATCGCGTCGAGCATCGGCTCGGTCGTCGCCGCGAGCCTCGTGCTTGCCGACTACGGCACCCTCGACCAGCTCCCGATCCGGGCGATCCCGGCCGCCGACGCGCCGAAGCTCGACGGCGTACTCGACGAGGCGATGTGGAAGACCGCGCGCCCCGTCACCGTGCGAACCATGCAGGGCGTCGGCCTCAACGGCCTCGGCGAGTCTAAGGTCGAGATCCGCGCCGTCCACGACGACAAGAACATCTACTTCGCCTTCCGCTGGGAGGACCCGAGCCGGTCGCTGCGCCGCCTGCCGCTGATCAAGAAGGAGGACGGCTGGCACATCCTCGGCAACAACCCGGATACGGCCGACGTCACGACGTTCTACGAGGACAAGTTCGCGGTGCTGTTCTCGCGCTCGGACGGCTTCGGCAACGGCGGCTCGACCCACATGGGCGAGAAGCCGCTTTCCGACAAGCCGGCGCCGCTCAACCGGCGCGGCTACCACTACACCACCGACGGCACGACCCTCGACATGTGGCAGTGGAAGGCCTCCCGCGGCGGCCTCCTCGGCTACGTCGACGACATGTTCATCGCCGGGCCGACGAAGCCGA
>DASVPW010000114.1:0-2168 GCA_036389455.1 Beijerinckiaceae bacterium
CCCGGAATGCCGAACAGGAGCGCCGGCACCCAGCCCGAGGCGAGGCTCGCGTTGTTCGAGGCGCCCGCCTCGACGAGGCCCTCGACGTGGCCGGTGCCGAACTTCTCGCGCTCCTTCGAGAAGCGCTTCGACAAGGAGTAGCTGACCCAGGCGGCCATGTCGGCGCCGGCGCCGGGCAGCACGCCGATGATGATGCCGACGATGTTGCCCCGCGTCATCGGCCACCAGTACTTCTTCGTCAGGTGCAGCTGGCCGGCGAGGATCGAGCCGTACTTGCGCTTCGGCAGCGGCGGCGGCTCGGGCGAGATCATGGCCCGCATGACCTCGGCCACCGCGAACACCCCGACGAGGGCCGGCACCGCCTCGATGCCGCCGTAGAGGTCGGTGAGCCCGAAGGTGAAGCGCGGGATGCCGCCCGGGTTCTCAATGCCGATGCAGGAGACGAGGAGCCCGAACAGCATCGAGGCGATGGCCTTCACGGGCGAGGAGCGCGCGACGAGGGTCGCGCACATCAGCCCCATGAAGGCGAGCCAGAAGTACTCGTAGGTCGAGAAGCTGAGCGCGAGCTCGGCGAGCGGCTCCGCCATGGCGACGAGCGAGATCGTGCCGGCGATGCCGCCGAGCGCCGAGAACCACAGGCCGGCGCCGAGCGCGAGCTCGGCTTGGCCTTTCCGGGTCATCGCGTAGGCCTCGTCCGTGTAGGCGGCGGAGGCCGGCGTGCCCGGGATGCGCAGGAGGCAGCCCGGGATGTCGCCCGAGAAGATCGCCATGGCGGAGGCCGAGATGATGGTCGCGACCGCGGCGATCGGCGAGAGGTAGAAGGTCACCGGCACGAGGAGCGCCGTCGCCATGGTGGCCGAGAGGCCGGGCAGGCAGCCGATGACGAGGCCGTAGACCGACGACGCCAGGATGGCGATCATCACGTCCGGGGCGGCGACGAGCCAGAAAGCTTCGACGAACGGTTTCATGCGCTCACCACGGCATGGGGACGAGGCCCTCGGGCAGGGGCACCCTGAGGAGCTTGTAGAAGACGAGGTGGATCACGACGGGCGCGAGGAGCGCGACCGGGACGCTGAGCCGGGGCTTCGCCCCGAACACGGAGGCCGCGATCAGGATCATGGCGGCGGTCGTGACGTAGAAGCCGAGGAAATCGACCGTGAAGACGTAGAACAGGAGCAGCGCCGGCGGGATCAGGATTCTCAGCTTGTAGAGCGGGCCCTTGGCCGCGATGATCTCCTCCTCGGTCGGCCCTTCGGAATGCGCGATCACGTCGGCCTCCGCCTCCTCCTCGAACGTGTGGCCGATGCCGAAGGCGATCGCCAGGCCGCACAGGCATAAGCCCACGCCGACGACGAGCGGGAAGACGTTCGGCCCCACCGGCTGCCCCGGCACCGGCGGCAGCCGCGACCCCGCATAGGCCGAAACGGCGCCGAGCCCGAAGGTGAAGAGACCGGTGGCGCGATCGGACAGACGCATTTTTTCTAACCTCTTCGAGTCATCCCGGCCGAAGCGCATGTGCACGTCTGACGGTCGAGAGAGACGTCCGCATGCGCGCACCGTAATCCTCCCCCGCGCAGCGGGGGAGGGGGACCATGCGAAGCATGGTGGAGGGGGCGCGCCCAGCGCTACGGGCACGGTCCGGCCTCAAGCCGCACCGCGTGAGCGAGACGGACGCCGTGCCCGGCCTCGCCCCCTCCACCGCCTTCGGCGGTCCCCCTCCCCCGCTTCGCGGGGGAGGATATGCCTTACGCCTTCGCCAATCCGGCCGCCTTCATGGCGGTGCCCATCTGGGCGTCGCCGGCGTCCATGAACTTGGCGAACTCCTGCGGGTCGCCCCACTTCACGCCGAAGCCGCGGCTCGACATGAAGTCCTTGTACTCCTTCGAGTCGTAGGCCTTCTTGAGCGACGCCGTGAGCTTCGCCTGGATCTCGGCCGGCAGGTTCTTCGGGCCGGCGAAGCCGCGCCAGGCGCCGGTCGAGTAGTCGATCCCCATCTCCTCCTTGAGGGTCGGGATGTTGGGGAAGGTCGGGTTGCGCTCAGGCGCCATGATGGCGAGGCTCCTGGCCTTGCCGGCCTCGATCATGGCGCGGCCTTCCGGCACCGAGCAGGTCACGATGTCGAGGCCGCCCGCCGCGAGGTCCTGCATGGCGGGCGCGGCGCCGTTCGA
>DASVPW010000115.1:0-72963 GCA_036389455.1 Beijerinckiaceae bacterium
GGGCGCGCGCCCCGAGCCGCGGCCCCATGTTTCACGTGAAACATTTTTTCCTACGACGGCCCGTCGACACCCACGGATACGGCCCGTCGACACCCGCGATACGGCCCGTCGACACCCGCGATGTCGCGCGTTTTTCCCGACGATGTCGGGGAAAAAACCCGACGATGTCGAAACGAACGCCGACGATGTCGAAGGAGCGCCGACGATGTCGTGCACCGGCCGGCTCCGGGCTTGGGCCCGCGCGTGCCGGCCTACCCCTTCGACCGCCCCGCCGCCGCGTCGCGGGCGCGCTCGAGCTTGTCGCCCTGACGCTTCGGGCTGTCGCCGGATCCGGCCGGCGCGCCCTTGACGGCCTTCGCGGCCTTGGCGCGCGCCGCCTTCTCCTCGGCCCCGGCCTCGACCGCCCGCTGCGTCTTCACACCATCGAGGGCCGCCGCCCCCTTGCCCCCGGACCGCCCGCCCCGCGCCGCTGCCGCCATGGCCGCCTCCTCTTCACGCCGGGACAACGACGGGGCGGAGCGAAGGTTCGCGCCTCGCGCCACCTCTCCCGGAGGGAGAGGTCGAGTCGCGCCGGAAGGCGCGACCGGGTGAGGGGTTACGCCCTCTCCCAGAAGGCTCGAACCTGCCATTGCGTCCGTTGAGACCGCGCCGTCGCGCGCATGGAAGCTTCGTGTTGTCCTGAACTGAGGATCGTGTGGAGAGCAGTCCCTCCAGCATCGATTCGGCGCCTGCCCGAAGCTAGGGTCAGCCATGGACCTTTTCGCAGCCGCCGGAGTCGACACCCCGCGCGCCGGCCGCCACACGCCGGCCCGGCGCCAACCGGGCGTGCGCACGTTGCGCGTGCCCCTCTTCAACCATCGGGCCATCGATGAGGCACGCCGGCGGGCGCTGTTCGACCCTAGCGAGGCGGAGCTCGGTGCGGCCAAGGCTTACGCCAAGAGAGCGCGTGGGGCGAAATTCGGGGAACAGAAGGAGACCGCCGTACGCAACCTCTTCTTCGACGAGGTACTCGGCCGCGTCCTGGGCTACCGCGGTTACGACGAGGAGGGTTACAGTCTTGCCTTGGAGCACGCGATCCGCGGCGGCGCGGTCGATGCGGCGCTCGGGCGATTCTCGCCCGCGAAGGACAAGGCAGAGATCATCGCCCCTGTCGAGGCCAAAGGGCCTGGAACGGACCTCGACGCAATCCCCTCGGGCCGTGGGCGCAGCCCTGTTCAGCAGGCCTGGGACTATGCCATCGATGCGCCGGGCTCGCGCTTTGTTCTCGTTACCAACTGCGTCGAGCTGCGGCTCTACGCCTTCGGCCGGGGGCGCGATGCCTACGAGGTCTTCGACCTCGCGAAGCTCGACGACCCGGAGGAGCACGAGCGTCTCTGGCTGATGCTCCACGCCGCCCGGCTGCTCGGCGGCGAGACCGATGCGCTCCTGCGCGAGACCGAGAGCGCCTACAAGGCGATCACCGACGAGACCTACCGGCAGTACAGCGAGTTGCGAGGGCGGCTGATCGCCTTTCTGACCGGTTCCGCCGACGGGCCGGGGCTCGCGCTCCCCGTGGCGATCGAGAAGGCGCAGAAGATTCTCGATCGTGTGCTCTTCATCGCCTTCGCACAACGCACGGACCTCATCTCGAAGCCGGTGCTCGAAGAAGCGGAGAAGGCGAACAATCCGTTCATGCCCGTCTCGAAGTGGATGAACTTCAAAGGGCTCTTCCATTTCTGCAACGTCGGCAACTTCGACCGCGACATCGAGGCGTTCAACGGCGGCTTGTTCGCCCCCGATCCGATCCTGGACAGCATCGAGGTTCCAGACGCTCTGGTGACGGCGCTGGCAAAGCTCGGCGAGTGGGACTACCGCAGCGACGTTCCCGTGACGGTGCTCGGGCACCTGTTCGAGCAGTCGATCACCGACCTGGAGAAGCTGCGGGCCGAAGGCCGGGGCGAAGCGCCCCCCAAGGTCTCGAAGCGCAAGCGGGAAGGCGTCGTCTACACCCCCGACACGGTGACGCGCTTCCTCGTCGAGCGCACGCTAGGCCTCACCCTCGCCGAGCGTTTCTCGGCGCTCCTGCGCGAGCATGCGGGCCTCGACACCCTGCCGAAGAACGGCGATGCCATTCCCTGGCGCGAGGGCGAGGCCTCGGAAAAAGCCTTCTGGCGCGCCTACCTCGAAGCGCTCCGCGGCACGACCGTCGTCGACCCGGCTTGCGGCTCGGGGGCCTTCCTCGTCGCCGCCTTCGACCTCCTCGCGCGGGAGTACCGGCAGGTCACGGATCGCCTCGCGGCCCTGGACGAGCCGGTCGATTTCGACCCGCTCGACTGGATCGTGACGAAGAACCTCCACGGAGTCGACCTCAATGCCGAGTCGGTCGAGATCACGCGCCTGTCGCTGTGGCTGAAGACCGCCCGCCGCAAGCACCGGCTCCAGAATTTGGAGGCCACGGTAAAGGTCGGGAACAGCCTGATCGAAAGCCGCGAATACACCGGGAGGCCGTTCGACTGGGATGCCGCGTTCCCCGAGGTGGCCGCACACGGCGGCTTCGACGTGGTTATCGGCAACCCGCCCTATGTGCGCATGGAGTTCCTGAAGGCGGTGAAGCCCTATCTGGAGGAGCGCTACCGCGTCGCGGCGGACCGCACCGACCTCTACGCCTATTTCTTCGAGAAGGGCGTCGGCCTTCTCAAGCCGGGCGGACGGCTCGGCTACATCTCCTCCTCGACCTTCTTCCGCACCGGCTCGGGCGAGAAGCTGCGAGCGCTGCTAGCCGAAGAGACCGCGATCGAGACCGTCGTCGATTTTGGCGACGAGCAGATCTTCGAGGGCGTCACCACCTATCCGGCGATCCTGACCCTGCGCAAGCTGGCCGCTGGCGGGCAGGCGTCCGGGGACCTGCGCTTCCTCAGGCTCGAAGGGCCGATGCCGAAGGAGCTGTCGGCGCTCTTCGACGCCGGTGCGACGGCCATGCCGCGCGCCCGGCTGACGGGGGGCTCCTGGCAGTTCGAGGAGGACGCGCTTGCCCGCCTGCGGGCCAAGATCGTCGCGGGGAAGAAAACGCTCGGGGAGGTTTACGGGCCGCCGCTCTACGGCATCAAGACGGGGCTCAACGACGCCTTCGTGATCGACCGCGAGACCCGCGACCGGCTCGTCGCGGCGGACCCGAAGTCGGGGGAACTGCTCAAGCCCTTTTTGCGCGGCGAGGACGTGAAGCGCTGGCGCGTCGAGCCGCAGGGGCTGTTCCTCATCAACACGCCCAAAGGCAAGGTCGATATCGACGCCTACCCGGCCGTCCGCGATTGGCTGCTGCCGTTCAGGCCGGAGCTGGAGAAACGGGCGACCAGGCAGGAATGGTTCGAACTCCAGCAGGCACAGTTGGCGTACCAGCCGAAATTCGTATCACCGAAGATTATCTACCAAGATATATCATCTCAGAACCCGTTTGCATTGGACGTCTCAGGAGCTTTCGTCGCCAATACGTGCTACCTTTTAGCTTCCGGAAATCTCATGCTACTGAGTTATCTTAACTCGAAAGTCACATGGTTTTTTTTAAGCGCTGTTACAAATATCGCGCGCGGTGGCTTTCTCCGACTACGGACAGATTTCGTCGAGAAAATCCCTGTCCCCAAATTCACCGGTGTTCAAGGTGCAAGACTTGCTAAACTCGGAAGTGGTTGCACTAGCGCCGCTCGTGAGCGTTTCGAAATTGAAGAGGCTGTGCACCGCCGCATCCTCGACCTCGCCCCGGCGGAACGTCGGAAGCTGTCGCGCAAGCTCGAAAGCTGGTGGGAGCTCGACTTCGCCGGCTTCCTCGCCGAGGTGGAGCGCGCCTTCAAGGCGGAGTTGCCGCTGCGCCAGCGCGACGAGTGGGAGGGCTTCCTGGCCGAGAACCGCGCGACGGTCGGCCGCCTGACCGCCGAGATCGAAGCCGCCGAGCGCGAGATCGACGCGATCGTCTACCGCCTCTTCGACCTCGCGCCCGACGAGATCGCTCTTCTCGAAGCCTCGCTCGAAGGACAGTATTGAGCCGGCGCTGGCTCGCTCCTCACCCCTCCCGTCCCGCCATCCTCGCCCGCCGCGTCTTCCATCCCAGGAGGGCGGCGGCGCGGCGGTCCCAGGGGATTGGGATGGGGCGCCAGGTGGGCTTTGTCGGGTTGAGGTGCTTGCAGGGGAAGTCCGGCTCGCGCTCGCGGCGGCGCGGGGGCTCCTCGGGGCGGCCGAGGCGCATCCAGCGCGGGGGCTCGGCCTGGTTCGACCAGCGCGTCGCCCAGCCTTTGTGGGCGGCGATCCGGCGGGTCTCGCGGACGCGCGCGCGGGTCTCGGGGTCGAGGTCGGGCTTCTGCGCGCTCGAGGCCCCGGGCGGCGGCGGGTCGGGCGGGCGGCGGCGTTGGCCGCGGCGGACGCGCTGCTCCGCCCGCGCCCGCTCGAGGAGGTCGAGCGCCTGCGCGAGCGCCGCGGGGTCGACCGTGGGCGCCGCCTCGATGTCGCGCACGAGCCGCTCGGCCTCGAGGCGCAGGCGCTGCGCCAGCGCCCGGCCGACGAGCACCGGCACGTGGCGCCGCTCGGGCCGGGCGCGGCCCGGGAAGGCGCCGGGCGGGCGCTTCCAGCCGTGTTTCTCGGTCCAGCGCGCGATCGTGCCGCCGTTCACGCCGGTGCGGGTCCCGATGTCGCGGAAGGTCAAGGGCGTCGTCTCGACGAGGTGGCGCGCCTGCGCCACGACCGTGGGCGGATGCGCGGCCTTCGGATGCGGGCGCGGGTCCTCGCCGCCGGGGGCTGAGAGGCGAAGGCGCAGAAGGGTCGGCGGGTCTTCGTGCATCGGCTAGGAATTTAAGCAGGACCGCTGGATGCCGTCAAGGGACGGGCGGTCAGGCCTTTCGCTCCCGCCCCATGCCGATCGGCGGGTCGTCGGTCATGCCGGCGAGCACCTCGGCGACGTGGCGGACCTCGACCGTGCGGCCCTCGCGCGAGAGCTTGCCGGCGATGTTCATGAGGCAGCCGAGGTCGCCGGCGAGCACCGTCGGGGCGCCGGTCGCGGCGATCGCCTTGGTCTTGTCCTCGACGATGGCGTTCGAGATGTCGCCGTACTTCACCGCGAAGGTGCCGCCGAAGCCGCAGCACACGTCGGCGTCGGGGAGCTCGACGAGGGTCAGCCCCGGGATGCCGGCGAGGAGGAGCCGGGGCTGGCGGCGCACGCCGAGCTCGCGCAGGCCCGAGCAGGAGTCGTGGTAGGTGACCTCGCCCTCGAAGCGCGCCGGGACGGCGGCGACGCCGAGCACGTCGACGAGGAAGCTCGTCAGCTCGAACGTCCGCGCGGCGAGCTCGTCGGCCTTCGGCAGCCAGTTCGGATCGTCGGCGAAGAGCTCGGGGTAGTGCGCCTTGATCATGCCGGCGCAGGAGCCGGACGGCGCGACAACGTAGTCGTAGCCGCGGAACGCCTCGATCACCCGCTCGGCGAGGTCGCGCGTCGTGCCGCGGTCGCCGGTGTTGTAGGCGGGCTGGCCGCAGCAGGTCTGGACCGGGACCTCGACCGTGCAGCCGGCGTCCTCGAGGAGCTTTGCCGCCGCGAAGCCGACGGACGGGCGCATGAGGTCGACGAGGCAGGTGACGAACAGCCCGACCCGCACGCTCCGCCCTCCCTCGGCCATCGCCTGCTCCGCGCCCTCCGGCGGTCGATGGCCGGGGCGCGAGGCCGCCTCAGGACCCCTTCTTGCCGCTCTTGTCGAACTGCTTGAGGTAGGCGATGAGGTCGTTGATCCGCTGCTCGTCCTTGAGGCCCGGGTAGATCATCTTGGTGCCGGGGATCTTGGCCTTCGGGTCCTTGATGTAGTCGCGGAAGGTCGCCTCGTCCCAGGTGATGCCGGAGTTCTTGTTCGCCGGCGAGTAGGCGTAGCCCTCGATCGAGCCGGAGTGGCGCCCGAACAGGCCGTTCAGCACCGGCCCGACGGCGTTCTTGGCGTTCTCGCCGATCTGGTGGCAGGCCCGGCACTGGGCGAACACCTTCTCGCCGTTGGCGACGTCCTGGGCGAGCGCCGGGGTCAGGCTCGCGGCGACGAGGGCGGCAGACACGAGGGGCAGACGCATCGACGGGGTCTCCTCAAGCTTGGGCGTTTCCGGCCACGCCTTTTAAGCGGCGCGCGGGCGCCCGCAAACAGGAAATCCCGGGCGGGCCTCCGGTTCCGCTGCGGCGAAACGCCCGCATCGGCGCTGCACGGGACCAAAGGATGAGCTAAACGTTGCGGATCGGAGGGACCATCCCATGTCGATCGCATTCCCGCTCCCCGACGCGGCGATCCTCGCGCGGCGCGACGAGATCCTGCGCGGCCTTGCCCCCCTCGTCGCCCCGGAGGCCCTGATCGTCTCGGAGGACGAGCGCCGCGCCTTCGAGACCGACGGGCTCACCGCCTACCGCCGGATGCCGCTCGCCGTCGTCCTGCCCTCGACGACCGGGGAGGTCGCCGCGGTGATGCGCTTCTGCCACGACAACGGCGTCAAGGTGGTGGCGCGCGGGGCCGGCACCTCGCTGTCCGGCGGGGCGATCGCGCAGGAGGACGCCATCATCCTCGGCGTCGCCAAGATGAACCGGCTCCTTGACGCCGATTTCCAGAACCGCACCGCCCGGGTGCAGTCCGGCATCACGAACCTCGCGATCAGCCAGGCGGTGGCGCACGAGGGCTTCTTCTACGCCCCCGACCCGTCGTCCCAGCTCGCCTGCACCATCGCCGGCAACGTCGGCATGAACTCCGGCGGCGCGCACTGCCTGAAGTACGGCGTCACCACCAACAATCTTCTCGGCGTCACGATGGTCCTCGTCGACGGCACGGTGGTCGAGATCGGCGGCGAGCACCTGGACTCGCCCGGCTACGACCTCCTCGGCCTCGTCTGCGGCTCGGAGGGCCAGCTCGGCATCGTGACCGAGGCGGTGGTGCGGATCCTGCACGCCGCCGAGGGCGCGCGCCCCGCCCTCGTGGGCTTCAGCTCGGTCGAGGACGCCGGCGCCTGCGTCGCCGCCATCATCGGGGCCGGGATCATCCCGGTCGCCATGGAGTACATGGACCGGCCGGCCATAAAAATCTGCGAGGCCTTCGCCCACGCGGGCTATCCCCTCGACGTGGAAGCCATGCTGATCATCGAGGTCGAGGGCTCGGACGAGGAGTGCGAGGCGATGCTCGCCCGCATCGTCGAGATCGCGAGGCCCTACAACCCGAAGACCCTGCGCGTGTCGCAGTCGGAGGCCGAGAGCGCCGCGATCTGGAAGGGCCGCAAGTCGGCCTTCGGGGCGACGGGCCGCATCTCCGACTACATCTGCATGGACGGCACGATCCCGACCGGCCGCCTGCCTTACGTGCTGAAGCGCATCGACGAGATCTGCAAGGCGAAGGGCCTCGGCGTCGCCAACGTCTTCCACGCCGGCGACGGCAACCTGCACCCGCTGATTCTCTTCGACATCAATAAGCCCGGCGAGATGGAGAAGGCCGAGCGCGCCGGCGAGGAGATCCTGAAGCTCTGCGTCGAGGTCGGCGGCTGCCTCACCGGCGAGCACGGGGTCGGCATCGAGAAGCGCGACCTCATGCCCTGCCAGTTCGGCGAGGCGGATCTGCGCCAGCAGATGCGCGTGCGCGGCGTGTTCGACCCGGGCTGGCTTTTGAACCCGGCGAAGGTGTTCCCGCTGGAGGGACGGGTGGCGGCTTGAGCGCCGCGGCGTTAGGATCGCGACCATGACGAAGGAACAGATCGAGCAGATCTTCGAGCGAGTCAGGACCTGGCCGCCCGAGCGCCAGGAGGATGCCGCCCAGATGCTGCTCAGGATGGAGGAGCAGGGGATCGAGCCATACAAGCTCGACGAGGATGAGCGCCGCGAGATCGAGGCGGCTCTCGCCGAGGCCGAGCGTGGGGAGTTCGCCAACGACGAAGAGGTTGAGGCCGTCTTCAACCGTTACCGGCCCACGTGAGCGTCCGGTTCACTCCGCGGGCCCTGAGCCAGATCGAAGATATCGAAAGGTATGTTGCCCGTGAGAACCCCCGGGCCGCTTACGCTCTCGCGAATCGGATCAGGTCGAGTTGCCTGCTGCTGGCGGAGCATCCCTTCGCGGGTCATCCGAGCGAAATCCCGAACGTGCGGGTGCTGACCATGTCGCGAGATCCGTATCGGATCTTCTATGAGGCCCTTCGGTCCGGCGACGTCCGAATCCTCCACGTTCGCCATGCATCCCGCCGGCCATTGCGGCGTCCATGACCCTCCACGTCCCCATCACCGAGAAGGCCGCCGCCGCGGTCATCGCCGACGCCGCGGCGCGGCGGGCGCCGCTCATGGTCGCGGGGGGCGGCACGAAGAGCGCGGTCGGGCGGCCGGCGCAGGCCGAGGCGACCCTGTCGTCGGCGGGGCTCACGGGCGTCACCCTGTACGAGCCGGCCGAGCTCGTGATCGCGGCCCGGGCCGGGACGCCCCTCGCCGAGGTCGTCCGCACGCTCGCCGAGAAGGGCCAGGAGCTGCCCTTCGAGCCCGCCGACTGGCGCGCCCTCCTCGGCTCGACCGGCGAGCCGACGATCGGCGCGGTCGCAGCCGCGAACCTCTCGGGGCCGCGCCGGATCATGGCCGGCGCCGCGCGGGACAGCCTCATCGGCGTGCGCTTCCTCAACGGGCGGGCCGAGCCGGTCAAGTCCGGCGGGCGCGTCATGAAGAACGTCACCGGCCTCGACCTCGTGAAGCTGATCGCCGGCTCCTGGGGGACGCTGGGCTTCCTGACCGAGGTCACCTTCAAGGTGCTGCCGCGCCCGGAGCGCGCCGCGACCCTCGTGCTCTCAGGGCTCGACGACGCCCGCGCCGTCGAGGCGCTCTGCGCCGCCGTCGCCTCGCCCTTCGAGGCGACCGGCGCGGCGCATCTCCCGGCGGGCCTCGACGGCGACGCCCGCACGCTGATCCGCATCGAGGGCTTTTCGGTCTCGGTCGACTACCGCCTCGGCGAGCTGAAGCGCCTGCTCAGGCCCTATGGCCCGGCCGAGGTCATGGAGGGCGAGGCCGCCGCGGCGCTGTGGCGCGCGGTCCGCGACGCGACGCTCCTCGCCGAGCCGCGCGACCGGGCGGTATGGCGCGTCTCGACCGCACCCATGAACGGCCCGGCGCTCGCGGCCGCGGTCGCCCACGCGACGGACGCGCGCTGGTTCTACGACTGGAGCGGCGGCCTGATCTGGCTCTCGGCCGACGCCCGCGGCGACGCAGGCGCGGCGGCGGTGCGCGACGCCGTCAAGGCGCAGGGCGGCCACGCGACCCTCCTGCGCGCGCCCCCCGAGGTCCGCGCCGCCATCGCCGTCTTCGAGCCCCTTTCCGAGCCGCTGATGCGCATCACCCGCGACATCAAGGCCGCGTTCGACCCGGCCGGCGTGCTCAACCCGGGGCGGATGTATGCGGGGGTGTGAGGGCGACGCGGAGCAAAATCCCCGCATATAGCTGGATTGCATGAGCGTCCGCTGCGCAAGAGAAGAGTAACATCGGAATGCCGATCGACCGCGCCCGAGTCCTCGCGATCTTCGAAGCCTTGGGAGGCAGCTTGTCTCAGCCGACGACGCTTTGCCTGATCGGCAGCACGCCGGCGATCATGCTCGGGCAGGACGAGCGCCAGACTCAGGACATCGACGTATGGCATCCCGCTTCCCACTATGACGCGGGCGAGTTGGCCCAGGCCTGCCGCGGCATGGGCGTCCTGTTCGATCCGAAGAGCGATCTGGATCCGGAGGCTGTCTACATCCAGATCGTCCGCCCCGGGATCGTGTCCCTGCCGACGACGATCGAGATCGAGACGATCGGACAGTTCGGCAAGCTCGCGATCGCCATGCCGCCGCCGGCGATCATCGCGGCGGCGAAGCTGACCCGCGCGAGCGAGCGCGACATCGAGGACGTGGCATGGTGGGTCCGGCAGCGCGCCCTCGACCTCGATGCGGTGGAAGAGGCTATCGGCCTGCTGCCGCGGACGGTTGACCGCGAGACGGCGCGGGACAACATGGTGGTCGTCAGGCTCGTCACCACGAAAGGCCGGAAATGACGCGATCCGCCCGTGCGCGCCATGCCGAGGCGCTCGACGTCCTGCTCCGCGGCCGCATCGCGAAGGTCGTCCGGGATCGCGACTGGGATCTGCTCGAGGAGGTCGCGCGGCTCGCGCAGGGCGACGCGCCGCCGGATCTCGCGGCAACGGACCCGGCCCTCTTTCAGGCCTGGCGCGAGGCCGTGACCCGGTTCCATAAGGCCGGCTGGACCAACATGACGCCGGAGCGCGTCGCGGATGTCAGGCGCGATGCCGTCCGGGCCGAAGCGGCGCCGGCTGCCCGCACCCGCTGAGCCGTTCCATGCAGACCAACTTCGCCCCCGAGCAGCTCCGCGATCCGGCGATGCGGTCGTCGGAGAAGATCTTGAGGACCTGCGTCCACTGCGGCTTCTGCACCGCGACCTGCCCGACCTATCTGCTCCTCGGCGACGAGCTCGATAGCCCGCGGGGCCGCATCTACCTCATCAAGGAGATGTTCGAGCAGGGGCAGCCCGCCTCGCCGCAGGTGGTCAAGCACATCGACCGCTGCCTGTCGTGCCTGTCCTGCATGACGACCTGCCCGTCGGGGGTGCACTACATGCACCTCGTCGACCATGCCCGGGCCTACATCGAGGAGACGCACTGGCGGCCGTGGCACGACCGCGTGGTGCGCGCGCTCCTCGCCAAGGTGCTGCCCTATCCGGCCCGCTTCCGCCTCGCCATGACGGCGGCAACCTTAGGAAAGCCGTTCCGCGGCCTCTTCGGGCGGCTGCCGCGGGTCGGCAACCGGCTTGCCGCCATGCTGGAGCTCGCGCCCGCCCGCGTACCCGCGCGCTCGCCCTTCGCGCGGCCGGGCGTGTGGAAGGCGCAAGCGCCGCGGCGCGGGCGGGTCGCGATCCTCTCGGGCTGCGCCCAGCCGGTGCTCAACCCGAACTTCAACGAGGCCGCGATCCGGCTCCTCAACCGGCACGGCATCGAGGTCGTGCTGCCCGAGGGCGAGGGCTGCTGCGGGGCGCTCGTCCACCACATGGGCCGCGACCGCGAGGCGCTCGCCTTCGCGAGGCGCAACATCAACGCCTGGACGGCCGAGATCGAGCGGGGCCTCGACGCGATCGTGATCACGGCGTCCGGCTGCGGCACCACCATCAAGGACTACGGCTTCCTGTTCCGCGACGATCCTGCCTATGCCGAGAAGGCGCGGCGGGTGTCGGAGCTTGCGAAGGACATCACCGAATACGTGGCGTCCATCGGCCTCGCCGCGCCGGTGCGCGATACCGGCCTCGTCGTCGCCTACCACTCCGCCTGCTCGATGCAGCACGGCCAGCAAATCCGCGAGGAGCCGAAGAAGCTCCTGAAGAAGGCCGGCTTCACGGTGAAGGACGTGCCCGAGGGCCACATCTGCTGCGGCTCGGCCGGCACCTACAACCTGCTCCAGCCCGAGATCGCTTCGCAACTGCGGGCCCGCAAGGTCGCGAACATCGAGCGGGTCGGGCCCGACCTCGTCGCCACCGGCAACATCGGCTGCATGACCCAGATCGGGAAGGGCACCGCCCTCCCGATCGTCCACACGGTCGAGCTCCTCGACTGGGCGACCGGCGGGCCGGTGCCGGAGGTCCTTCGGAAGGCGGGCCTCGCGGAGCGCACCGTCGCAAGCGACCGGCCGATGGCGGCGGAGTAGGCTCCCTGGAGAGCGGACCTCACCAGTAGTGCACCGCGATCGTCTCGGCGACGCAGGCGGGGCGCTCGGAGCCTTCGATCTCGACCGTGGTCTGCAGGGTGGCGCGCAAGGCCCCGCCCGCCATCGGCTCGGCTCCGAGGAGGCGGATGCGGCCGCGAAGGCGCGAGCCGACGATCACCGGAGCCGGGAAGCGCACCCGGTTCGAGCCGTAGTTGACGCTTTGGCGCACGCCGTCGAGGCGGATCACGTCGTAGATGAACACCGGCAGCATGGAGAGCGTGAGATAGCCGTGCGCCACCGTCGCGCCATAGGGCGATTCCCGGCGGGCGCGTCCTGCGTCGACGTGGATCCACTGCCGGTCGCCGGTGGCTTCCGCGAAGGCGTCGATGCGCGCCTGGGTCACCTCGACCCAGCGGCTCGACCCGAGCTCCGTCCCCACCGCAGCCGCCATCTCGGCGGCGCTCGAAAACACCCGCATCGACCTCTCCATCCGCAGCGACGCTCATAGCACGGGGGCCGGGCCTCCCGAGAATCCGCTTGACGGTTGGGAAGCGCAAAGAGACGCTGCCCGGGAACGCGAGCCCGGGCCTGTCCGGCATAATCGCGGATCTGGAGAGGAAACATGAGGATCATGCCAAAGGCGCTTCTTGGCGCCGCCTTCGCGCTCGCGGCGGTTCCCGCTGCGCTCCCCGCCGCCGCCCAGGACACCATCAAGATCGGCTACATCGACCCCTTGTCCGGCGCCTTCGCCAACGTCGGCGAGCTCGGCGTCCACCATTTCCAGTTCGTCATGGACCGGATCAACGCCAAGGGCGGCGTCTTGGGCAAGAAGCTCGAGCTCGTGCCCCTCGACTCGAAGGCGAACCCGCAGGACACGCAGATCGCGCTGAAGAAGGTGATCGACGACAACATCCGCTTCGTCCTCCAGGGCAACGGCTCGAACGTCGCCCACGCCATCGTCGACACGCTGGCGAAGCACAACGAGCGCGAGCCGGCAAAGAGCGTGCTGTTCCTCAACTACGCCGCCGTCGACCCGGCGCTGACGAACGACAAATGCTCGTTCTGGCACTTCCGTTTCGACGCCGACGCCGACATGAAGATGGAGGCGCTGACGAACTTCATGGCGAAGCAGCAGGGGATCAAGAAGGTCTACCTCATCAACCAGGACTACTCCTTCGGCAAGGCGGTGGCGGCCGCCGCGACCGAGATGATGAAGAAGAAGCGCCCGGACGTGCAGATCGTCGGCGAGGAGCTGCACCCCTTGGGCAAGGTGCAGGACTTCACGCCTTACGTCGCCAAGATCAAGGCGTCCGGCGCCGACTCGGTCATCACCGGCTACTGGGGCAACGACCTCTCGCTCCTGGTGAAGGCCGCGAAGGACGCCGGGCTTCCCGTCGACTGGTACACCTACTACGCCGGCGGCCTCTCGACCCCCGCCGCCATCGGCCAGGCCGGCAAGGACCGGGTGAAGCAGATCTCCGAGTGGCACTCGAACGTCGAGGGCGCGACCCTCGACGAGGAGGTCGAGGCCTACAAGAAGAAGTACAACGAGGACTTCTATTATCTGCGCACCCGCAACCTCATCGAGATGTTCGCGAAGGCGGTCGAGCAGGCGAAGTCGGCGGACCCGGTCGCGGTCGCGAAGGCGCTGGAGGGCATGAAGCACCAGAGCCCGACCGGCGAGATCACGATGCGGGCCGACAACCACCAGCTCCTCCAGCCGATGTTCGTCTCGACCATGTCGGCCGGCATGAAGCGCGACGTCGAGAACACCGGCCTCGGCTTCAAGACCGACGGCCGCATCGAGGCCAAGGACACCGAGACCCCGACCACCTGCAAGATGAAGCGGCCGAGCGCTTGATCTCCCTCTCCCGCTTGCGGGAGAGGGCCGGGGTGAGGGGGGAGGCCGGCGCTGGCCCTCACCCGGTCGGCTCCGCCGACTCGATCTCTCCCGCTGCGCGGGAGAGGTGACGTGGAACTCGTCGTCTTCTCCCTCCTGAACGGGATCCTGTACGGGCTCCTCCTGTTCATGCTGTCGAGCGGGCTCACCCTCATCTTCAGCATGATGGGCGTCCTGAACTTCGCCCACGCGAGCCTGTTCATGCTCGGCGCCTACCTCGCCTACCAGATCGGCCGCGTCACCGGCTTCTGGCCGGCGCTCGTGCTCGCGCCCGTGGCCGTCGGTCTCTTCGGGGCCGCGATCGAGCGCTGGGGCCTCAGGACCGTGCACCGCTTCGGGCACGTCGCCGAGCTCCTCTTCACCTTCGGCTTAGCCCTCCTCATCGAGGAGGCGGTGCAGCTCGTGTGGGGCCGCGCGCCGGTGCCCTACACAGTGCCGCCCTCCCTCGACTTCTCCGCCTTCACCCTCCTCGGCACGACCTATCCGGCCTACAAGGCCTTCATGGTGGCGGTCTCGGTCGGCATGTTCGGCCTCCTCGGCCTCGTGCTCAAGAAGACCCGCATCGGCCTCATCATCCAGGCGGCCCTGACCCACCCCGACATGGTGGCGGCGCTCGGACACAACGTGCCGCGCGTCTTCATGCTGGTGTTCGGGGTCGGCAGCGCGCTCGCGGGGCTCGCCGGCGTGATCGGCGGCTTCGCGCTCGTGACCTCGCCCGGCATGGCTCGCACGCTCGGGCCGATCGTCTTCGTGGTGATCGTCGTCGGCGGCCTCGGGTCGCTCACCGGCGCGTTCGCGGCCTCGCTCCTCATCGGCATCGTGCAGACCTTCGCGGTCGCGATCGACGCCTCGCTCGCCGACCTCCTCGCCCAGTTCGGCGTCGCGGTCAGCCGCCGCGACGCCCTCTACGACCTGTGGAAGATCAAGCTCGCCCAGCTCGCCCCGGTGCTGCCCTACTTCCTCCTCGTCCTGATGCTGATCCTGCGCCCGCGCGGCCTCATGGGGACGCGCGAGACATGAGCGAGGCGGCGCTGAGGACGGCCGCACGGCGCGGCGCCCCTACGTGGCTGCGCGCCGCCGCGCCCTGGGCCGTGGCCGTCGCCGCGATCCTCGTCCTGCCGCATCTCCTCACGACGAGCTTCGGGCGCACGCTCCTCACCGAGATGGGCATCGCGATCGTCTTCGCGGCGGCCTACAACATGCTCCTCGGCGAGACCGGCATGCTCTCCTTCGGGCACGCGATCTACTTCGGCCTCGGCGGCTACACGGCGATCCACGTGCTGCGCCTCGTCGCGGCGGGCCTGTTCCTGCCGGTCGCGCTCCTGCCCCTCGTCGGCGGCCTCGGCGGGCTCTTCTTCGGCCTCCTGTTCGGCTACCTCTCGACAAGGCGGGCCGGCACCGCCTTCGCCATGATCACGCTCGGGCTGATGGAGCTCGTCGTGGCCCTGGCCTTGATCTTCGACCACGTGTTCGGCGGCGAGGAGGGAATCGGCGGCGACCGCACCTCCGGCCCCGCCCTCTTCGGCGTCACCTTCGGCTCGCAGGTCGAGGTCTATTACCTGATCGCGGCCTGGATGCTGGCAAGCCTCGTGCTGATGCGCGCCTTCACCCGCACGCCCGTCGGGCGGCTCTGCAACGCGGTTCGCGACAACCCGGAGCGGGTGCAGTTCCTCGGCTACGATCCCGCCCGCATCCGCCTCATCGCCTTTTCGGTGTCGAGCTTCTTCGCCGGGGTCGCGGGCGGGCTCTTCGCCGTGAACTACGAGCTCATGGCGATCAACAGCCTCGGGGCCGAGCGCTCGGCCCTCGTCCTGCTCATGGCCTACATCGGCGGCATCGGCTCCTTCCTCGGGCCGATCCTCGGCGCCGTGCTCGTGACCTTCCTGCAGGTCGCGCTCAGCGACTACACCCAGGCCTGGCTGCTCTACCTCGGCCTGTTCTTCGTCCTCGTCACCCTCTTCGCCCCGAACGGCCTCGTCGGGCTCGTCCTCATGCACGGCCCGATCGCCCGCGCCGGGCTCCTGCACCGCCTTGCCCCTGCCTATGCCCTCGCCCTCATGCCGGCGGCGCTGCTGGCGGCCGGCGCGATCGCGGTCGTCGAGATCGGCTACCGCCTCACGATCCGCCCCGAGCTCGGCGCCGCCATGCGGCTCTTCGGCGTCGCCTTCGACGCGAAGAGCCCCGGAACCTGGATCGCGTGTCTTGTGCTGATCGCCGCCGGCGCGGCCGGCCTGCGCCTCGTCGCGCCGCACGTCGCGGCGCGCTGGTCCGAGGCGCTTGCGGAGGCGCGGGCATGACGGCGCCGGCCCTCGAGCTGCGCCAAGTGCGCAAGAGCTTCGGCGCGACCGCCATCATCCGCGGCGTCGACCTTGCCATCGCCCGCGGCGAGCGCCACGCCCTCATCGGCCCGAACGGCGCCGGTAAGTCGACGCTGTTCCACCTGATCACCGGGCGCTTCCCCGCAAGCTCCGGCGCGATCCGCCTGAACGGCGAGGACGTGACGGGGCTCTCCCCCTTCGCGATCTACCGCCGCGGGCTCGCCCGCAGCTTCCAGATCACCAACATCTTCCCGCGCATGTCCGTGTACGAGAACCTGCGCTGCGCCGTGCTGTGGTCGCTCGGCCACGGCTACTCGTTCTGGCGCCCCATCGGCCGCATGCACGACGTGGCCGAGCGCGCCGGGACGGTCTTGGAGCGCATCGGCCTGACGCGCCGCCGCGACGTGCCGGCGGGCCTCCTCGCCTACGCCGAGCAGCGGGCGCTCGAGATCGGCCTCGCGATTGCCGGCGAGCCCGACATCCTCCTCCTCGACGAGCCGACCGCCGGCATGAGCCACGGCGAGGCCGAGCACGCCGTCGACCTCATCCGGCGCGTGAGCGAGGGCCGAACCCTCCTCATCGTCGAGCACGACATGGCCGTGGTGTTCGGCCTCGCCGACCGCATCTCGGTGCTGGTCTACGGCGAGGTCATCGCGAGCGATCAGCCTGAGCGGATCAAGGCGAACCGCGCCGTGCAGGAAGCCTACCTCGGCACGGTGCCGGCATGAGGTGCCCGGCATGAGCGCGATGCTCGAGGTGACCGACCTCCACGCCTACTACGGCAAGAGCCACATCCTGCACGGCGTCACCTTCGCGGTGGGCCAAGGCGAGATCGTGAGCCTCCTCGGCCGCAACGGCGTCGGCCGCTCGACCGCGATCAAGACCGTCATGGGGCAGGTCCGTCCGCACGGCTCGGTGCGCTTCCGCGGCCGCGAGATCGCCGGGATGGCGCCGCACGAGATCGCCCGCCTCGGCCTCGGCTACGTCCCCGAGGAGCGCGCGATCTTCCCCGGCCTCACCGTGCGCCAGAACCTCATCCTCGGCCAGAAAGGCGCGCGCGAAGGCGGGCGCTGGACCATGGCCGATATGTTCGACCTCTTCCCGCGCCTGGAGGAGCGGGCCGACACGCCGGGGGGCGTGCTCTCGGGCGGCGAACAGCAGATGCTCACCATCTGCCGCACCCTCATGGGCGACCCCGATCTCGTCATGGTCGACGAGCCGACCGAAGGCCTCTCGCCCCAGATGGTCGAGCGCGTCGGCGCGCTGCTCCGGCAGATCGCCGAGCGTGGCGTCGCCATCCTCCTCGTCGAGCAGAAGCTCACCATCGCCCTCGAGATCTCGAACCGCCTCTACGTCATGGGCCACGGCCGCATCGTCTTCGAAGGCACCCCCGCGGACCTGCGCGCCGACGCCGCCGTGCGCAAGGAGTGGCTGGAGGTGTGAGGAACGTGCACGCGGTCCAAGGCTCCGGCGCCGCTCGGAAGCCGCTCGAAGCCCTCCTTGCGGAATAGATCGTCATGGAGCCGATCGCATTCGATTGGGACGAGGATAAAGCGGCCGTGAACTTTATCTGCCATAAAGTGTCTTTCCCGTTCGCGACCAGGGCGTTCCTTGATCCGGAACGGGTCGACTTTGACGTTTCGCGCGCGCAGGATGAAGAGGAGCGCCGCAAGACCGTGGGCCGGATCGGGCGGCGGTTGTTCTCGGTCGTCTACACGAGACGTGAGGGAGTCCTGCGCCTTATCTCGGCCCGTCGGACGAACCGCTCAGAGGAGCGCATCTATGGGAACCGTCAGGTTCACGCTTGATCCGAAGAACCCGCCTCGCCTCACGCGCGACGAAGAGGCCCGCCTCGACGCGATGACCGACGAGGAGATCACGCGCGCCGCGGAAAGCGATCCGGACAACCCTCCTCTCACGGAGGAGGAGATGGCGCGCGGCCTCTTCGCGCGCGACGTCCGGATTGCAAGGGAGAAAACCGGGTTAAGCCAGGAGCGCTTTGCGGCAAGGCTCGGCCTGCCCCTTTCCATGCTGCGCGATTGGGAGGAGGGACGCTTCAACCCGGATCCCGCGGCGCGGGCATTGGTCCGGATCGTGCTGAAGGACCCTGAGCGGATCCTGGCGCTGCTGGCGGCATGAGTTTCGCCACCCTTGCCTTGTGGCCTGAACGGCCGCGCGTACCCTCCACCTTCTCACGAGGACTCCCATGACCGAAGCCGTCATCGTCTCGACCGCACGCACGCCGATCGGCAAGGCCTATCGCGGCGCCTTCAACAACACCCATGGGGCGACGCTCGCGGGCCACGCCATCAAGCATGCGGTCGAGCGGGCCGGGATCGAGCCCGGCGAGGTCGAGGACGTGCTCGTCGGCTGCGCCCTGCCGGAAGGCGCGACGGGGGAGAACATCGCCCGCCAGGCGGCGCTCCGGGCGGGGCTTCCGGTCACGACGAGCGGCGCGACGGTGAACCGCTTCTGCTCCTCGGGCATGCAGACGATCGCGCTCGCGGCGCAGCGGGTGATCGTCGATAACGTGCCCGTGATGGTCGCGGGCGGGGTCGAGTCGGTGAGCCTCGTGCAGAACGAGCACAAGAACAAATACCGGCTCCACGACGAATGGCTCGACGAGCACAAGCCCGACATCTACCTGCCGATGATCGACACCGCCGAGGTCGTGGCGAAGCGCTACAACATCTCGCGGGAGGCGCAGGACACCTTCGCGCTCCAGAGCCAGCTGCGCACCGCCGCCGCCCAGCAGGCCGGACGCTTCGACGACGAGATCGTGCCGCTGCCGAGCGTCAAGCTCGTCCAGGACAAGGCGACGGGCGAGGTCTCGGAGCAGGCGGTGACGCTCACCCGCGACGAGGGCAACCGGCCGGACACCTCGCCCGAGGGGCTCGCGAAGCTCGAGCCGGTGCGCGGGCCCGGCCACTTCATCACGGCCGGCAACGCGAGCCAGCTCTCGGACGGGGCCTCGGCCTGCGTCGTCATGAACGCGAAGCTCGCCGAGAAGCGCGGCCTTCAGCCCCTCGGCATCTTCCGCGGCCTTAGCGTCGCGGGCTGTGAGCCCGACGAGATGGGCATCGGCCCCATCTACGCCGTGCCGCGGCTCCTCGAGCGCCACGGGCTTTCCATGGACGACATCGACCTGTGGGAGCTGAACGAGGCCTTCGCCGTGCAGGTGCTCTACTGCCGCGACAAGCTCGGCATCCCGAACGACACCCTCAACGTCGACGGCGGCGCCGTCGCCATCGGCCACCCCTACGGCATGAGCGGCGCCCGCATGGTCGGCCATGCCCTCATCGAGGGCAAGCGCCGGGGCGCCAAGTACGTGGTCTGCACCATGTGCGTCGGCGGCGGCATGGGCGCCGCCGGGCTGTTCGAGGTGGCGTGACCGCGCCACTGTCGTCCCCGGCGAGCCGAAGCGCAGCGTAGGCGAGGGAAGGGGACCCAGACCCGGTGGGGCTTGGATCCCCTTCCCCTCGCTTCGCTCGGCCGGGGATGACAGTGGAGAGTTGGAGGGAGAGGATGACCCAGCAGTCCCGCCGCATCGTGCTCGCCTCCCGCCCGGTGGGCGAGCCGAAGGACACCGACTTCCGGCTGGAGAGCGCTCCCGTCCCCGAGCCCGGCCCCGGCCAGGTGCTGGTGCGGACGCTCTGGCTCTCCCTCGATCCCTACATGCGCGGGCGCATGAGCGACGCGAAGTCGTACGCCAAGCCCGTCGGCATCGGCGAGGTCATGACCGGCGGCACGGTCGGCGAGGTCGTGCGCTCGAACGACGGCAAGTTCTCGCCCGGCGACCTCGTGCTCGGCATGGGCGGCTGGCAGGAGCACGCCGTCCTCGACGGCAAGGAGCTGCGCCGGCTCGATCCCGCCGCGGCGCCGGTGCAGACCGCGCTCGGGGTCTTGGGCATGCCCGGCATGACGGCCTACACCGGCCTCCTCAACATCGGCCAGCCGAAGGCCGGCGAGACGGTCGCGGTCGCGGCCGCGACCGGGCCGGTCGGCTCCATGGTCGGCCAGATCGCGAAGCTCAAAGGCTGCCGCGCCGTCGGCATCGCTGGTGGCTCCGACAAGTGCCGCGCGCTCCTGGAAGAATTCGGCTTCGACGCCGCCGTCGACCACCGCGCGCCGGATTTCCCGGAGAGGCTCAAGGCCGCTTGCCCGAACGGCATCGACGTGTATTACGAGAACGTCGGCGGGGCGGTGTGGGACGCGGTGTTCCCCCTTCTCAACGACTTCGCCCGCATCCCCGTCTGCGGGCTCATCGCCAACTACAATATGACCGAGCTGCCGGCGGGCCCCGACCGCACGCCGCAGCTCTTCCGCGCCGTGCTGACGAAGCGTCTCTTGATCCGCGGCTTCATCGTCTGGGACTTCCAGGCCCAGGCACGGGAGTTCGCGGCGGAGGTCGGCGGCTGGCTGCGGGACGGGAAGATCAAGTACCGCGAGGACGTGGTCGAGGGCCTCGAGAACGCGCCGCAGGCCTTCATGGGGCTCCTCAAAGGCCGGAACTTCGGCAAGCTCCTGGTGCGGGTCGCGCGGTAGCTACCGCGCCGCCTCGTAGCGCGCCATGAAGCGCGGAGCCATAGCGCGCAGGCGCTCCGGATCGACCCGTCCCGAGCGGGTGATGTAGCTCATGGCGAAGTCGAGAGGGGCGAGGCGCATGTGCTCGGGGAAACGCTCGTACCAGGCGGCGCTCGTGCGCGAGGCCGCCACGAGCTTCTCGACGATCGGCCGGCGGGCGGCCTCGTAGGCGGAAAGCGCGGCGGGCACGTCGCCCATCTCGTCGAGGGCCTTGGCGAGCGCGATCGCGTCCTCCAGGGCGAGCCGCGTCCCCGAGCCGATGGAGAAGTGCGCCGTGTGCAGCGCGTCGCCCAGAAGGACCCGGTTGCCGGCGGACCAGCGCGCGTTCTCGACCCAGGGGAAGTTGCGCCACACCGAGCGGTTCGAGATCAGCGGGTGGCCGTCGAGGGTCTCCGCGAACGCCTCCTGGCAGACCGCCCTCGCCTCGTCCTCGCTCATCCGGTCGAACCTCGCCCGCGTCCACGTCGCCGGGTCGCACTCGACGATGAAGGTGCTCAAGGCGGGAGCATAGCGGTAGTGGTGGGCGTTGAAGGTGCCAAGCGGCGTCTCGACGAAGGTCTGGGTCAGGGTCTCGAAGCGCCTCGTCGTGCCGAACCAGGCGAACCTGTTGGACAAGTGGGAGACCGAGGTTCCGAACGCGCCCTCGTGCTCGCGGCGGACCAGGGAGTTCACCCCGTCGGCGCCGACGACGAGGTCGGCGTCCCCAAGCTCCGCGACGGAGCCGACGGCTCGGCCGTAGCGCAGCTCGACCCCGACGGACGCGGCCTGCTCCTGAAGGAGCCGCAGGAGCTCCAACCGCCCGATGGCTGAAAAACCGACGCCGTCGACGGCGATGCGCTCGCCGCGGTGGACGAGGGCGATGTCGCTCCACGTCTCCATCTGCGGCGCGACGAGGTCGGCCGTCTCGGGGTCGTCGGCGCGCAGGAAGTCGAGGGCGCGGTCCGAGAACACGACGCCGAAGCCGAAGGTCGCGTCCGGCGGGTTCTGCTCGAACACCGCGACCTCGTCGCCCTTGTGCCGGCGCTTGCGAAGGTAGGCGAAATAGAGCCCGGCGGGGCCTCCACCCAGGACCGCGATCCGCATATGAAGTCCCGCACTCCCGCCGTTCCGGCGGGCCTCCTTGGTGGAGAACGGCGTGGACGATGGCAAGTCTTCCCCGGCCGCAATCGTGGAGGCGGCGGTCGCGGGCCGCCGCTCCGTGCGGGCCTTCCTGCCGGCGCCGGTGCCGCAGGCTCTCGTCGAGCGCATCCTCGACGTCGCGGCGCGGGCGCCGAGCGGCACCAACATGCAGCCCTGGCGCGTCCGCGTCCTCGCCGGCGCCGCGAAGGCGCGCCTCTCCGCCGCGCTCCTCAAGGCCGAAGCCGAGAATGCCCCGCACGCGGCGGAGTACCGGTATTATCCGGAACAATTCTTCGAGCCGTACCTGTCACGGCGGCGCAAGGTCGGCTGGGACCTCTACGGCCTCCTCGGCATCGCCCGGGGCGAGACGGCGCGGATGCGGGCGCAGCACGCCCGCAACCTCGTCTTCTTCGACGCGCCGGTCGGGATGATCTTCACCATCGACCGCAGGCTCGAGATCGGGAGCTGGCTCGACTACGGCATCTTCCTGGGCAACGTCATGACGGCGGCGCGCGGCCACGGCCTCGACACCTGCGCCCAGGCCGCCTTCGCGCCCTTCCACGAAACGATCCGGGCCCGCCTTAACCTCGACCCTGAGGAGGTCGTGGTCTGCGGGATGTCTCTCGGCTACGAGAACCCGTCCGCGCCCGAGAACGCGCTTCGCACCGAGCGCGTGCCGGCCCGGGCGTTCGCGAGCTTCGACGGCTTCGACTGACACGCCCGTTGCCACGTCGCGCCGCTTCCCCTACGGCTCCAGCCCTGCCGTGAATCGGAGGGGCTGGTGCAGGAGCGCAATCTCGGATCGTCGGGCCTTCGGGTCTCCCTCGTCGGCCTCGGCTGCAACAACTTCGGCTGGCACATCGACCTGGAGGGGACCCGCGCCGTCGTGCACAAGGCCCTCGACCTCGGCATCACCCTGTTCGACACGGCGGACACCTACGGCGAGCGCGGCGGCTCGGAGACCATCCTGGGCCAGATCCTCGGCGAGCGCCGCCGGGACATCGTGCTGGCGACGAAGTTCGGCCTGCCCATGGACGACGCCGGGCGCAAGAAGGGCGGCTCGCGCCGGTACGTCATGCAGGCCGTCGAGGACAGCCTGCGCCGGCTCAGGACCGACTGGATCGACCTCTACCAGCTCCACCGCCCCGACCCGCTGACGCCGATCGAGGAGACGCTTAGGGCCCTCGACGATCTCGTGCGCCAGGGCAAGGTCCGCTACGTCGGCTGCTCGAATCTTTCGGCCTGGCAGGTGGTCGAGGCGCAATGGACGGCGCAGACGCGCAATCTCAACGCCTTCGCCTCGTGCCAGGACGAGTACAGCCTCCTCGTGCGCGACATCGAGAAGGAGCTCGTGCCGGCGATCGAGGCCTATCGGATGGGCCTCCTGCCCTTCTTCCCGCTCGCGAGCGGGCTCCTGACCGGCAAGTACAGGCGCGGCGCGCCGATGCCGGAGGGGACCCGCCTCGCCAACACCCAGCGCCTCGCCGACCGCTACATGACGGAGGCGAACTGGGGCAAGGTCGAGCGGCTTCAGGCCTTCGCCGAAGGACGTGGCAAGACCCTCCTCGATCTGGCGTTCGGCTGGCTCGCCGCGAGGCCCTACGTGTCGAGCGTGATCGCGGGGGCGACCAAGCCCGAGCAGCTCGAGGCGAACGTGCGGGCGGCCGAGTGGGCGCTCACCCCCGAGGACCTCGCCGAGATCGACCGGCTCGCCGCCGGGAGCTAAAGTCCGCGCGGCCATGGACCTGCAACCCGTCTGGGACTGGTTCCGGTGGCTCAACGACGCCACCGGGATCAAGCTCACGATCTTCTACGACGCCTTCGACCGGGCCCGGTTCTGGAACGGTTTTCTCACGTCCGTCCGGCTGATGGCGATCTGCGTCGCGGCAAGCGTCGTCATCGGCGTCGTCGGGGCCTGGGCGCAAGGGGCGCGCCTGCGGCTCGTGCGCCTCGCCATGCAGGGCTACATCCAGTTCTTCCGCAACACGCCGCCCCTCGTGCAGCTCTACTTCTTCTACTTCGCGCTCGGCAGCTACCTGCGCGTCACGACCGAGACGGGCCTGTCCGTCCCGCTCGTCTCGAACTTCGCCTGGGCGGTGATCGGGCTGTCGCTCTACGCCGGCGCCTTCAACGTCGAGATCTTCCGGGCCGGCATCGAGGCCGTGCCGCGGGAGACCGTCGAGGCCGCGGAGTCCCTCGGCTACAGCCGCCTCAAGGCCTACGCCTACGTGATCCTGCCGCTCGCCTTCCGGATCAGCCTGCCGGCGCTGAACAACAACCTCGTCAACCTGATCAAGACCACGACCGTCGCCTATGCGATCGCGGTCCCCGAGATGCTCTACGTCGCGAACCAGATCTGGTCGGACGAGCTCAACGTGCCCGAGATGATGAACACGCTCCTGATCCTCTACGTCGGGCTCGTCGGCGTCCTCGTCGCCGTCATGACTCGGTGGGAGCGCGCCATGCGCATCCCGGGCTACGCGCCGGCATGATCGCGGAGCGCGCCGACTTCCCCGTGCTGCTGCCCTTCCGCTTAGGGGCGGGAGCGGTCGCGCCCGGCTGGCGCCCGCGGCCGCGGCACGCCGTCGTGCTCGTGGCGGCGCTCGCCCTCTCGATCGGGGTCGGCGAGGCTTACGCGGCCCCGGGCGCGCCCTCGGTCCTGGCGACGCTCGTCAAGTGGACGCCGCTCCTCGCCGCGGGCTTCCTCCTCAACATCGCGATCAGCTTCATCGCGATGGGGCTCGGGACCGCGCTCGGCACCTTCCTCGGCCTGATGCAAGTCTCGCTCGCGCGCCCGGTGCGCGGCGTCTCGTGGGCGCTGACCCAGTTCTTCCGCAACGCGCCGTGGCTCGTGCTCCTGTTCTACTGCATGCTGCTCCTACCGTTCGAGATGCGGGTCGGCGGCGCGATCGTGCCGCTGCCGGCCTGGCTCAAGGCGACCTTCGGGCTCTCCCTCGCCGTCATGGCGAACGTCTCCGAGCTCGTGCGCGGGGCGGTGCTGTCGATCCCGGCCGGGCAGTGGGAGTCGGCCGAGGCGCTGGCCTTCACCCGCCGCCAGACCCTGTGGATGATCGTCCTGCCGCAGTGCGTGAAGCGGATGCTGCCGCCCTGGATGAACCTCTACGCCATCCTGGTGGTCGGCACCGCGCTCGCCTCCATCGTCGGGGTCAACGAAGCGATGACGCTGACCGGCGACGTGCTCGCGGCCGAGAGCCGGACCGAGCTCCTGGTGCCGATGTACCTCTACCTGCTGCTGTGGTTCTTCGCCTACTGCTACCCGATCGCCCGGGCGACCGTGTCCCTCGAGCGGCGCTTCCAGGTGCGGTGATGGCTGACGCGGCGGACACGGCGCCTTGGACCCCGGACCGGCCGCTCGTCCGCATCCGCGACGTCCACAAGAGCTTCGGCAGGCTGACGGTTTTGAGCGGCGTCTCCCTCGACGTCATGAAGGGCGAGGTGATCTGCGTCATCGGCCCGTCGGGCTCGGGCAAATCGACGCTGCTCCGCTGCGTCAACGCCCTCGTGCCGATCGAGCGCGGCTCGATCCTGGTCGAGGGGCAGGAGGTCAACGACCCGCGGCTCGACAAGCTCGCGCTCAGGCGCAAGGTCGGGATGGTGTTCCAGCAGTACAACCTGTTCCCGCACAAGACCGCGCTCCAGAACGTCATGATGGCCCCGATCCACGTCTTGAAGCAGGACAAGGCCGAGGTCGAGGCGCGCGCGCGCCGGCTCATCCGGAAGGTGCGGCTCGAGGGCAAGGAGGCTTCCTACCCGGGCGAGCTGTCCGGCGGCCAGCAGCAGCGCGTCGCCATCGCCCGCTCGCTCGCCATGAACCCGGACGTGATGCTGTTCGACGAGGTCACGGCGGCCCTCGATCCCGAGACCGTCAAGGAGGTGCTGGTCACGATCCGCGAGCTCGCCGAGGAGGGCATGACCTGCCTGATCGTCACCCACGAGATGGGCTTCGCCCGCGAGGTGGCGGGCCACATCTATTTCACCGACCGGGGCGTCATCGTCGAGCACGGCCCGCCGAAGGACTTCTTCGCCGGCGCCCGCGACCCGCGCACGCGCCAGTTCCTGAGCCAGATCCTGTGAGCCGTTCCGGGACGAGGCTGCAGCCGGGCTGCGGTCGAGGCTCTTTTCGGCGCCGGGATGGTAGCGGAGGAGGGACTCGAACCCCCGACACGAGGATTATGATTCCTCTGCTCTAACCAGCTGAGCTACTCCGCCCCGAGGCGTCGCGCGGCGCGCATGGGCCGGCGGGATATAGGGACCGGGCTCCGAGCCTGTCAAGAAACGGTGAGCTGGCTCGACTCGCGGTCGAAATAGCCAGATAATGCCCCCTCAAGGTGAAGGAGGGGTGTCTCAATACGTTGCGAACCATTTATTCTGAGGGCTTGCTGTTGCCAAAGACGCTCAAATTCGCTCAGTTGTCGCCGGGAGAAAAAGCCGAGTGGACACTACGCATTAACGCTGTCGCAAATACCGAAAAACATCTTCAAAACTTCGGCAACCTAGATCGAGAGTTTAGTATGATTCGAGGCGCTCTTTTCTTTGTGTTTATTGGGAAGCTTTATGCGTACGACGAGCTTCGTCTCTCTAAATACAAATCGTGGCTATTAGCAAAGTACGGTTGTGACGACATGAAGGGGTTCCCATAGGCGAGCGTAACTACTTTGCGTGAGACAGTGGAAAGACGCCTTTGTCTTCTCTCACGCCCGCTTCCGCAGCCGCATCAGCTTGAAGAAGCCCGCCGGGAACAGCGGCTCGACGCCGAGCACGTCGAAGCCGCCGCGCTTTCCCGCCCAGGCCTCGATCCGGCTGATCTTGAAGGCCGAGCTCCAGCCGATCTTCTTCACGAGCGGGTCGACGGCGTCCTCGACACGGGCCCAGGCGCCCGCGTCCCGGCCGAGCTTGCTCGCGATCACGATCTCGCCGCCAGGCCGCAGCACGCGGGCGCACTCGTCGAGCGCCTGCTCGGGGTCCGGCACGAGGGTGATCACGAACGGCAGCGCGACCGCGTCGAAGCGGCCGTCGGCGAGCCCGAGCCGGCAGGCGTCCATGGCGGCGACGAGCTTGACGTGGGACAGCGATTGCTCGCGCACCTTCCCGGCCGCCTTGCGCAGCATGGGCTCCGAGAGGTCGACGCCGATCACGCGGGCATGGGCCGGGTAGTAGGACAGGACGAGCCCGGTCCCGACGCCGACCTCGAGGATGTCGGGGCCGGCGGCGGCCGCGGCCTCGGCGGTGCGGCGGTGCGCGTCCGCGAGGAGCTTGTGGTAGACGGCGTCGTAGTAGGGGGCCCAGCGGGCATAGGCCCGGCGCTGCCCGTCGAGGTCGCTCATCGGCGGCTCGGGGCTTCAGGCCGCGAACGCCGCGGCATCCACCGCCCGGGCGATGGTGCCGCCGCCGAGGACGCGGGCGCGGGGGCCGTCGTCGGCGTAGACGGCGCAGGCCTGGCCAGGCGACACCCCGTCCTCGGGGGAGAGGAGCTCCACCTCCGCCCCGCCGCCCGGCATGGGGCGCAGGAGCGCCGGCGCCGGCTGCCGCGTCGAGCGCACCCGGACCGCGACCTCGACGCCCTCGGAGAGGTCGGCGAGCGGCGCGTCGCCGAGCCAGTTCACGTCCGCAATCGCGATCGCCCGCGTCGCGAGCGCCGCGCGCGGGCCGACGACGACGCGGCGGCTTCCCGCGTCGAGCCGGACCACATAGAGCGGCTCGCCGGTCGAGAGCCCGAGGCCGCGGCGCTGGCCGACCGTGTAGTGCAGGATGCCGGCGTGGCGCCCGAGCACGCGCCCGTCGAGGTGGACGATGTCGCCCTCTTGAGCCGCGCCGGGCTTCAGGCGCTCGATCACGTCGCCGTAATGGCCCTTCGGCACGAAGCAGATGTCCTGGCTGTCGGCCTTGTCGGCGACGGCCAGCCCGAGGTCGCGGGCGAGCGAGCGGGTCTCGGCCTTGCCGAGCTCGCCCAAGGGGAAGCGCAGCATCTCGAGCTGCTTGGGTGTCGTGGCGTAGAGGAAGTAGCTCTGGTCGCGCTCGGGGTCGGCGGCGCGGAACAGGGCGCGGCGCCCGTCGGGAAGGCGGCGGCTCGCCACGTAGTGCCCGGTCGCGAGCACGTCGGCGCCGAGCTCGCGGGCGGTCGCGAGGAGGTCGCGGAACTTGATCGTGCGGTTGCACTCGATGCACGGCACCGGCGTCTCGCCGGCCAGATAGCTCTCGGCGAAGCGTTCGATCACGGCCTCGCGGAAGCGCGCCTCGTAGTCGAGCACGTAATGCGGGATGCCGATCTTCTCGGCGACCCGACGGGCGTCGTGGACGTCCTGCCCGGCGCAGCAGGCGCCCTTGCGGTGCACGGCGGCGCCGTGGTCGTAGAGCTGGAGCGTGATGCCGACGACGTCGTAGCCCTCGCGCCGGAGCAGCGCCGCGACGACCGACGAGTCGACGCCGCCCGACATCGCGACGACGACGCGGGTCGAGGCAGGGTCCTTCTCTAGGTCGAGGCTGTTGGGCATGGGCGATCTTGTGGCTCGGGCGGAGCCGCGGGCCTGTATAGCGGTCGGGCCGCGGTTCTTCCAGGGCGGTGAGGCCGGTCAGATGGGCGCTGCCCGCGGCAAGTCAACGGCCCGCGGTTCGCCGCGGGCGGGACGGATCCGGCGCACCCGCCCGGCTGCGAAGTCGTTACGGACGAACGCGCCGGGCGGGCCGTCGCGGCGTTCGCGTCAGGCCCGTCCCATGCACTGGCGCCAATAGGCCCTGCGCTGGTTGATGATCGCGACCCGGTCGCTGCCGGCGGTCTTGCCAACCCTGAGCCGGCTCTGGGCCTCCGCCCGGCAGGCCTCCGCCTTGGCGGACCGCGCCCCTTGCGCGGACGCGCAGGCCGGGATCACGAGGGCGGCGAACGCCGCGGCGACGACGAGCGGTCTCATGGGTGTCCTCCGAGATGGAGTGTCACCCCCCGGTCCCGACTCTAGCGCAAGCGGCCGCCCGCGTCTCCCTCGGCCGCCGGCCCTTCGACCGCCGCCGGGCGGGCGGCGGACGCGGTGCGGCGGACGGCGTCGGCGAGGTCGGTCATCTGGAACGGCTTCGCCAGCACCGTGAAGCCGAGCTCCGTCGCCCGCGCGGCCGAGGCCGAGTAGCCCGAGGCGAGCAGCACCGGCAGGTTCGGCCAGCGGCGGCGCGCCTCCTGGGCGAGGCCGAACCCGTCGAGCGCCCCCGGCATGACGATGTCCGAGACGAGGACGTCGGCGCCGTGCCGCTCTAGCGCCTCGATCGCCTCGCGGGCGTCGGCGGCCTCCGCGACCTCGAAGCCCTCCTCGGCCAGGAAGTCGGCCGCGACGGCGCGGACCTCGTCGTTGTCGTCGACGAGGAGCAACCGGACCCGCGCCGCCGGCGCGGGCTCCCGCGGCGCGGCGGCCTCGGTCCCGGCCCGGAGCATGCCCTCCTCCGCCTCGGGCAGGTAGATCGTCACGGTCGTGCCGCGCCCGGCCCTGCTCTCGATGTCGGCGAGCCCGCCGGACGCCTTGGCGAAGCCGTACACCTGGGACAGGCCGAGTCCGGTGCCCTTGCCGACCTCCTTCGTGGTGAAGAACGGCTCGAACACGTGCGGCAGCGCCTCCTCGGGCACGCCGCCGCCGGTGTCGGCCATGGACAGCGCGACGCCGCGCCGGCCCGAGCGGTCCGGGAACGGGGCGCGCCTTGCGCTGATGCGCAGGACTCCGCCCTCCGGCATGGCGTCGCGGGCGTTGACCGCGACGTTGAGGATCGCGAGGTCGAGCCCGATCGGGTCGATCCGCACCGGCAGCGGTCCCGGCGCGAGGTCGAGCATGACCGAGATGTCGCCGCGCAGCGACTGGCGTAGCATGGCGAGCACGTTGCGGACGCGCTCGTTCAGGTCGAAGACCTCGGCCTGGGCCGCCTCGCCGCGGGAGAACGACAAAAGCTCGCGGGTGAGGTGCGTGCCCTTCTCGGCGGCCTTGCGGATCGAGGCGACGTAGCGGTCGAGGTTCGGAGCCTGCACCCGGCGCTGCAGCATCTCGAGGTTGCCGAGGATCACCATCAGGAGGTTGTTGAAGTCGTGCGCGACGCCGCCGGTCATGCGCCCGAGCGCCTCCATGCGGCTCGCACGCTCGCGCAAAGCGGCCTCCTGGCGCCCGGCCAGCACCTCCCGGCGCATCAGGGCGGCGAAGACGAGGGTGAGCGAGAGCGCCGCGAGCCCGGCGGCCGCGAGAATCCACAGCGAGCGCGTCAGCGGGGCGTTGTACAGGTCGAGCGGGATCGCGAGGTGGGCCGACCAGCCGGTGTGGGCGGACTTCCTGAACGCCGCCTTGGTCGGGGTGCCGTCGAGCCTGCGGCCGTCATAGACGCCCTCGCTTCCCGAAGCCCTGGCCCTGAGGGCCTCCTCGCTCGTCCGCTCGCCGATGGCGGCGGGCGCGCGCGGCGAGGCGACGATGCGGCCCGAGCCGTCGACCACGAAGGGCAGCCAGGCTGGGGGCAGCCCCGGCGTCGCCGCGAGCTCCGACAGGCGCTCCGGCGACACCGTCGTGGTGAGGACGTATCGGACCTTGCCGTCGCGGACGACCGGCACCCGGAAGCTGACCCGGGGGCGGCTGTCCGGGAGAAGGGGCCCGGGGCCGGCGAGGTCGCCGACGATCGGCGCCGCGGTCTCGATCGCGCGCCGGTAGCCGTCCGGGTCGACCACCTTGGGCAGCGGCGCTCCGAACGGCACCGAGGTGTTGACGATCTGCCAGCCGTCGAGGTCGGCGAGGTTGACCCGGTTCCACAGGGGGCGCTCGCGGATGAAGCGCTGCGCGACCTCGTGGAAGGTCGCGAGGTCCGGCGCCGCGCCGTCGAGGGTCGGCGACTGCGCCAGGACCTTCAGGAGCTCGACCTGGGTGTGGAGCTCGCGCTCGACGGTGTCGAGGATGGCGGCCACCTGCCTGACCGCCTCGGCCTGCATCGCCTGCTGCTGTTGCCGCAGCGACACCCCCGCGAGCCCGGCGGCGAGGGCCGCGAGCGGGAGCAGGGCCGCAAGGGCCAGAAGGATCAAGCGCCGGCGCAACGAAGCGGCGTCTCCCGCCGAATCGGGAAAAAGTAGATAAGGACCGGGAGGGAAAGTCCAGGATCGGGCAGGCCCGATTTGCGCCTCAAACGGGCGTATGATATTCATACGGTCGGATGAGGGATGCCATATGCGCGAGATCAGGATCGCCGGCATGAACGAGGTAATCGTCACGGGCGGAAGGGCACCCGCCTCGTCGGCGCCGAGGTTCGCGAGCGGCGCCGTCGCTGCCGGCTTCGCCGCGGTCGCACTGGCGCTCACGGCCTCGACGCCCGGTCCGGCGCCGCGAGAGAATCATCCCGTTCCTGTCCAGGCCGCGATCGAGCCCCTGGCTTACGACCTCTCCGGAAAGGTGGCGAACCGCCTGGGCGGCGCCGAAGCCGTGGGCCATTCGGCCGTTCCGATCCGCGTCTCCACGGCCGGCCTGTTCGGACGGTGGCTCGACCGTTCGGCGCCCGCGCCCGCCGCCGCACGGGAAGCCGCAACGAAGGTGCCGGCCCCATCCGCTCAGGCCGCGACGCGGCGCCCGGCCATCAGGACGGCGAACGCCGCGCCGCTGCCGCCCGTGCGGCCGGCGCTCCTCGGCGAGACCGGCGCGGCGGTCGCCGCCGCAAGCGCCGAGCCTGCGCGCGAGACGCCGCGCCTTCTCGGCTTCTTCCCGTCCGACCTCCTGCCGTCGCCCGGGGCCGCGCTCGGGCGCGTGGCCGCGCTCGGGGATGCGATCCTCGAGCGCGTGAGCCCTTGAGCCGCGCCGCGCCGCGGCGCGCCGCGACGGGCAGAACCACGTCGCGCCCCGCCTCGCGTCCGACCGAGGCCACGCGCCGCGCCCTCGTCGAGGCCGGCACCGGCGTCTTTGCCGAGCGCGGCTTTGCCGGCGGGTCGGTCCGCCTGATCACGGCCAAGGCCAGGGCGAACCAGGCCGCCATCACCTATCACTTCGGCGGCAAGGAAGGGCTCTACCGGGAGGTGCTGATCGCGGCGCGCGACGCCTTCGACAGCCAGGGCATCCTCGACGAGGAGGGCGCCCGGACGCTTCCGCCCGAGGAGGCCCTGCGCCTGTTCCTGCGCCAGTACCTCCTGCCGCTCGTCCGGCGCGACCAGTTCAGCCGCTACCTGCGCATCTTCGCCTGGGAGACGCTCGCCCCGACGGCGGTCGCCCTGAAGCTCGCCGCCGAGCGTCCGTTCCCCCTCCTCGTGCTCGCCGGGCATATCGTGCGCAGGTTCCTGCCCGCGGGGACGCCGGACCGGGACATGATGATCGCGGCCCTGTGGCTCGCGAACCAGCCCGTCGCGTTCGTGCGCAACGCCGAGTTCCTGAGCCGCGAGCCGTTCGGCCTGCGCTTCGACGCGGCATCGATCGACGCGCTCGTCGAGACGCTCGCGCGGCTGTCCCTCGCGGGCCTCGCCGGCCGGACGTGACCGGGACGGCCCCGTCCTTCGACTTAGAAGGACGCCCGTGGCCCGACCAGGGCGCGCCCCCGCCGGTTGCCGTAGCGTCCCCTCCGTGCGACGAGTTGGTCTGGAATCAGGCTCAAGATCCGCCCCGAATGCAATCGCGCGACAGCGCCTCCGCGATCCGGTTCCTGCGATTGCTCATCGCGGCGTCGCTCGTCGTTCCGCTCACCCTCTTCGGCTATGCGAGCTTCACCAGCCATCGCGCCGCGTGGGCGGGCGCGGACGAGCGCATCGAGCGGACCCTCGACGTGCTCCAGGAACACGCCCTCAAGGTGTTCGAGACGGTCGAGCTGATGATCGACACGACCGACGAGGTGCTGCGCGGCTTTTCCGACGACGAGATCCGGGCCGGCGAGGCGCGGTTCCACGCCCGCCTGAAGCAGCTCCACGATGGGCTGCCCGAGATCGGGGCCGTCCTGGTGTTCGACCGCGACGGCCGCCTCCTGATCTCGACGGCGGACCTTCCGGCGCCGAGAACGGTCGATTTCTCGGACCGGGACTACTTCAAGGTCCACGTCGCGGGCGGAACCGGCAACTACATCGGCGAGGTCCTCATCCCGCGGGTCTCGACGACCTACTTCTTCAACGTCAGCCGGCGCCGGACCGCTCCCGACGGCGGCTTCGGCGGCGTGACGGCGGTCTCGGTCCTGCCGCGGGAGATCAAGGCCTTCTACGCCCGCCTCGGCAAGGGCCTCGCCCTGTCGGCGAGCCTGATCCGGGCGGACGGCACGTTCCTGGCGCGCTATCCCTCGCCCGACGAGCGGCCGCTGCGGCTCAGGCCCGACAGCGTCTTCGGGCGTGCGATCGAGGCCGAGCCGGAGGCCGGCATCTTCACGGCCGCCTCCCAGATCGACGGGACCGAGCGGCGGATCGGCTACCGCAAGCTCGCCGCCTACCCGGTCTACGTCCAGGCCGGGCTCGAGACCGCCGCCGTCCGGGGCGAGTGGCTCGCCACCCTGGCGAGCCACCTCGTTTTCGGAGTCCCGGCGACCGTGCTCTTGTTCATGATCAGCCTCCTGGCGCTGCGCCGCACCGCCCGCTTCTACGCCGAGGCCGAGCGCCGGGAAGCCGCCGAGGCCGCCCTCAAGCAGTCGCAGCGGCTCGAGGCCATGGGCCAACTCACCGGCGGCGTCGCGCACGACTTCAACAACCTGCTCATGGTCATCGGCGGCCACGTCGAGCGTCTTGCCAGGCAGCTGCCGGACCCGCAGCACAAGCGCTCCCTCGACGCCATCGCCATGGCGGCCCGGCGCGGGGAGAACCTGACCCGGCAGCTGCTCTCGTTCTCGCGCCGGCAGACGCACGAGCCCGTCGTCCTCGACCTCGCGCAGCGCCTCCCGAAGCTGCGCCACATGCTCGAGAGCTCGCTGCGGGGCGACATCCAGGTCGCGCTCGACATCCAGCGCGGCATCTGGCCGATCGCAGTCGATCCGGGCGAGTTCGAGCTCGCGCTCCTCAACATCGCGGTGAACGCGCGCGACGCGATGCCGGGCGGCGGGATGCTGACGATCGCGGCCCGCAACGTCGCCGTCGGGGACGAGGACGCGATCGGGATCGCGGGCGCGTTCGTCGCGCTCACGGTCCGCGACACCGGATCGGGCATCGCGCCCGATGTCCTGCCCCGCGTCTTCGAGCCGTTCTTCACGACGAAGGAGGTCGGCAAGGGCACGGGCCTCGGCCTGTCCCAGGTCTACGGCTTCGCGACCCAATCGGGCGGGACCGCCACGGCGGCGAGCGCCGTGGGCTCGGGCACGACCGTCACCCTTTATCTGCCGCGCGCGGCGAAGGGCGCCGGCGTGCGCGACGCCCGGCCGCCCGAGGCCGCCCCGGAAGGGGGCGACGGCGGCAACGTGCTCCTGGTCGAGGACCACGCCGAAGTCGCCGAGGTCGCGCGGGAATGCCTTGAGGAGCTCGGCTGGCGGGTCACGTCGGTGTCGCGGGCGAGCGCGGCGCTCGAGCTGATCGAGGCCGGGCAGCGCTTCGACCTCGTGTTCTCGGACGTCGTCATGCCGGGCGGGATGAGCGGCCTCGACCTCGCTCATCGCCTGCGGGACATCCGCCCCGACCTCCCGGTCCTGCTGGCGACCGGCTACAGCCATGCCGTCCAGGAAGGCGCCGGAGAAGCGTTCACGATACTTCCCAAGCCCTACACCGCCGCGAAGATCGCGGCCGCCATCCGGGGCCTTTCGGAGCGCCTGGGCTCGAAGGACGCCGCCCGCTTGACGAAAGCCGGCGAGTGACGATCCGCGGTGGAGCGGCTTTTGCGGCTGCTCCGTCCGCCCGGCCCACTTTAGCTTTTACCGCGAGACGATCTACAATCCGGGCGGGCCGGGACGTCGGCTCGAAGCGCTCGCAGCAGGAAGCGGGCGATTGCAGGGGAGGGACGACATGAACACGATCAAGAGCTTCGCTGCCGCGACCGCGATCGCGTGGTTGGCGGCGGCTCCGGCCTTTGCACAGCAGCCGCCAGCCGCAACGCCGGCGCCGGCCGCTGCGCCGGCACCGGCCGCCGCGCCGGCACCACCCATGCCTTATGGCGCGCCGATCACCCTGGAGCAGGCGAAGAAGGCCATGGCGGCCGCGGAAGCGGAAGCGCAGAAGAACAACTGGCCTGTCGCGATCTCGATCATCGACAGCGGCGGGCACGAGGTCCTGTTCACCAAGCTCGACAACACCCAGTACGGCTCGATCCGCATCGCGAAGGGCAAGGCGCGCACGGCGCTCGACCTTCGCCGTCCGACCAAGGCCGTCGAGGACGTGCTCGCCGCGGGCGGCGCGGGCCTGCGCTTCCTGAGCGTACCCGGGGTCATGGCGCTCGAGGGCGGCGTCCTGATCGTATCCGACGGCAAGATCACCGGCGCGATCGGCGTCTCCGGCGTGATGTCCTCGCAGGACGCGCAGGTGGCGCGGGCCGGAGCCGACGCCGCGAAATAACTGAGCATACAGGCGATCCGCCACCGTCTGTCGGCCGGTCTCCGGTAATTTACGACCTGAAGGCAAGGAAGGAGGCCGTCCGGCGGGCGGCCTCGCAAATCGATGCCTGCCGTTCAAGCATTGCCTACCGGCCGTCGGCTCGGATCTTTTTTGAAAGCAGCGATGAGGCGAAGCGGCGCTCTTGGTAGCGCCCCATCCCTCTCGTTCCCATATCCCCCCTGATCCGCCCCGAGTCAGCGATTCGGCCCCGTTTCGTTCGGCGCCCGTTCCGCCGTTAAGCTTGATCGTCCTTAGCGGAACGTTGCCCGAGCCGAGACTTCCATCTGAGAACGATGCTCCGCCGCTCCCTTCCCTCGCAAGTGCGCTCCCGCGGCGTGACCGCCGTGCTCGGGCCGACGAACACCGGCAAGACCCACCTCGCGATCGAGCGCATGCTCGGCCACGAGAGCGGCATGATCGGCCTGCCGCTGCGGCTCCTCGCCCGCGAGGTGTACCAGAAGGTCGTCGACAAGGCGGGCGAGCACAACGTCGCCCTCGTGACCGGCGAGGAGAAGATCAAGCCCGACCGGCCGCGCTACTGGATCTCGACCGTCGAGGCGATGCCCCGCGACCTCGACCTCGCGTTCGTCGCGGTCGACGAGGTCCAGCTCGCCGCCGACCTCGACCGCGGCCACGTCTTCACCGACCGGCTCCTCAACCAGCGCGGCCGGGAAGAAACGCTGCTCATCGGCTCGGCCACCATGCGTCCCTTGGTCGAGGCGCTGATCCCGGGCGTGCACGTCATCACCCGCCCGCGCCTGTCGAAGCTCTCGTTCGCGGGCGAGAAGAAGATCTCCCGCCTCCCGCACCGCTCGGCGATCGTCGCGTTCTCGGCCGAGGAGGTCTATGCCATCGCCGAGCTGATCCGGCGCCAGCGCGGCGGCGCCGCCGTGGTGCTCGGAGCCCTCTCGCCGCGGACCCGCAACGCTCAAGTTCAGCTGTTCCAGAACGGCGATGTCGACTACCTCGTCGCGACCGACGCCGTCGGCATGGGCCTCAACCTCGACGTCGACCACGTCGCCTTCGCCTCCGACAAGAAGTTCGACGGCTTCCGCTTCCGCAAGCTCTTCCCGGCGGAGCTCGGCCAGATCGCGGGGCGCGCCGGACGCTACATGCGCGACGGCACCTTCGGGACCGCCGGGCGCTGCCCGCCGCTGCCGCCGGAGACCGTCGAGGCGCTGGAGAACCACGCCTTCGATCCCGTCCGCGTCCTGCAATGGCGCAACCCCGACCTCGACTTCTCGACGCTTGCGAAGCTGCAAGAAAGCCTCGCCGACCAGCCGCGCGAGCACGGGCTGATCCGCGCCCCCTTCGGCGAGGACGTGCTGGCCTTGGAGCACGTCGCCCGCGAGGAGGACGTGAAGGGCTTCGCCCGCTCGAAGGCCGCCGTCGAGCGTCTGTGGGAGGTCTGCCAGGTCCCCGACTACCGCAAGGTCTCGCCGGCGGGCCACGCCGACCTCGTCGCCACCCTATACCGCTTCCTCATGAAGGACGGGGCGGTGCCGGCGGACTGGTTCTCGCGCCAGGTCGCGATGCTCGACCGCACCGACGGCGACATCGACACGCTGTCGAACCGCATCGCGCAGGTCCGCACCTGGACTTTCGTCGCGAACCGCCCCGACTGGCTCAAGGACCCCGAGCATTGGCAGGGCGTCACCCGTCAGGTAGAGGACAGCCTGTCCGACGCCCTCCACGAGCGGTTGGCCCAGCGCTTCGTCGACCGGCGCACGAGCGTGCTCATGCGCCGTCTCAGAGAGAACGCCAGAATGGAAGCGGAAATCACGGCCTCGGGCGACGTCACCGTCGAGGGCCAGCACGTCGGCCGCCTGCACGGGTTCCACTTCGCGCCCGACCCGCAGGCGACCGGCGAGGAGGCGAAGGCCCTGCGCAACGCCGCCCAGAAGGGTCTGGCGAGCGAGATCGAGGCCCGCGCCGAGCGCTTCTCGGCCGCCGCCGACGCCTCCCTCGTCATCTCGAACGACGGCACCATCCGCTGGCAGGGCGACCCCGTCGCAAGGCTGGAGGCGGGCGAGAAGCTGTTCGAGCCGAAGCTCCGCATCGTCGCCGACGAGCAGCTCACCGGGCCCGCCCGCGAGAAGGTCGAGGTGCGGCTCAGGGCCTGGCTCAAGGCCCACATCGTGCGGCTCCTCGGGCCAGTCCTGCAACTCGAGGATTCGCAGGAATTGCAGGGGATCGCCCGCGGCATCGGCTTCCAGGTCGCCGAGGCGCTCGGGGTGCTGGAGCGCTCGAAGGTCTTGAACGAGGTCCGCAGCCTCGACCAGGACGGGCGCGCGGCGCTGCGCAAGCAGGGGGTGCGCTTCGGCGCCTACCACCTCTACCTCCCGGCGCTGCTCAAGCCCGCGCCGCGGCTCTTGGCGACGCAGCTCTGGGCCCTCAAGCACGGCGGCCTCGACCAGAAGGGGCTCCAGGACATCGCGATGCTGGCGAGCTCCGGGCGCACCTCGATCCCGGTCGATCCCGAGATCGCGAAGGGGCTCTACCGCGCCGCCGGCTACCGGGTCTGCGGCGGGCGGGCCGTGCGGGTCGACATCCTCGAGCGCCTCGCCGACCTCATCCGCCCGGCGATCGCCTACCGTCCGGGCCTCACCCCGGGCGCGCCGCCTCCCGGCGCCGCCGACAACGAAGGGTTCGTGACGACCATCGGCATGACCTCGCTCGTCGGCTGCTCGGGGGAGGACTTCGCCTCGATCCTGAAGTCGCTCGGCTATGTCATGGACCGCCGCCCCGGCCCCGCCATCACGGTGCCGCTCCGGCCGGCGGCGCCGATAACCCCTGCCGTTCCAGCGGCGGAGGGGGCGAACGGCGCGGAAACATCGGATGCCGTCTCGTCTGAAGCGCAGAGCCCCGCCGATCACGCTGCGTCCTATGACGCCGAGGCCTCCCCCGAACCTACGGCCGAGGCTGCGCAGGCCGAGGAGGCGCCACGCTCCGTTCAGCAGGCCGGCGAAGTCCCGCCCGCGATCGAGCCGGATGCGGTCGAGACGGAGGCGCAAGGGCTCGACTCCGCCGGCACCGACCATGCCCACGCGGCCGAGCTGATGGCGGAGGCCAGTGTCACGCCGGCGGCCGACGAGACCGTGCCCGAGGCGCCCCTCGAGGTCCCGCCCGCGCCGGACGAGACCGTGCCCGGGGAGCCGGCCGAGGTTGCGCCGGCTGTCGCCGAGGTCCTGCCGGAAGGGCCGGCTTCCGTTCCGGAGGAGGCCCGCACCCCCGGCGCCGCCGATGGGGTGGAAGCCCCGGCCGAGCCTGCGCCCCCGGCGGAGCCGGTCCTGATCGAGGTCTGGCGCCTGCACCGCCAGCACCGGGAAGGGGGCCAGGCCCGCCATGGGCGCGGGCGGCCGGACCAGAGGCGCGGCGAGCGCCGGGGCGGCCCGCGCCAGGACCGCCCCCAGGACCGTCCCCGTCAGGACGGGCCCCGCCCGGATCGTCCGCCCGGCGAGGAGCGCCGCGCCGAAGGCCAGGCTCCCGCTTCTTCAGGACAAGGCCGTCCCTACGGCCAGGGCCGTGCCCAAGACCGTACTCAAGGGCAAGACCGCCCCGACCGCCAGGGCCGGCCGGACGAGCGCCCGCGTCCGGACCAGCGCAGGGACGCCCGCCGGAACCGCAACGGCCAGGGCCCGGGCAAGCCCTCGGGCCAGGGCCCGCGTCCCGAGCACCGCCAGGACCAACGTCCGGAGCGGCGCGAGAAGGCCCCCGACCCGAACTCGCCCTTCGCCAAGCTCCTCGCCCTGAAGCAGCAGCTCGAGGCCCGCGACACCGACAAGCGCTGAGCGCATTGACTTGAAGTCTCCTCTCCCGCTTGCGGGAGAGGGTCAGGGTGAGGGGAGAGCCAGGCGTGCGGGCCCTCACCCGGTCCGCTTCGCGGACTCGACCTCTCCCGCAAGCGGGAGAGGTGATGCGCGAGGATCGCCGGCGGCTCGACAAGTGGCTCTGGTTCGCCCGGTTCGCGAAGACCCGCTCGCTTGCCGCGAAGCTCGTGGGCGGCGGCCACGTGCGGGTCAACGGCGAGCGCGTCGAGAACCCCGCCAAGGCGCTCGCGGTCGGCGACGTGGTCACGGTCGCGGCCGCGCATACGACCGCCGTGGTGCGGGTCGAGGCCTTGGGCGAGCGCCGCGGCCCGGCGCCCGAGGCGAGGCTGCTCTACGCCGAGATCGGCCGCGACGACGGCGCGCTTGTCAGGCTTGAGGACAACGCTTAAGCCCGCCGCAAAGCGACCGGGGACAAGAACGCGAATGACCTACGTCGTCAACGATAACTGCATCAAGTGCAAGTACATGGACTGCGTCGAGGTCTGTCCGGTCGACTGCTTCTATGAAGGCGAGAACATGCTCGTCATCCACCCGGACGAGTGCATCGATTGCGGCGTCTGCGAGCCCGAGTGCCCGGTCGAGGCGATCAAGCCGGACACCGAGCCCGGCCTCGAGCAATGGCTCAGGCTCAACGCGGACCTCGCGAAGAGCTGGCCGAACATCACGCGCAAGAAGGATCCGCCTGCGGACGCCAAGGAGTTCGATGGCGTTCCGGGCAAGTACGAGAAGTACTTCTCGCCCAATCCCGGCGAGGGCGACTAAGGGGCACTTCCATGGCCCCGTTCGGGCGGGCGGACCGTCCGTCGCCCGGGAGTGGGAGCGCGGCAGGATCGGGCCTGCCATTCGCGGGAAGCACGGCTTTTCGGCGCCCTGGCGGCGGGTTTCGTCAGAAAACCTTTGATTTTCAGGCTTTCTTGTGCTAGCTTCCGTTTTGCCGTCGCATGCGCCCGACGCGCACCTCCAACCCCCCGCGAACGAGCGGCTCAATCAATGACTTGATCGTGAACGGCCAAGGGCAGGGATAGCTTCGTTATCCAGGTCAATGGGCGGACGGGCGTTTTGTTGCAATCGGCCAGGAAAGCAGGGAGCGGAGGCGAGCCTTCGTCACGAGGTTCGCCGCCAGAAGAGTTTTTGTCCTCCGGTGTCCCTGACCGGGAGACGATATGTCCCGCGGACGAGCGCGGGCCAACAGAGAGGTCCTTCGCGTATGACGACTGCCAGGAAGACAGCTCAGCGTCAGGGGTTCAAGACCGGAGAGGCGGTCGTGTATCCGGCTCACGGGGTCGGCCGCATCACGGCCATCGAGGAGCAGGAGATCGCCGGCTTCAAGCTTGAGCTGTTCGTCGTCGCCTTCGAGAAGGACAAGATGGTCCTGCGCGTCCCGACCGCGAAGGCCGCGAGCGTCGGCATGCGCAAGCTCGCCGAGGGAACCCTCATCGCCAAGGCGCTCGAGGTGCTGACCGGCCGCGCCCGGATCAAGCGCACCATGTGGTCGCGCCGCGCCCAGGAATACGAGGCGAAGATCAATTCGGGCGACCTCATCGCGGTCTCGGAAGTCGTGCGCGACCTCTACCGCTCGGAGGCGCAGCCGGAGCAAAGCTACAGCGAGCGCCAGCTCTACGAGTCGGCCCTCGACCGCGTCGTCCGGGAGATCTCGACGGTGAACAAGATCACCGAGACCGAGGCCCTGAAGCTCATCGAGCAGAGCCTCGCCAAGTCGCCGCGCCGGATGAAGGCGGCGGAGGCCGAGGCCGAGGAGCTTCAGGACCAGGCCGCCTGAGGCGCGTCGTCCGCCACGCGAAGAACTCGGAAAGCCCGGCTCCGGCCGGGCTTTTTCGTTATCGCCGGGCGCGGAGGCGGCCGTCCGCCCCTTACAAGCCCGCAAGGGATCGAATATGTTTGGCATCCGTCGGTGCTCAGGGACGAGGCGTTCCGCTTTGCGCCGCCGTGGTCTATGAATGCCGGAAGACGCTGTCCGGTCGAACGGAGACGACCCATGACCCTTCAGCCAAGCCGGCGGCAGGCTCTCGCCCTCGGCGCCGGCGCGCTTGCCGCGGCGGGCGGCCTCGCTCCGGCGCCGGCGCTCGCCAAGAACGACGCCGACGAGATCGTCAAGGCGTTCACGGGCGGCCGGGAGCCGGCCAAGGGCAAGGTCAAGCTCGACCTTCCCGAGATCGCCGAGAACGGCAACACCGTGCCGATGACGGTCATGGTCGAGAGCCCGATGACGCCTGAGTCGCACGTCACCGACATCCTGGTGGTGGCGGACCAGAACCCGCGCGCCGGCGTCGTGCGCTTCCGCCTCTCCCCTTTGAGCGGCGTCGCCGAGGCCAACACCCGCATCCGCCTCGCCGAGACCCAGAACGTCGTGGCGCTCGCCAAGATGAACGACGGCTCGGTGTTCACGGACTCGAAGCTCGTCAAGGTCACGATCGGCGGCTGCGGCGGCTGACGCCCCCTGCTCCGCCCTCCCGCACAGGACAACGCCCATGGCAGACGTGAAGCCCCGCATCCGCCTCGACAAGAAGACGGCCCAGAAAGGCGACGTCATCGAGGTCAAGACCCTCGTCTCGCACGTCATGGAGTCGGGCCAGCGCCGGGACAGCGCCGGCGCCGTGATCCCGCGCAAGATCATCAACAAGTTCACGGTCGAGCTGAACGGCAAGCCGCTCTTCGCCGCCGACCTCGAGCCGGCGATCTCGGCCAATCCCTACATGCAGTTCAAGTTCAAGGCCCAGGAGAGCGGCACGCTGACCTTCACCTGGATCGACGACGACGGCACGAAGATCACGGCCGAGGAGAAGATCACGGTTTCCTAAGGGGCGTTCCCCCCGCACATCCTTGGGCGGAGCCGAAGGCGGAGACCCGAGATCGTAAGACGGTCGAGCGCCATCCCCACAAGATCCCGGGTCGCGCTCCGCGCGCCCGGGTAACGGGCCCCCCAAGATGACCACCCGCCGCGAGTTCCTCCAGATCGCCGCCGCGGCGGCGGCCGTCATGCCGGGCGGGTGGTCGCGGGCGCTCGCGCAGCAGCGGATCGCCCAGGACGAGCTCCTCGCCTTCGCGCCGCTCGGGAACGTCACCCTTGTCCACGTGGCTGACATCCACGGGCAGCTGAGGCCGGTGCATTTCCGCGAGCCCGCGATCAACCTCGGCGTCGGCGAGGCAAGGGGGCGGCCGCCGCACGTCACCGGCCGAGCCTTCCTCGACCTCTACAAGGTCCCGCCGGGCTCGCCGGCGGCTTACGCGCTGACGCCCGAGGACTTCCCGGCGCTCGCCCGCGCCTACGGCCGCATGGGCGGGCTCGACCGCATCGCGACGGTCGTGAAGGCGATCCGGGCCGAGCGCGGCGACAAGGTCGTCTTCTTGGACGGCGGCGACACCTGGACGAACAGCTACACGGCCCTCGCAACCAAGGGCCAGGACATGGTCGACTGCATGGGGTTGCTGCGCCCGGACGCCATGGTCGGCCACTGGGAGTTCACGCTCGGCGCCGAGCGGGTGAAGGAGATCGCCGAAAACCTCGGCTTCCCCTTCCTCGGCCAGAACATCCGCGACGCCGAGTGGAACGAGCCGGCCTTCGAGGCCATGACGACGGTCGAGCGCGGCGGCGTCAAGGTCGCGGTGATCGGCCAGGCTTTCCCTTACACGCCCATCGCCAACCCGCGCTGGATGATGCCGAACTGGTCGTTCGGGATCCGCGAGGAGGAGGTGCAGTCAAACGTCGACAAGGCGCGCAAGGAAGGCGCCGGCCTCGTCGTGCTCCTCTCCCACAACGGCTTCGACGTTGACCGCAAGCTCGCGGCCCGCGTCTCCGGCATCGACGTGATCCTGACCGCCCACACCCACGACGCCCTGCCGGACGTGGTGAAGGTCGGGAAGACGCTGTTGATCGCCTCCGGCAGCCACGGCAAGTTCGTCTCCCGCCTCGACCTCGACGTGCGGGGCGGGGAGGTGAAAGGCTACCGCTACAAGCTCATCCCGGTCTTCTCGGACGCGGTCGCCCCCGACGCCGGGATGGCCGAGAAGATCCGGGAGGTGCGGGCCCCGCACGAGGCCATGCTGGCCGAGGAGGTCGGACGCACCGAAACCCTCCTCTACCGGCGCGGCAACTTCAACGGCACCCTCGACGACGTGATCTGCGACGCGCTCCTGGCGCAGCGCGACGCGGAAGTGGCGCTCTCGCCGGGCTTCCGTTGGGGCGGCTCGCTCCTGCCGGGACAAGCCATCACACGCGAGGACGTCTACAACGCCACCGCCATCACCTATCCGGCCGCCTACCGCATGGCGATGACGGGCGCGCGCCTCAAGGAAATCCTCGAGGACGTGGCCGACAACCTGTTCAACCCCGATCCCTACTACCAGCAGGGCGGCGACATGGTCCGGGTCGGCGGTCTCGCCTACACGATCGACGTCGCGGCCCCCATGGGCCGGCGCATCCGCGATCTCACGCTTTCGCGCACCGGCCGGCCGCTCGAGGCCGCGAAGGAGTACGCGGTCGCCGGCTGGGCGAGCGTCAACGAGGGCACGGAGGGCCCGCCCGTCTGGGACGTGGTCTTCGCCCACTTGGCCGACCGCAAGGTCGTGGCGCCGCGGGAGGCCGGACACGTGAAGGTGGTGGGGGGATAAGGGCTGCGCCAGCGGAGGGCGATGCCGAGCCCGCCGCCGCGGGCGATGGTATTGGGCGACCGTGTTCGACTATGTTACGCGAGCGCTCGGCAGCGCGGTCCGTTGGAGCGGAATATCACCGCAAAGATTGCGAGGACGAGTACGGTTCGCCCGTTCGTGTTCGGCGGCCACGAGGAGAGCGCCAGCCGCTACTTCCGGAAGAGAGATGCAGTTCTTTGATGGCCTTCTGCGTAAGACAAAGCTCCGGGTCGCGGCCCTACTCGGGCTGAAGCGGCTGTTCGCGTCCACCAGTTATGTCTTGCTGCGCCAGCTCAATGCAGATCCTCCTCGCGAAGGCCCCGAAGGTACCCGGCGCCTCGAGGAGGCTTTCCTGAATCTGGCCACGAAGCTGCAGCCGAGCATCTTCTTGGACATTGGCGCGAATGACGGATCAGCCTCGCTCGCCGTTCGAGATTTACTGCCTAACTGCGAGATACACGCTTTTGAGGCAAATCCGCAGATATATGCCAAGCACAAGGCACATCTTGAAAGCAAGGGCATCCGCCTCTGGAACTACGCGGTGAGCAACGAAGCAGGTCCCGTTGTCATCTATGCTCCGCGGACGCTTACTCGGGCCTATGTCGATGGGAAGGTTGTCGCCGCATCGATCACCGAAAGCGAGGACACGGGAAAAACTTCACTCTTACGTCGGAACGAGGACGCAACATACGCGGAGTTTCAGGTTGAGGCGACCACAATCGATGCCTTTGCAGAGATGCACCTGCCGGATTGGCGAAACCGCACGGCCTTTCTGTGGATCGATGTGGAGGGCGCAAGCGACCGCGTTCTGGCGGGCGCACACCGTCTTCTCGCGCGCACCCACGCCATTTTCCTGGAGGCTGAGGCGTTCGCTTTCTGGCGCGACCAAGCGGATCCCGGGTCCGTCGTCACTCGCCTAATTCGAGCCGGGTTCGTACCGGTCGCGCGCGACCGGGCGTACGGCGACACGCAATTCAACATCCTCTTCGTGCATCACGATGTACTAGACACGCAGGTGCTGCCGCAGCTTTTTGAAAGCCATTCGCCGCTGCGTCGCTGCAGCGGCACCACGACAACGGAGTACACGGCTTCAGGCTCGCGCGCGACACGCTCCGCGACACAGCCGCCCCCCTCTGTGCGAAGGGCCTTGCAATCCGAAGTGCCGATCTTTGTTCCATGTTTCAATGCAGTGACTTACGCGCGGGGTATGGTCGATCAGTTACGAGATCGCGGCTTCCGGAATATAATCGTAATAGATAATGGTTCCAAATACCCTCCCATGCTGCACTGGCTGGAAACGTTGGTGGACGGAGTAAGGGTTATACGTAACACTGCGAATGAGGGACCGCACAACATATACCGCGACCCTGGAAGCTTTGCTCTCCTGCCCCCGCTGTTTTGCATCACGGACCCTGATCTCCTTTTCAATCCCGCTATGCCAGACGATTTCGTCGCTCAGCTGGCCGCGCTGACGGAGGAGCACTCGATTGGGAAGGCCGGGCTTGCCCTGGATATATCGGATCCCCCTGCGATGCGGCAGGAAAGCTTCGAAATCCAAGGTAAGCAGTGGAAAATATGGGAGTGGGAGGAGCAGTTTTGGCGCGAGCCATTGACCTCTTTGCCGACCGGAGAGCCCGTGTACAAGGCGCTGATCGCAACGACCTTCGCCGTCTACAACAAGCGTTTCTTCGACAGGGCGAATACGCATTCTGCCGTACGAGTGGCTGGGCGGTATACCTGCCGGCACCTCCCTTGGTACCGCGATAGTGGGCTTCCGCCGGACGAAGAGGCGTTCTATCGCCAGCATTCCCGCGACTCATATTACCTGCGCGATGATCCCGCGCGGAAGCCGAGAGCGGACGAATAGCGCTCGAGCTGCCGCCCGCGTCATCGGCATGCGGATGCGCGCCGCCCGGCGTGCCGCCGTGCACACGTCCCACGGACCATGGGACGCATCCACGGGCGGCGTCCCAATATGCCTGCGTGAACCGGCGCGGACGTCCCATCGGCGGCCGTGACGCGGCGTCCCGCCTTCGGCGAGCCCGGAGACGGCGCTTCCCCCGTCCCGAATTCCGAATATGCTCGCGGTGCTTCCGCGGAGACATCATGGCGGACGAACGCGCCCCCTCCCGCCGCGCCCTCCTGCGCTCCGGCCTCGTCGCCGGCGCCGCCGCCTTGGGCGGCAAGGCCGCCGCCTCGCCCGGCAACCCGGCGAACCAGCCGCCGAACGTGCCCGAGTGGTCGCGCGTCCTCGGCGACGGCGTCGCGGTGCGATCTTATGGCAAGCCTTCGCGGCACGAAGCGCACGTGATCCGCCGCGACGTCGAGTGGCTCACGGCCTCGAAGGAAAGCTCGGTCAGCTTCACGCCGCTGCACGCGCTCGACGGCATCATCACCCCGAACGGCCTGTGCTTCGAGCGCCACCACGCCGGCATCGCCGAGGTCGACCCGGCCGACTACAGGCTCATCCTGCACGGCCTCGTCGACAGGCCGCTCGTCTTCACCCTCGACGACCTCAAGTGCTTCCCGCGGGTGAACCGGGCCTATTTCTGCGAGTGCGCGGCGAACTCCGGCATGGAGTGGCGCGGGGCGCAGCTCAACGGCTGCCAGTACACCCACGGCATGGTCCACTGCGTGATGTACACGGGCGTGCCGCTCAGGCTCCTCCTCGACGAGGCCGGCCTGAAGCCTGCGGCGAAGTGGCTCCTCCTCGAAGGCGCCGATGCCGCCGCCATGACGCGCTCGCTGCCGCTCGAAAAGGCTCTCGACGACGCCCTCGTGGCGTACCGCATGAACGGCGAGATGCTGCGTCCGGAGAACGGCTATCCGGCCCGCATCGTGCTCCCCGGCTGGGAGGCCAACATGTGGGTCAAGTGGCTGCGCCGCATCGAGGTCGGCGACGAGCCCTGGCACACCCGCGAGGAGACCTCGAAGTACACCGACCTCCTGGCGGGCGGGACGGCGCGGCGCTTCACCTACGTGATGGATGCGAAGTCGGTCATCACCGCTCCCAGTCCGCAGGCGCCGCTGAATTTTTCGCGCGGCCTCACCGTGCTTTCGGGGCTCGCCTGGTCGGGGCGGGGCCGGATCGCCCGCGTCGACGTCTCCCTGAACGGCGGCCGCGACTGGACGACGGCCCGGCTCGACGGGCCGGTGTGGGACAAGGCGCTCACCCGCTTCTACCACGAGTTCGACTGGGACGGGCGCGAGCTCCTGCTGCAGTCCCGCGCGATCGACGAGACCGGCTACGTGCAGCCGACGAAGGCGGAGTTGCGAAAGCACCGCGGCGTCAACTCGATCTACCACAACAACGGCGTCCAGACCTGGCACGTGAAGGCGAGCGGGGAGGTCGAGAATGTCGAGGTGGGTTGAGGCGTTCTCCGCCTTCCTCCCCCACTGTCGTCGCGGACGGGGCGCAGGCCCGGTCCGGGATCCACGCCCGCATTGGTGGATTCCGGCTCTCCGCTTCGCTGCGGCCGGGATGACGGTGGTGGTTTTGGCCGCGAGCGCACCGGCAGCGGAGCCTCCCCCTTCGAAGAAGCTCGGCATCGGCCGCGAGGCGAGCCCCCAGGAGATCGCCGGCTGGGACATCGCGATCCGTCCGGACGGGCGCGGATTGCCCAAGGGCCGGGGCACCGTGAAGCAAGGGGAAGCCATCTACCTCGAGCGCTGCGCCGCCTGTCATGGGGAGTTCGGGGAGGGTGCCGGGCGCTGGCCGATTCTTTCAGGCGGCGACGGCACGCTCGCGAGCCACGATCCCGTCCGGTCGATCGGCTCGTACTGGCCCTACGCCGCGACCGTGATGGACTACATCCGCCGCGCCATGCCCTACGGAAACGCGCAGTCGCTCTCGAGCGACGAGCTCTATGCCGTCACGGCCTACGTCCTCTTCCTCAACGACGTGATCAAGGACGAGGGCTTCGAGCTGAGCCGGGAGAATTTTTCGACGGTCAAGCTCCCGAACGAGCCCCGTTTCTTCGACGACGACCGGGAGGTCGCGGAAAAAGAATTCTGGAGGAAGGACCCGTGCATGACGGCCTGCCTCCCCGGCGAGGCCAGGATTATCGGGCGCGCCCGCGCCATCGACGTGACGCCGGATGCGGGCCAGGGTCCGAAGGTCGAGTAGGGGCCGCCATGGGACCGAACCATAAAGCCGCCGCGCAAACCACCCGAAGGGCGGTGATAGGCGGCTTCGCGGCGGTCGCGATGGGCGGGCCGGCGGGCCTGGGCAGCGGAGCGGCGGGCGCCGCGACGGCCCCGGCGCCCGTGAAGGTCGGCGCGGTCGCGCTCATGGTCGTGAGCGACGGCACCCTCTCGGCGCCGCGCGCCTTCGCCCTGCCCGGAACCCCGCCGGCCGAGGTCGAGGCGCTCTACCGGGAGAGCGGCCGGGAGGCGCCGGCGCAGCTCGTCTCGCAGACCAACGCCACCCTCGCGCGGGTCGGCGGCGAGCTCGTCCTCATCGACGCCGGCTCCGGCCCGAACTTCCAGCCGACCGCCGGGCGCCTCTCCGAGAACCTCGAGGCCGCCGGCATCGATCCGGGCAGCATCGCCAAGGTGGTCTTCACCCACGGCCACGCCGACCATCTCTGGGGCGCCCTCGACGATTTCGAGGACCAGGAACGCTTCCCGAACGCCACCTACGTCGTCCCGGCCGCCGAATGGGACTTCTGGACCGATCCCGACACGGCCTCTCGCGTTCCCGACTGGCTCAAGGGCATGGCCCGCGGCTCGGCCCGGGTGCTCAAGAGGATCGAGGGCAAGGTCGAGCGCCGCCGGGCCGGGGAAGCGGTCGCGCCGGGCCTGACCTACCTCGACACCGCCGGCCACACCCCCGGGCACATGGCCGTGATGGTCGAGAGCGGGCCTGAGCGCCTCCTCGTCGGGGGCGACGTCCTCGCCAACCCCGTCGTGTCCTTCCGCCGCCCCGACTGGCCCTTCGGCAGCGATCTCGACCGCGACGCAGGCGCCGCCACCCGCAGGCGCCTCCTCGACCGCCTCGCGGCCGACCGCATCCCTCTTATCGGCTTCCACCTCCCCTGGCCCGGCATCGGCCGGGTCGCCCGGGACGGCGCCGCCTATCGATTCGAGGCGATGTGACGAGCGGGTCGGGGATTCGGGTTGCATTTTCCGGGCTTCCCCTCTAGATAGCCGCCGTGCGGATGGTGCGCCGGTCGGGTTCTTGGGACCCCCCGCCCGTCCGCTTTTCCATTGCATTGGGCTCCGGGAGACCGCGGCCCGGAGACCGGACCGATGAAGATCCGCAATTCCCTCAAGTCGCTCCGCGGCCGCCACCGCGACAACCAGGTCGTGCGCCGCAAGGGCCGCGTCTACGTCATCAACAAAACCCAGAAGCGCTACAAGGCCCGGCAGGGCTGAGCGCGCTCCGGCGCGGCTCCGCGCGGGAGAGGCCGGGCCGGCAAGGGTCGCCGGTGGACGGTGGAACCCGCGCCCTCATCGTGAATTGACCGTGCCGGCGGGGGGCCTCAGAGTACCCGCGATGCGCTTGTCCGCTGTCCTGACCGCTCTGATTCTCGCCGCCGCGCCGCTCGGGGCCGGCGCGCTCGCGCAGCCGAGGCCCGAGGCGAGGCCGGCCCTGGACGCTCCCAAGGACCCGGCGAAGCCGCCTCCGAGAAAGCCCGCCACCCTCGACGAGCTGTTCGGGCGGCTTGCCGCCGCCAAGGACGAGAACGAGGCGAACGGGGTCGCGAGCCTGATCGAGCGGCGCTGGGCGCGCTCCGGCAGCGACACGGCCGACCTGCTGATGAGCCGCGCCGAGGAGGCCATGAAGGCGAAGGAGTTCCCGCTTTCGGTCGAGCTCCTCGACCGGGTGCTGGCGCTCCGGCCCGAATGGGCCGAGGCCTGGCATCGCCGGGCGACCGCGTTCTTCCTCCTCGACGACCCGGTGAGCGCGGTCGCCGACCTCAACCGCGTCCTCGCCAAGGAGCCGCGCCACTTCGGCGCCTGGGCCGGGCTCGGCCACATCTACCTGTCCGGCGGCGACAAGAGGCAGGCGCTCGAGGCCTACCGCAAGGCGCTCGCGATCCACCCCTACCTCGCCAAGCTCCGCGACGTGGTCGACCGGCTCGGCCCCGAGATCGACGGCCGCGACATCTGACCCGCTCGGCCCGTCCGGCATGAAGCTTTTGGCGGCCGCGCTCGCCGGGACCGCGCTCCTGTTCCTGTGCGGGGCGCTCGCGACCTTCTTCATCACGAGGGCGATCGAGGCCCGCTATCCGCCGGCCGGGCGCTTCGTCGCGGTCGCGGGCGGGCGCTTGCACGCGGTCGAGACGGCCCCTCAGGGGCGCGAGCCTGAGGCCACGGTCCTCCTCCTGCACGGCGCCTCCGGCTCCTCCGGGGACCCGATCCTGGCGCTCGGCGAGCGGCTGGCGCGGCGCTTCCGGGTGATCGCCGTCGACCGCCCGGGGAGCGGCTGGAGCGACCGGGTCGGCGGCGCCGAGGCGGCCTCGCCGGCGACCCAGGCGCGGGTGATCCGGGAGGCGATGGAGAAGCTCGGCGTCGGGCGCGCGATCGTCGTCGGCCACTCCTGGTCCGGGGCGCTCGCCCTGACCCTCGCCCTCGACCATGCCCCGATGGTGGCCGGCCTCGTGCTGCTCTCGCCGGTCAGCCATCCGTGGCCGGGCGGCGGGGTCTCCTGGTACTACGGCCCCACGACCTTTCCGGTGCTGGGCCGGCTTCTGACCTGGACGCTCACGACGCCGGCCGGGCTCCTGCTCATGAGGCCGACGCTCGCGGCGGTGTTCGCGCCGCAACAGCCCCCGCCGGACTATCTCGACCGCTCCCGCGCCCCTCTCGTGCTGCGCCCGAAGGCCTTCCGGGCGAACGCCGAGGACGTCGCCGGCCTCTATGCTTTCGTCAGCGCCCAGAGCCGGCGCTACGGCGCGATCCGGACTCCGACCGTGATCGTCTCAGGGAGCGCCGACACGATCGTGTGGACGAGCCTCCACTCGCGCTCCCTCGAGCGCGAGATCCCAGGCGCGCGGCTCGTGGTCCTGCCCGGCGTCGGCCATATGCCCCACCACGCCGCGCCCGACCTCGTGGCAAGCGAGATCGAGGCGCTCGCGGCGGAGGTCAAGGGCAAGTGAGCCTGCGGCGTCTCCCTCCGGGAGGAGGGCTCACCCGTTCTGCTTCGCCCAGCGCACCACGTCGGCGTGGGTGCCGAACCAGACGCCGCCCTTCGCCTTGGCGTGGCGGATCAGCTCGTCGAGGATCCAGATGCGCGAGCGGTAGCCGATGATGTGCGGGTGGGTGGTGAGCTGGAACAGGCCGCCGTCCTCGTAGGCCGCGTCGAATTCCCGGCGGAAGATCTCCAGCACGTCCGGCGGCGGGGTGTAGGGCCGAAGCGACTGGAAGCGGTGCATCATGAAGTAGACCGCGTCGTCGCGCACCCACTCGACCGGCAGCTCGACGATCCCGGTCGGCTCGCCCTCGAGGAGGAGCTCGTAGCAGTCCTCGTCGGCCATGAGGGACGAGTCGTAGAGGAGACCCATCTCCTTCTCGATCCGAAGGGTGTTCGGGCTGAAGTCCCAGGACGGGGTCCTGAGGCCTACGGGCCTGACGCCGGTGATCCCTTCCAGGGCGTCGGCGGCCCGCATCATGAGGTCGCGCTCGGACTCGTACGGCAGCACGGAGTTGAGCTCGTGGATCCAACCGTGGATGCCGATCTCGTGCCCCTCCGTGATCACCCGCCGCTGCTCGTCCGGGTAGGTCAGCGCCGCGACGGCGGGCACGTAGAACGTCGCCTTGATGTCGTGGCGCGCGAGCATCGCCAGGATGCGCGGCACGCCGACCCGGTTGCCGTACTGGCCCCAGGCCATGCGCCCGATCGACTTGCCGCCGTCGCGCAACTCGTTCGTCTCGTGGTCGGAATCGAACGACAGGGCGAAGGCGCACCGTGCGCCGCCCGGCCACGACTTCGGCCGGTAGGCGCGCCCGGCCCGGACCTGGTTGATCAGCCTCTGCCAGTGCTCGTCCGGCCACTGCCAGGGCTCGAGGGGCTTCTGCTCGGTCATGGAGCGGCTCCTTTTAATCACTTTGCTTGAGCATGATCTTTTCCGAAAACCGGTTCCCGCTTTTCGGGATCATGTCAGGCCAGGTCCTCGTGCGCGGTCTCGCGCAGGGTGGCGATCACGATCGTCGAGACGATCGCGGCGGCGATGAGGTAGTAGGCGTGCGCCGTCGGCGAGCCGAACCGGCTGATGAGCCACACCGACACGAACGGCGCGAAGCCGCCGAAGATCGCGACCGCGAGGGCATAGCCCGAGGTCATCCAGGTCGAGCGGCTCTTCGTCGGGAAGATCTCGGCGATCGCCGCCGGCCCCGGCCCCGAGAACATGGAGATCAAGAGCGCGAAGAAGGCCTGCACCACGATCAGCATGCCGTAGCTGGCGTTGCCCGAGGCGAGGTAGGCGAACACCGGCAGGGGCACGAGGATGAAGGCGACGCAGCAGGCGAGCAGCAGGGGCTTTCGCCCGAAGCGGTCGGAGAGGTGCCCCATGAAGGGGATCGCCGCCATCAGCACGAAAAGGCCGATGGTGTTCGCCCACAGCGCCGCCTGCGGCGTGAGCTTCATGTACTGCCGGGTCCAGGTCGGCATGTAGTTGAGGAGGACGTAGAAGCACACCGTCCACACGATGGTGAAGCCGAAGGCCCGGGCGGCCAAGAGCCAACCGCTCTCCTCGATCCGGCCGGCCTGCCCCTGAGCCTCCACCCGCCGGTAGGCCGGCGTCTCGTCGATGGTGCGGCGCATGTAGAGGCCGACGGGCCCGAGAATCCCGCCGAGGAGGAAGGGCACGCGCCAGCCCCAGGCCTCCATCTGCTCCGGCGTCAGGATCGTGTTCATCAGCGCCGCGACGCCGGAGCCCAGAAGCAGGCCCGCGACGACGCTCGTCTGCTGGAAGCTGCCGTACCAGCCGCGCTTACCCCGCGGCGCCCACTCGACGATGTAGGCGGTCGAGCCGCCCCACTCGCCGCCGGCCGAGAAGCCCTGCATCAGCCGCGCCACGACGAGGAGGAGCGGCGCCGCGATGCCGATCGTCGCGTAGGTCGGCAGCACGCCGATCAGCACCGTGCCGGCGGCCATGAGGAAGATGGTGAGGAGGAGCGCGGCTTTGCGCCCGCGGGTGTCGCCGAGCCGTCCGATGACGATGCCGCCGAGCGGGCGCGCCACGAAGCCTAGGCCGTAGGCGAGGAACGTCGAGAGCAGCGCCGTGACCTCGTCCTGGGCCGGAAAGAACTTCTTGGCGATGATCGCGGCGACGAAGGCGTAGACCGCGAAGTCGTACCACTCGAGCACGTTGCCGACGACGGCCGCCGTCACGGCCTTGCGGGTTTCCCCGCTGGTTGGTTGCTGCGCCATGATCCGCCCCCGAAAGCTGCCGCGGCCGGACGATGCCTCTTTGGCGATCCCGCGGCAATCGGGTCGGCCTGCCTGTTCCCAAGGGAATCCAAGGGAATCGACGCTGCCGCGCCGGCGTGGCATGGAGACGGCGCGACGGACAGAACGAGAGGATGACGCCATGACCGCGGTGCCGAAGATCGCGCTCGTGATGGGGGACGCCGCGGGCGTCGGCATCGAGCTCGCCGCCCGGCTCCTCGCCGCGACAGACGAGGTGAGGCACGCGGGCGTGCTGGCGATCGGCGACGCCGGCCTCCTGCGCCGGGGCGCCGAAGTCGCCGGCCTTGGCCTCGACGTTCCGGTCGCGCGCGACGCCGGCGCGGCCGCCTTCCGGCCTGGCCGCCCCGAGCTCCTCGACCTCGGCCATGACGGTGCGGGCGACATCCCGCAGGGCAAGCCTACGCCCGAGAGCGGCGCCTTCGCGATGAAGAACTTCGGCGCGGCCCTCGACCTCGCGAAGGAAGGCCGCATCGACGCGATCTGCTTCACGCCCTTCAACAAGCAGGCGCTCAAGCTCGCCGGCAACCCCTACCTCGACGAGATCCACTGGGCCGCGGACCGCCTCGGCTTCGCCGGGCGCTGCTCCGAGTACAACCTCCTCGACGGTCTCTGGAACTGCCGCGTGACCTCGCACATCCCGCTCTCCGAGGTGGCCTCGCGGCTCACCCGCGAGGAGGTACTGGAGAGCATCCTCGACGCCGACCGCACCATCCGCCGCTCCGGCACGGCGCGCCCGCGCCTCGCGGTCGCCGGACTCAACCCGCACGCCGGCGAGGGCGGCCTGTTCGGGCGCGAGGAGATCGAAACGATCGCCCCCGCGGTCGAGGACGCGAAAGCGCGAGGGGTCGGGGCGCAAGGGCCGTTTCCGGCCGACACCGTGTGGCTCAGGGCGAAGCGCGGCGACTTCGATGCGGTCGTCACCATGTACCACGACCAGGGCCAGATCGCGCTCAAGCTCCTCGGCTTCACCCGCGGCGTGACGATCCTCGGCGGCATGCCGATCCCGATCTGCACCCCCGCCCACGGCACCGCCTACGACATCGTCGGCCAGGGCAAGGCCGACCCGGGCGCCACGCTCGCCGCCTTCCGCACGGCGGTCCGCATGGCGGAGGGTGCCATCGCCGAGCGCAGGCGGGGGCTCGCGGCGGCGGAGTGAATCGCTCCCGCAGGGGGGCGACTCGGCCGAAGGCCGAGCGGGGCGGGAACGACGGCGGCCACGTCGGCGGGGAGATTACCTTTCACCCGAAGCGCGTCGGGCTGAACGGCGTAAGATCCAGGCTCGGCGGCTTGCCCGAAAGGAGCTCGGCCGCGACCTTGCCGGTCATCGGCGCCGCCGCCATGCCGACGTGGCCGTGGCCGAAGGCGTAGACGACGTCCGGCGAGGCGGTGGAGCGGCCGATGCAGGGCAGCGAGTCCGGCAGGCTCGGGCGGTGGCCCATCCAGGTCGAGATCCGCTCCTCCGGATAGCTCTCCTGGAGCGCCGGGAACATCCGCCGGGCGTGCCGGAGAAGGACCCGCGCCCGCTCCCAGTTCGGCGGCGCCTCAAGCCCGGCGAGCTCGACCGTTCCGGCAAGTCGGATGCCGAGCTCCATCGGGGTGGCCACGAACTTGCCCTCCACATCCATGGTCGGGATGCGCGGCATGGCCTCGGGGTCGCGGATCATGAGGTGGTAGCCGCGCTCGGTCTCGAGCGGCACGCGGTCGCCGAGCCCTTCGGCGAGCGTCCTGGACCAGATGCCGGCCGCGACCACGGCGCCGTCGGCCACAAGCGTGCCGGCCTCGGTGCGGATGCCCGTGAGGCGCCCGCCGTCGAGATCGAAGCCCGTCGCCCGCGTCCGCTCGATGCGCCCGCCGTTGCGCAGGAATCCGTCCGCCAAGCTGTTGACCAGCCGGTGCGGGTTCACGGTGTGCCCGTTCTCGCGCACCAGCACGCCCTTGACGTAGTCGCGCGAGAGGTTCGGGTCGAGCTGGCGCAGCTCGTCGGCGTCGAACTCGTCCCAGGCGACGCCGTTCTGGCGCCGCAGGTCCCAGGCTAGGCTTTCTTTAAGCCAGCTTGCCTCCGAGCGGTAGACGAAGAGGTGGCCGTGCTTCTTGACGAGGTCCTCGGCGCCGGCGTCCTTCAAGAGCGGCGCAAGGGTCGCGAGCGACGGGCCGAGGAGGCCGCGCAGGGCCTTTGCCTGCGCCCGCACCTTCTCCGGCCGCCCTGCGCGGATGAAGCGGACGAGCCACGGCATGAGCGCCGGAAGATAGGCCCAGCGGATCACGAGCGGCCCCATCGGGTCGGTGAGCCACTGCGGCACGTTGCGGATCGTGCCCGGCATCGACATCGGCACCACGGACGAGCCGTTGAGGCAGCCGGCGTTGCCGAACGACGTGCCCTCGCCGGGGTTGCCGGGCTCGACGATGAAGACGTCGTGCCCCTCGCGCTGCAGGAAGCTCGCCGCCGCGACCCCCACCATCCCGGCCCCGACCACGCCGATTCTCTTCTTCACGCCGTCCATCCGCGATCGCCTCGATCAGGGCAGTTTCACCGTCGAACGCCCGCGCGCCAAGCCTCCCCCATGCGGGGAGCATCGCGGAAAGGCTACGGGGGCGCCGGGCGCCTACTGGTGCGTGCGCCGCCCCACGTCGGCGCCGCCTTCGCGGTCGAGCTTGCGCCGGGCGCGCTGCAGCTCGTGGCGCTTGCGCTTCATCAGGGCGATGGAGGCCTGCAGCGTCCGCTCGATCCCCGACATGGGGGCATCGAGGTCGGACGGGGGCGCACCTTGCATGGACGGTTCGGGCATCGGAAAGCGCGCCTCCGTGAGTCTTCGGCGAGCCCTGAAAATCAGGGACGCGGCATCGAGGCCGCCGGCGTGGGGCTCGCACCGCTCAAGCCGCCTCGATCAACCGCGACGGTGTGGCGAGAATTTGTCGGGGCTTGGTGCGGCGCGCCCGCCGGCCTATCACTGCGGACGCGACTGCTCATCAGGAACCTTGGACATGACCGCTCTCGACCGCATCTCCGGCTTCGCCGACGACCTCGTGGCGTGGCGGCGCGACTTCCACGCCCATCCGGAGATCGGGTTCGAGGAGGAGCGCACGTCCGCGATCGTCGCCGAGAAGCTCGCCTCCTGGGGCATCGCGGTGCATCGCGGCATCGGCCGGACCGGCGTCGTCGGCGTGCTCGAGGGCAAGGGCCGCCGCGGCGGCAATTACCGTCGCATCGGCTTGAGGGCCGACATGGACGCCCTGCCGATCGAGGAGGCGACCGGCCTTCCCTATGCCTCGCGGAATCCCGGCAAGATGCATGCCTGCGGCCACGACGGGCACACCACCATGCTCCTCGGCGCGGCCCGCTACCTCGCCGAGACGAAGGCGTTCGACGGCACGGCCGTGTTCATCTTCCAGCCGGCCGAGGAGGGGCTCGGCGGCGCCCGGGCGATGCTCGCTGACGGGCTGTTCGAGCGCTTCCCCTGCGACGAGGTCTACGGGCTCCACAACTGGCCGAACGGTGGCCGCGGCAAGGTCTTCATGCGCGTCGGAGCCGCCATGGCGGCGGCGGACTTCTTCGACATCCGCATCGTAGGCAAGGGCGCCCACGGGGCGCAGCCGCACGAGTCGAACGATGCCGCCGTAATCGCCATGACCCTCGGCCAGGCCATGCAGACCATCGTCAGCCGCAACGCCGATCCGCTCAAGGCCATGGTGGTCTCGATCACGCAGATCCACACGGGATCGGCCTACAACGTCATCCCGGAGACGGCGCATCTCGCCGGCACCATGCGCACGTTCGACGACCGCATGCGCAAGCTCGCGCAGGACCGCGTCCGCGAGCTCGCGGCCGGCATCGCCACAGCGTTCGGGGCGACGATCGAGGTCGAGATCCGCGACATCTTCAGCGTGCTCCGCAACGACCCGGAGCAGACCGCTGCGGCCGAGGAAGCTGCGGTCGATCTCGTCGGACGGGAGAACGTTGAGACCGGTGCCGAGCCCAAGATGGGCAGCGAGGACTTCGCCGACATGCTGCACGCAGTGCCCGGCGCCTACGTCTGGCTCGGGGCGGCCGAGGGCGCGGCCCTGCACAACCCGGGCTACCGCTTCGACGACGAGATCCTGCCGCTCGGCGCGGCGCTGTACGCGCGCCTCGTGGAGAAGCGCTCGGCGGCTGCTTAAGATTCTGTCCAGCGTAGCCGCACGGCGTAGCTCGCCGCGGCGCCCGGCTCGAGCATGCGGATCGAGGGGCGCTCGGCGAGACTGCCGCGAAAGCCGTCCGGGTCCGGCTCGCCGGTCCAGGGCTCGATGCAGAGGAAGGGCGCCCCCGGCTTCGTCCACAGGGCGAGATGGGGGAAGCCGTCGTTTTCCAGGACGATCGCGCTCCCGCCCGGGGCCTCGAACCGGACGCTGCGGCTCCGGACGTTGCGCAGGACGAGGGCTCCGCCGGCGAACAGCGCCGGAGCGAGGGGCAGCGCGCGGCCCTGGAAGGGCGCGCGCCGGTCGCCCGCGCGCAGGAGGCCGGCGGCGGTAACGTCCGGGACGCGCGGGTCCTCGGGAGCCTCGAAGACCAGCCGGTAATCCTCGCGCGCGCCGCCGTCGAACGGCCAGGGGAAGCCCGGGTGGAACCCGAGCCCGTAGGGCAAGGGGCGCTCGTCCGCGTTCGCGACCGTGAAGATCAGGGACAGGCGATCGGCCGCGAGCGCGACCGCGATCTCGAGCCGGAACAGGAACGGGTAACAGCGCAGGGTTTGGGCATCCTCCGCGAGCCGCAGGCGGACGGCGTCCGGTCCGCGCTCGACGACGCGGAAGGGCAGGCCGCGGGCGAAGCCGTGGCGCGGCATCGGATGGCGGCGCCCGTCGATCCGCACGACGCCGCCGGCGGATGCGCCGATCACCGGAAACAGGATCGGGGCGCGCTCGGCCCAGTGGGCGGGATCGCCGTGCCAGAGCAGCTCACGGCCTGCGATGCGCCAGGACAGCGGCTCCGCGCCGCGAAGGGCGACTGCGGCCGACGCCCCATCGGCGGCAAGCTCGACGAAGGGCCGGCCGGAAGGATCCGAAGGGTCCATCGGGGAAGCCTCGAAGCGTTTCTACGGCTCCTCCGCGAGCCGCTCCAGCAGGGTCAGGGCGAGGTCGAGGCGCTCGGCGGGGGTGTCGGTCGGGCGCTCGCAGACGAGCCGGTCGTCGCGCCAGACGAAGCCGCCGTCCTGGTCGCGCAAGAGCCCGCCGAGCTCCTCGACCCAACGCTCCGCATGGCGGAAAGTCAGCGCCACGGCCTTCGGGCCGGCGTCGATCCGGGCGATGCCGAGCATGCGGCAGAGCTGGCGCAGGCGCGCGGCGGCGAGGAGGTGGTGAACCTCATCGGGCGGCTCGCCGAAGCGGTCCTCGATCTCGGCGGCGAGGGCATCGACGGCGTCGGCGCCCTCCGCCCGGGCGAGCCGGGCGTAGAGGTTGATGCGCACCTCCGCCTCGGGGACGTAATCCTCGGGGATGCGCCCGCCGACGCCGAGGTTGAGCTCGGGCGACCAGTCGTCCTCGACCGCCTCGCCCCGCGCCGTCTTGAGCGCCCGCTCGAGGAGGTGGCGGTAGAGCCCGGCCCCGATGAGCCTGACGTGGCCGGCCTGGGTGTCGCCCAGAAGATCGCCGGCGCCGCGCTGGTCGAGGTCGCGGGCGCTGATCGCGAAGCCCGCCCCGAGGCGATCGAGAGTTTCCAGTGTCTTCAGGCGCTTCTCCGTCGCGGGCGCGATTCTGTCGCCCGGGTCCGTCAGGAGGTAGGCGACGCCGCGCATGCGCCCGCGGCCGACGCGGCCGCGCAGCTGGTGGAGCTGCGCGAGGCCGAAGCGGTCGGCGCGCCAGACCAGCATCGTGTTGGCGCGGGGCACGTCGAGGCCGTTCTCGATGATGTTGGTCGAGAGCAGCACGTCGCCGTCACCGTCGGCGAAGCGCACCATGGTCTCGTCCACGTCCTCCGCCGGCATTTTTCCGTGCGCGACGAGGACTTGCAGTTCCGGCACGAGCTCCTTCAGCCGCGCGCTCATCGGCTCGATGTCCTCGATGCGCGGGCAGACCAAAAAACTCTGGCCGCCGCGGCGGCGCTCGCGCAGGAGCGCCTCGCGCATCGTGACCCGGTCGAAGGGCGTGACGAAGGTGCGGATCGGGCGCCGCCGCGCCGGCGCCGTCGCGATGAGGCTGAGATCGAGGAGGCCGGCAAGCGCCCCTTGCAGCGTGCGCGGGATCGGCGTCGCGGTGAGCGTCAGGACGTGGATGCCTTGCGCCAGCGCCCGGATCTTCTCCTTGTGTGCCGTGCCGAAGCGCTGCTCCTCGTCGATGACGACGAGGCCGAGGTTCTCGAAGCGCACGCCCTTCGCCAGGAGCGCGTGCGTGCCGATGACGACCCGGATGCTGCCGTCCGCGAGGCCCGCCTTGACGCGCTTCGCCTCGGCCGGCTTCGCAAGGCGGGAGAGGTGCGCGACCGAAACGTCGGTGCCGCGGAATCGCCGCGTGAAGGTCTGGAGATGCTGGCGCACCAGCACCGTCGTCGGCGCCAGCACCGCGACCTGCTTATCCGAGAGCGCGGCGGCGGCAGCGGCGCGCAGGGCCACCTCGGTCTTGCCGTAGCCCACGTCGCCGCAGACGAGGCGGTTCGTGGGTCGCCCGGAGGCGAGGTGGGCGAGCACGTCCGAGATGGCGCGGGCCTGGTCCGGCGTCTCCGTGAACGGGAAGCCGCTCACGAAGCGCTCATACGCGCGGGCCGGGGGCTTGAGCTTCGGGGCGAGCATGGCGGCGCGCTCCCGTGCCTTCCCGGCGAGGCCGCGGGCGGCCTCGGCGATCTCCTCCATGAGGCGCGCCCGGCGCTTCGCCCAGGCGTCGCCGTCGAGGTGGTCGAGGGCGAGGCCTTCGCCTGCGCCGTAGCGCCAGATGCGGTCCATCTCCTCGACCGGCACGAGGAGCTTGGCGTCGTCCTTGTAGGCGAGGCGCACCGCCTCGGAGCCGGCGCCTTGCCCAAGGGCGAGCGCTTCGAGGCCGCTCAGCATTCCCATGCCGTAGTCGAGGTGGATGACGGCGTCGCCGAGGCGCAGATCGGGGTTCGTGAGGAGCGCGGCTTCCGGCCTCGCCGGGACGCTCCGGCCCGGGGCCGCGCCGGCCCCCAGCAGGTCTGCGGCGGCGACCGCCACGACCCCGCCGTCCTTGTCGACGAAGCCGCGGTCGAGGTCGAGGCCAAGCGTCAGGACCGTGCCGGGACGGGCTTTGAGGACGGCGTTCCAGTCCGCCGCCAGGGAAGGCTCGGAGCCCATGGCCTGCTCGGCCCGCCGGGCGAGGAGCCGAAGAGCCTGCTCGTCGCCCGCGGCGAGGACCACGCGACGCCTGGCCTTCACCGCCTCGCGCAGGAAGGCCGAAAAGGCGCGTCGCGGGCTCGGCTCCAGCGCGAAGCGCGGCACCGCCTCGGCTTCCGGCCCCTCCGGAGCTTGCAGGCGGACGACCGGGTGGGCGGCGACGCGCGCGTCCCACTCGGTCTCGGTCAGGTAGAGCCGCTCCGGTGGGAGCGGGGGCGGCAATCCCTCCCGCAGCCGTTCCGCCCGGGCGCCGGCGCGGGCCTCGTAGGCGTCGGCGATCTGGGCGCGGGCGTGGGCGAGGCGGTCCGAAGCGCCGGGCTCGAGCACGAGGGTCGCGCCGGGCACGTAGTCGAAGAGGGTGTCGAGGGCGGGATAGAGCTCCGGCAGCCGGTGCCCGAGGCCGGCGAAAACCCCGACGATGTTGCCGGAAAATCCCGACGATGTTGCCGGAAAACACCGATGATGTTGAGCGAAGCCGACGATGTTGGACGCGCGCTCCGGCCCTTCCCCCTCTCCTTCGTCCCCGCCCTTCCGACCCTCGCCTTCCCGGGGCAGGACCTCCGAGGCGGGATCGAGGGAGAGCCGGTCGAGTTCCCCGACGGTGCGCTGGGTCGCCGGGTCGAAGGCGCGAATCGCCGCGATGCGCCCGCCGTCGTGCTCGATCCGCACCGGCGTCGAGGCGCCGGCCGGAAAAATATCGACCACCTGTCCCCGGAAAGCCATCTCGCCGGGCTCGTCGACCCGCTCGTCGGCGACGTAGCCGAGCCGGGAAAGGGCCGCCTCCAGCGCCTCGGCTGCGAAATCCTCGCCGGCCGCAAGCGCCAGGCCGGCCTCGCGACACGCATCCCGGGGCGGCACGCGCTGGACGAGGGCGTCCGGCACCGTCACGACGACCGCGCCCTCAGGGCCGCCCTCTCCGCCGCCGGCGAGCCGCCGGAGCGCCGCCATGCGCCGGCCCATGGCCTCGCGGGAGGGCGAGGTGCGGTCGTAGGGCAGGCAATCCCAGGGCGGGACCACGATGGTCTCCCGCGCCGGATCGAGCCCGCGCAGGAGGCGCCCGAGCCGCTCCGCCCGGCTCTCGCTTCCGGCCACGACCACGAGGCCGCCCGCACCTGCCTCCCGGGCCAGCTTGAGCAATTGCACCGCCTCGCCGCCGAGGGTCGCGGCGGCGGCGACCTCGACCGGCGCAGCGCCGGGACCCGGCTTCGCCCGGCGCGGCGCGGAGCGGAATGCCCGACGCATTTGGGAAGCCTTCGCCGCGGGACGGCGGGCTGCTTTCGCCCTCATTGTCTTGGGATGCTCTCGGTTGGCGGGTCCGGGCTTAACTCCCGCCGACGCCATTTCGATCCGTCAAAACAGCTCGGGCCGGCGCAGGCGCAGGGCCTGGACGAGGGCGAGGGTCTTGAGGTCGGCGAGCGCGCCGTGCTCCGCCATCCCGGCGAGCTCGCTGAGCGGCATCTCGACGACCTCGATGTTCTCGTGCTCCTCGGCGAGCCCGCCGCCCGCCGCGATCCGGTCTCCTTGAGCGTAGGGCGCGAGGAACAGGTGCATGCGCTCGGTCGAGACGCCGGGCATCGACCAGACCGCCCCGACCGGCTCGAGGGCGGTGAGCCGCAGGCCGACCTCCTCCTCGGCCTCGCGCCGGGCGCAGTCCTCGGGATCGTCCTCGTCGAGCATGCCGGCCGGCGCCTCGAGGAGGCTGTCCTCGCCGCAGGCATGGGCGAGCGGGGCGCGGAACTGGCGCACCAGGAGGACGGTGCGCCGGCCGGGATCGTAGGGGAGCACCGCGACGGCGGCGCCGTGGTCCTCGACCTCGCGCCCGATCACGTGTCCGTCGGGCTGCTCGATCCAGAGCTTCAGGAGCCTGCCCCAGCCTTCGTACAGGGTCTCGACCGACTTGATCCGGTGCTTCCTCACGGGCTTTTCCCCTCGCGATGGGCCATTTCCGGCGTTTCCGGCCCAAGACAACGCCCGAGCGCCGCATCGGACGGCATGCGCCGTCCCGGAACCCATTCGGCACGCCGAAGCTTTACGGTTCTAGCCGAATTCGACGGGGCTGAGCGACCGATGCGCGACGACCTCGTGAGCGCGATCCGAGACCGCCGGGCGATCCTCTTCGCCGGCGCCGGCGTCTCCATGACGGTCGGCCTGCCGTCGTGGTCGACGCTGATCGCAGAGATGGCCGCGGAGCTCGGCCTCGACCGCAAGGTCGCCGAGGACCCCGGCACCAACTACTTCACCCTCGCCGAGTACTACCGCCTGACGAAGGGCAGCATCGGCCCGTTGCGGAGCTGGATGGACCGCAACTGGAGCATCCCGCAGGACAAGCTCAAGGCCTCGCGCGTGCACGAGTTGATCGTGCGGCTCGACTTCCCGATCGTCTACACCACGAACTTCGACCGCAACCTCGAGACCGCCTTCGAGCTCCACGGCAAGGAGTACGTCAAGATCGTCACGGCGAAGGACGTGGCGCAAGTCCGCGAGGGCGTGACGCAGATCGTCAAGCTGCACGGCGACTTCGACGACGACCCCTCGATCGTGATCGCCGAGACCGACTACCTCGACCGCCTCTCCTTCGAGTCGCCCCTCGACATCAAGTTCCGCGCCGACGCCCTCGGCAGCCCGATCCTGTTCGTGGGCTACAGCATGTCGGACCTCAACATCCGCTTCCTCCTGCACCGGCTGTGGAAGACCTGGGAGGCCTCGGGCTACGGCAAGGATCGCCCTCAGTCCTACGTCTTCACGCTGCGCCCGAACCCCGTCGACGAGGCGGTGCTCGAGCAATGGGGTCTCAAGGTCCTGACCGAGTCGGACTGCAGGCCCGAGGACGCGCTGGAGACCTTTCTGGAGAAGCTCGCCGAGCGGGTGGGAGAGAAGGGCGGGGAGCAACCGAAGCGCCGCCGTCAGAAATGAACGAAGCGCCCCTCCGGCGCGAATTGCTGGATGAGATCGAGGTCGTTGCAGTTTCCGGTCAGGATCGGCAGGCCGGCCTTGGCAGCCATAAGAGAGATTCAATACTCAAGAGTGTGATCTTGGCCGAGCCGCCCGCGCGTGCGTCTTCTCGCCGCTCGGCACCGAAGCGATCTCCTTGATCAGCTTCCGTCCGGCGAGCCGCAAGGAAAGGAAAGCCTATGCCTCGCGCTAGACAGCCTATCGTCGACATCTCGGATGAGGAAGAGGCGCGGATCCAGGCCGGCATCGCCAAGGACCCGGACAATCCAGAGCTCACGGACGAGCAGCTTACCCGGCTCCGCCCGGCGTCCGAGGTCCTTCCGCCTGCGCTCTATGCCGCCCTCACAAAGCGCCCCCGCGGCCGGCCAAAGGCGGAAAAAACCAAAGTGGAGGTGAAGCTTCGTCTAGACCCCGAAATAGTCGAAGCTTTCAAGGCGCAGGGCCCAGGCTGGCAGACCCGAATGAACCAAGTCCTGCGGCGCTCGATCAGCCCGTCCCGCCGCCGTTCGGCTTCCGCCACTCCTGGAAAGTGATGCGGACCACCGGGACGACGGTGTCGTCGCCCTGCTGCTTCCGCTCGAAGCGCAGGAGGTCGTAGTAGGCGCAACGCCTCGTCGTCGGGTATTCGCGGCAGGTGCCCGGACGGGCGTGGTAGATGGTGCAGCGGCGCGTGTCCTGGTCGAGGAACATGCAGGCCTCGTCGAGGACCTTGTCGGGGACGCGCTTCAGGACGCGCTCGCCCTCGACGACCCTGGTGTAGCGCCTCTCCGCGACCTCATAGGAGACACCGAAGAACTTGGCGAGCCGGTTGATGTCGCGGCGCTTCGTCTGCACGCGCTCGTAGACCGAGCAGCAGAAGGCCGGGCACTTGCCGCAATCGAAGAGGGCGCGGGGCTGCCGGTCCGTGATCGTGGGCTTCTCCGGAGCAGGCGGAACGTCGGGCTCGGGAACGAGCGGCAGCGGCTCGGGGCTCGGCGCGAGCTCCGGGGCCGGGGCGAGCTCCGGGGCCGGGGCGAGATCGAGGGCCGCCGCGGTCTGAAATTCGTCGGTCTCGCCCATGCGGCATCCGGTCCTTGGCCCGCGCGGATCGGCGCGGCCGAAATGGCTTAGAGATTCGCCCGGCTTCCCTCAAGCCGCGCGGCGCGAAATGGCCGCCTCTCCGCGACCGAAGCAAGGGCCGAGCCGAAGAATCCTGCCGGCGTCCTGCGACGGCATGCTGCAGGCGCCCGTCGCCTCATCCTTTGTTCCGAGCGCAATCCGCCGGCCGAACGTCGGCGGGTCCGCTTATGTTGCGTGACGCCGCCGGACCGGCGTGCAAAAGAGTCGAGCTTCGTGCAACCTTCGACAACCCCAGGCATTGAGTGAATCGCTTCGTGGTGTTGTCCATCCGACTCGTCGCGAACCGCGCCTCTCGTTCTTGACCGGCGGGAGGCGCATGCGCGTGCCGGCCTGAAGCGATCCGAGATGAGCGATTTCTCCGAGCCCGATTTTTCCGAACCCCTGCCGGCCGTCCGGTCCGGCGGGGCGCCGCAGGCATCCGGACCGATCGAGCTGCACAGCGGGCAGCGCGTCCCCCTGAGGATCGCCGAGTTCCCCGGCCGCGGGCGCGGCGTCGTGGCGGGCCGCGCCATCCGGGCGGGCGAGCTCGTCGAGCGCTCGCCCGTGCTCGTGATCCCGCATGGGGACCGCGCCGCCGCCGACGCCACGGTCGTCTTCACCTACGTGTTCATGTGGGAGCATGGCACCGTCGAGGAGGACCTGTACCGGCACGAGGGCCGCTCGGCCATCGCGCTCGGCTACACGAGCCTGCTCAACCACTCCTACACGCCGAACTGCGAGTTCATCCGGCACATCGACGAGCTCGCGATCGACCTCGTCGCGCTCACCGACATCGCGGACGGCGAGGAGCTCACCATCGACTACCAGATGACGCTCTGGTTCGTGCCGGTCTGAGCGGCGCCGGACCCTCGCCCGGCCCCACCCTCAGTAGCCCGCCCGCGGGTCGACGACGTTGCGCAGCGGCTCGCCCCGCTCGAAGCGCCGGATCTGCTCCGCGATCTGCTCGGCGATCGACTCCGGGTCGCTCATGGCGGCGTTGTGGGGGGTGACGGTCACGGCGGGGTGGGTCCACAGGGGCGACTCGGGCGGCAAGGGCTCGGTCTCGAACACGTCGAGGGTCGCGGCCTTGAGGACGCCTTCGTCGAGGCAGGCGAGGATGTCGGCCTCGACCTGCAGGCCGCCGCGGCCGGCGTTGACGACGATCGGCCCGCCGAGGCGTCCGTCGCGGGCGAGGCGCGCGAATACGGAGCGGTTCAGGATGCCGCGGGTGTCTTTGGTCAGCGGCAGGAGACAGACGAGGATGTCGGTGCGGGCCAGGAAAGCGTCGAGCCCGTCCGCGCCGGAAAAGGTCTCCATGCCGGCAACCGCCCGCGGCGAGCGGCTCCAGCCGGCAACCTCGAAGCCCATGACCCTGAGCTTGCGGGCGGCGTCCTGCCCGAGCACGCCGAGGCCCATGATCCCGACCCGCACATGGTGGGCGCCGGGCTGGAAGCGGTCGTCGAGCCAGATTTTGCGGCGCTGCTGCTCGTCGTAGGATCGCTGGCGGCGCAGGTGCATGAGGCAGTGCAGCACCACGTACTCGCTCATGCGGTTGGTCAGGTCCGCGTCGACCACGCGCACGATCGGCACGTCCGGCAGGCGCGGATCGCCCATGAAATGGTCGACCCCGGCCCCGAGGGAGAACAGGACCTTCAGGTTGGGCAGCGCCGCGAGGCTCCCCGGCGGGTGCTTCCAGGAGGCGGCGTAGCGCACCGCCGCGGGATCGAACGGCTCGCCCAGCGCCACGACCCTGCGCTCCGGCATGAGGCGCCGGAAGCGCAGGGTCCAGGGCTCCGGCTCCCACTGGGTGATGGCGACGAGGAGGCTCATCCGATCCGCTCCGCGATCAGGAGGCCGGGCGAGGCGGGCGCATCCCCGAGCCGGTAGGCGCGGCGCAGCGCGGCGGCTGCGGCCTCGAAGGCGCCTTCCGTGCGGGCGTGGACGACGCCGAGCGGGCGGCCCGCATCGACCCGCTCGCCGACCTCGGCCAGCTCCGTGAAGCCGACCGCGTGGTCGATCCGGTCCTCGGGACGCGTGCGCCCGCCGCCGAGCGCCACGACCGCGACGCCGACGTCGCGGGTCGCGATCTCCTGCACGATGCCGTCCGCTTCCGGATGAGCGGCGCGAACGACCGGCGCCTGCCCCAGATAGGTTTCGGAGCGCTCCAGAAAGTCCGCCGGGCCGCCGAGCGCCGCCACCATGCGGGAAAAGACCTCGGCGGCGCGTCCCGAGGCGAGCGCATCCTCGATGCGCGCCTTCGCGTCCTCGGCGGTCGCCGCGAGGCGCCCGAGCAGAAGCATCTCGGCGGCGAGCGCGACCGTGACCGCGTGGAAGCGCGGCCCGCGGCGCCGTCCCGTCAGGTGGTCGAGGGCGTAAGCCACCTCGACGGCGTTGCCGGCCGCCGAGGCGAGGGGCTGGTCCATGGCGGTGAGGAGGGCGGTCGTGGGCAGGCCCGCCCCGTGCGCCACGTGGACGATGCTGTCGGCGAGCGCCCGGCCGCCGTCGATGTCCGTCATGAAGGCGCCGGAGCCGAACTTCACGTCCATGGCGAGGCCGGAAAGGCCCGCCGCGAGCTTCTTCGAGAGGATCGACGACGTGAGGAGGTCGAGGGACTCGACCGTGCCGGTCACGTCGCGGATGGCGTAGAGGCGCCGGTCGGCCGGCGCGAGGTCGGCGGTCTGGCCGATGATCGCGCAGCCGGCCTCGGCGACGACGCGGCGGAAGGTGTCGAGATCGGGCTGCGAGGCGTAGCCCGGGATCGCGTCCATCTTGTCGAGGGTGCCGCCGGTGTGGCTGAGGCCGCGCCCCGAGATCATCGGCACGAAGCCGCCGCAGGCCGCGACCGCGGGCGCGAGCGCGAGACTCACCGTGTCGCCGACCCCGCCGCTCGAGTGCTTGTCGAGGACGGGGCCGGGGAGGTCCCAGGCGAGCGTCGCGCCGGAGGCCGCCATGGCGCGGGTGAGCGCCACGCGCTCCGCGGTCGTCATCCCGCGGAAGAACACCGCCATGGCGAAGGCCGCCGCCTGCCCCTCCGACACCGCCCCGGAGGCGAGCCCGGCGATGAAGCCCGCGATCTCCTCGTCCGGGAGCGCGTGCCCGTCCCGCTTCGCGCGGATGATCTCCTGGGGAAGGAGGCGCACCGCCGGCCCGCTCACCCCCGCCCCTCGATCGCCGCGACGAGGGCGTCGTAGAGCGCCGTCGCGCCGATCCTGAAGGTCTTGGGGGTCGCCCACCCTTCGCCCATGATGCGGTCGGCGAGGTCGAGGTAGGTCCTGGCCGCCGCCACGGTGCGGATGCCGCCCGAGACCTTGAGGCCGACCGGCCGGTCGGCGGCGCGGATCGCGGCGAGCACCGCTTCGGCCGCCTCGGGCGTCGCCGAGACGCGGAACTTGCCGGTCGAGGTCTTGAGGAAGTCGGCGCCGGCCGCGATGGCGAGGCGGCCCGCGGCCTCGATCTTCCCGGCGTCGCCGAGGGCGCCGGTCTCGAGGATCACCTTGAGGGTGCGCCCGCCGTCGACCACGTCCCGGACGCCGGAGACGAGATCGGCGGCGAGGCCGGTCTCCCCTCTGAGGAATGCCTTGTAGGGCAGGACGCAGTCGATCTCGTCGGCGCCGTCGCCGACCGCCTCCTCGGCGGCGTCGATGACGCGCTCGGGGTCCTCGTCGCCGGCCGGGAAGTTCACCACCGTGGCGAGGCGGACGGGCGTGCCGCGCAAGACGCCGCGGGCCCGGTCGACGAACTGCGGCCAGATGCAGATCGCCGCGACCGGCCCGTGCCGCGTCAGGGCCTTTTGGCAGAGCGCGTCGAGGGCGGGGTCGGAGCAGGTCTCTGACAGGTCCGTCAGGTCGAGGCACTTCAGGGCTCGGCGGGCGGTCGCGGCGTCAGACATCGTCGATCCTCGACACGAAGGCGCGGATGAGCCGCCTCAGGCCTGCCGCCGCGCCCGCGGCCTTGTCCCTGGTCTCGGCGTGCGAAGGCCTTCCCCCCGAGACGCCGGCCGCCATGTTGGTCACGATCGACAGCGCCGCGACCTTGAGGCCGAAATAGCGGGCGAGGATCACCTCCGGCACCGTCGACATGCCGACGAGGTCGGCGCCGAGCGCCTTTGCCATGCGGACCTCGGCCGGCGTCTCGAAGCTCGGCCCCGAGAACCACATGTAGACGCCCTCGTTGAGGCTGATCCCGGCCGCGGTCGCGGCGAGCTTCAGCTTCTTGCGCAGGCGCTCGTCGTAGGCCCCGACCATATTGACGAAACGGGCGTCGCTGCGGTCGGAGAAAAGCGGGTTCGAGCCCGAGAAGTTGATGTGGTCGGCGATCGCGACGAGGCTCGAGGGGCGGATGTCGAGCTTGAGCGAGCCGGCCGCGTTGGTCAGGACGAGGGGCGGGCTGCCCAGCGCCGCGACGACGCCGATCGGGACCCGCATGGCGGCGGCGTCCCCGGTCTCGTAGTAGTGGGCGCGGCCCTGGAACAGGAGCAGGCGCTTCCTCTCGATCCGCCCCGCGATCAGCCGTCCGGGATGGCCGGAGACGGCGGTCTGCGGGAAGTGCGGGATCTCGGCGTAGGGCAGGCTCACCGGGTCCTCGAGGTCGTCGGCGAGCTTGCCGAGGCCGGTGCCGAGCACGATCGCGCAGTCGAAGCGCTGGTCGAAGCCCTGCGCGCGCAAATGCGCGGCGGCTTCCGCGATCTTCGGGTCGAGGTCGAGGGTGGGTGCGTCGGTCATCGGGGTCCCAGGTTGTCCGGTCCGAACGAGAACGGCAACAGCTCGTCGAGGCGGAAGCTGTGGCGCACCCCTTCCGGACCCGCGACGTGGATCGGCGTCTCGGGGCCGGCGAACTCGCGGATACGCTGGCGGCAGGCGCCGCAGGGGGTCACGAGCGTGTCCCCTTCACCGAAGACGAGGAATTCGGCGATCTCTGTTCCGCTGCCTCCCGCCACCATTGCGGCGATCGCGGCCTCCTCGGCGCAGGTGCCGACCGGGAAAGCGGCGTTCTCGACGTTGCAGCCGGAAAAGACGGCGCCGCCCGATGTCACGAGCGCCGCCCCGACCCGGAACTTCGAATAGGGCGCATAGGCCTTGACTCGCGCGATGCTGGCAGCCTCGAACAGCCGCTCGAGAAATTCCATCATCCCTCCTTCACGTAGGGGACGCCGGCCGCCCTGGGCGGGATCGCGCGGCCGAAGAAGCCGGCGAGCAGAATCACCGTCATGGCATAGGGCAAAGCCTGCACGGCCTGAACCGGAACCTCGCCGATCCCGGGGACGACCGCCCCCTGGAGGCGGATGGCGGCGGCGTCGAGGAGGCCGAACAGGAGGCAGGCGCCGAGCGCCCCCCAGGGCCGCCAGCGGGCGAAGATCAGGGCGGCGAGCGCGATGAAGCCCTTGCCGGCGGTCATGTTCGGGATGAAGCCCGCCGACTGCGCGATCGAAAGGTAGGCGCCGCCGAGGCCGCAGAGCACGCCGCCGACGGCGACCGCGGCGTAGCGCAGCCCCGCGACCGAGACGCCGGCCGCGTCGACGGCGGCCGGGTTCTCGCCGACCGCCCGCAATCTCAGGCCGAACCGGGACCGCGCCAGCACGAAGGCGGTGAGCGGCACGGCCGCGAGCGCGAGGTAGACAAGGGGCGAGTGGCCGAGGACGAGGTCGGGAATGCGCTGGCCGCTCTCCAGCGGCGGCGTCCGTCCGCCCTGGCCGTACCAGGCGTGGCCGAGGACGGCGGTCAGGCCCGCCGCCAGCATGTTGACCGCGACCCCGGAGACGATCTGGCTGCCGCGCTGGCTGATCGAGGCGAAGCCGTGCAGGACCGCGAGCAGCAGCGAGGCCGCGACGCCGGCCGCGACCCCGGCGGAAGCGCTGCCCGAGACGCTCGCGGCCGCCGCCGCCGCGAAGGCGGCGGCCAGCATCTTGCCCTCGAGCCCGATGTCGACGATGCCCGAGCGCTCGGACCACAGGCCCGCGAGGCACGCGAACAGGAGCGGGACCGAGAGCCGGAGCCCCGAGTCGAGGAGCGCGAGGAGGCCGGCCGCCTCCATCTCAGGCCAGCCCCGGGCGGGCGGCGGCGAGCGCCCTCGCGACGGCGCGCCGGAACAGCCCGTCGAGGGCACCGGCGAAGAGCACGACGACGCCGCCGATGACGATCACCATGTCGCGAGTGATCCGCGGCTCCGCGAAGGCGAGCTCGGCGCCGCCCTGGTAGAGCATCCCGAACAGCAGCGCGGCCGGCACGATCCCGGCCGGATGGGCCCGCCCCATGAGCGCGACCGCGATGCCGACGAAGCCGTAACCCGCCGTGAACTCGAGGATCAGGCGGTGCTGGGAGCCCATCAGCTCGTTGACCGCGAGGCCGCCGGCGAGCGCTCCGGACAGGACCATGGCGACGATCGTGATCTTTTGCGGCGAGATGCCGGCGTAGACGGCGGCGTGCGGGTTCTGGCCGACGGTCCGGATCGCGTAGCCGAGCCGCGAGCGGTAGATCAGGAGCCAGACCGCGCCGGCGCAGGCGAGGGCGAGGAGCAGGGACAGGTTCGCCTGCGAGGGCGCGGCGGTCACGCCGAGGGCGCCCAGCACGTCGTGCAGGAAGGGGATGCGGGCGCCTTCCGGGAAGGCGCGGCTCTCGGGGTTCATGGAGCCCGGCTGCCGCAGGACGTTGACGAGCACGTAGACCATGAGGACGCTGGCGAGCCAGTTGAACATGATCGTCGTGATGACGACGTGGCTGCCGCGCCGGGCCTGGAGCCAGCCCGGCAGGAAGGCGTAGAGCCCGCCGGACAGCATCGCGCCGGCGATCCCGAGCGGCACGAGCAGCGCGCCCGGCAGCGGGCCGGGACCGAGCGCGGCGAGGGCGACGCCGAGCCCGGCGACCGTCGCCTGGCCCTCGGCCCCGATGTTGAACAGGCCGGCGTGATAGGCGACCGCGACCGAGAGCCCGGTGAAGATGAAGTTCGTGGCGTAGAAGAGCGTGAACCCGAGCGCCTCGCCGGAGCCGAGGCTGCCCTCGATCAGGAGCCGGGTCGCGGCGAGCGGGCTCTCGCCGATCCCGAGCACGACGAGCCCGGCGATCAGGAACGCGGCCGCGACCGAGGCCGCCGGGACGAGGGCGACGTCGGCGAGGCGCGGCAGGTCCGTCGGGCTCACTCCGGCAGCTCGACCCCGACCTGAGCGGCGATGCGCCCGTAGTGCTCGATCCGCCGGTGCCTCCGGAAGTCGAAGATCGTCTCCTTGGCGAAGCGGGTCCGGTCGAGGTCGCAGTCGTGCACGAGGACGCCGTCCTCCTCCCCTTCGAGCTCGGCCGCGATCTCCCCGTCCGGGTCGACGATGCAGGTGCCGCCCATGCAGTGGTGCCCGTCCTCGGTCCCGGCCTTCGCGACGGCGACGACCCAGGTCGAGTTCTGGTAAGCCCCGGCCTGGAGCGAGAGCCGGTGGTGGAACATCCGCTTCTCGATCCCCTCCGCCGCCTTCTGCGGGTTCTCGGAGGGGGTGTTGAAGCCGAGCACCACCATTTCGACGCCCTGCAGGCCCATGACCCTGTAGGTCTCGGGCCAGCGACGGTCGTTGCAGATGCACATGCCGATGATGCCGCCGAGCATGCGCCACACGGGGAAGCCGAGGTCGCCGGGTTCGAAGTAGCGCTTCTCCAGGTGCTGGTGGCTGCGCTCGGGATCGTACTCGTCGTGGCCCGGCAGGTGCACCTTGCGGTACTTGCCGACGATCCTCCCGTCCCGGTCGACGAGGATCGAGGTGTTGAAATGGCGCCCGTCCGGCGTGAGCTCGGCGTAGCCGAAGGACATCGCCATGCCGTGCTCCCGGGCGCGCTCGAACAGCGGCCGCGTCGCGGCGTTCGGCATCTCGCGCTCGAACCAGAAGTCGGCCTCGGCGCGGTCCTCGTAATGCCAGCGCGGGAAGAAGGTCGTCAGCGCAAGCTCGGGATAGACGACGAGGTCGGCGCCCTTCGCCTTCGCCTCGTCGAGGAGCGCGACCATGCGGGCGACGACCACCTGGCGGCTGTCGTCCTTCTGGATCGGCCCGAGCTGGGCGGCGGCGACGCGGACGTTTCGCATGGCGGCTCCTCAGGATGCGACGCGGTGCTCGAGGCGGCTCATCAGCCGCACCACGGGCCACAAGACCACGAGGTAGATCAGGGCCGCAAGCACGATCGGCGAGGTGTTGAAGGTGACGGAGCGGGCCATGTCGGCGGCGTAGAGCAGCTCCGTGAAGGAGACGACGCTCGCGATCGAGGTCAGCTTCACGACCTCGACGGTGTTCGAGACGAGGTCCGGGATCACGTTGCGCACGGCCTGCGGAAGGATCACGAAAACGAAGGCCTGGCGGGCTGTAAGTCCCGTCGAGCGCGCCGCCTCCCACTGGCCGCGCCCGACCGACTCGATGCCGGCCCGGTAGATCTCGCCGTAGAAGCTCGAGTTGTTGAGGAAGAACGCGAGGCAGACCGCCGCGAAGGGCGAGAGCCGCACGCCCGCGAAGGGGAGGCCCGAGTAGAGGAGGATCAGCACCACGAGGGGCGGGAGCGCCCGGAAGAGGTCGTTGAGCCCCTTCACGGTCCAGCGCACGGCGCGGCTCGGCGACAGGCTCGCGACGGCGACGAGGAGCCCGCCGGCAAGCCCCAAGGG
>DASVPW010000116.1:0-15455 GCA_036389455.1 Beijerinckiaceae bacterium
TGCCCGGCGCTTGCCCTTCGCGGCGACATCGCTCTAGGAAGCCGGATGGCTTCCCCGATCTCCCGCGACGACATCCGCGCCGCCCATGAGCGGATCGCGCCTCACGTGCGCCGCACGCCGGTGTGGACTCTGCCGCACGGCTTCGGCCATGACGGTCCGGTGAGCCTCAAGCTCGAGTTCCTGCAGCACGCCGGCTCTTTCAAGCCGCGCGGCGCGTTCAACACGCTCCTGTCCCGGCCGATCCCGGACGCCGGGGTCGCGGCGGCGTCCGGCGGCAACCACGGCGCAGCGGTCGCCTATGCGGCGAGGCAATTGGGCGCGAAGGCGCGGATCTTCGTGCCCGAGATCGCTGCCCCGGCGAAGGTGGCGGTCATCCGCGCGCATGGGGCCGAGGTCGTGATCGGCGGAGCGCGCTACGCCGACGCGCAGGAGGCGTGCGACCTCTACGTCGCGGAGACCGGCGCGCTTCGGGTCCACCCCTTCGACGCGGACACCACCATCGCGGGCCAGGGCACCGTCGCCCTCGAATGGGAGGAGGACGCCGTCCTCGACACCGCCCTCGTCGCGGTCGGCGGCGGCGGGCTCGTCGCCGGCATGGCGACCTGGTGGGCCGGCCTGGTCAAGGTGTCGGGGTTGAGCCCGAGGGCTCGCGGGCGCTCCACGCGGCGCTCGAGGCCGGCTGCCCGGTCGACGTGCCGGTCGAGTCGGTCGCGGCCGACTCGCTCGGCGCCCGCAACGTCGGCGCGCTCGTGCACTGCATCTGCCGCGACGCCGTCGACCACGTGGCGCTCGTCCCCGACGACGCCATCCGGGCGGCTCAAGGCGCGCTCTGGCGCGACTGGCGCATCGCGGCGGAGCCCGGCGGCGCGGCGGCGCTCGCGGCGCTGATCTCGGGCGCCTACCGGCCTCGGCCCGGCGAGCGCGTCGGCGTGCTCCTGTGCGGCGCGAACGTCGGCCTCGGCACCCTCGCGGAGCTTGGTTCGTGACCGGGGTTGTAGGGGATCTGCCTTTGCGCGACACCGCCCGCGGCCTCGTGCTCGATCCCGAGGATCGGCTGCTCCTGATCCAGTACGAGGCCGCGATCGAGGTCGATCCCGCCCGCCCGGGCCTGCGCGCCTTCTGGTTCACCCCCGGCGGCGGCGTCGAGCCGGGGGAAACCCACGAACAGGCGCTCAGGCGCGAGCTCGAGGAGGAGATCGGGGTCGTGGGCGCCCCGGTCGGCCCGCAGGTCGGGCGCCGGGAGGCGCCGCTGCGCCTGTTCCGGGAGCCGCGCTTCGTGCGCGAGCGCTACTTCGTCGTACGGCTGCCGTCGCCGGCGATCGACACGGCGCGTCTCGCCGAGACCGAGAACGACCCCGTGCTCGACGTGCGCTGGTGGCGGCTCGACGCGCTCAAGGCGACGGGCGACGTCGTCGAGCCCTGCGCCGTGGTCGCGCTCGCGGGCCGCGTCGCGGCGGGCGATCCGCCGTCCGCGCCCGTCGACCTGGCCGAAGCGTTGCGCTAAACATCACCTCACGTCCGCGCCCCGCGCCCTCGAGGTCCACCGCGATGCAGCCCTTCACCGTCCTCACCGGCGTCGCCGCGCCGCTCAAGATCGTCAACGTCGACACCGACATGATCATCCCGAAGCAGTACCTGAAGACGATCAAGCGCACGGGCCTCGGCACCGGCCTCTTCGCCGAGATGCGCTACCGCGACGACGGCTCGGAGAACCCGGACTTCGTGCTCAACCGGCCGGCTTATCGGAAAGCCCAGATCATCGTGGCGGGCGACAACTTCGGCTGCGGCTCGTCGCGCGAGCATGCCCCCTGGGCGCTCCTCGACTTCGGCATCCGCTGCGTGATCTCGACGGGCTTCGCCGACATCTTCTACAACAACTGCTTCAAGAACGGCATCCTGCCGATCAAGGTCTCCCCGGAAGACCTCGACAAGCTCTTCGACGATGCCGAGCGCGGCGCGAACGCGACTTTGACGGTCGACCTCGAAGCCCAGGAGATCCGCGGCCCCGACGGCGGCGTCGTCAAGTTCGACATCGATTCGCATCGCAAGCACTGCCTCCTCAACGGCCTCGACGACATCGGCCTCACCATGGAGAAGGCTCCGGCGATCGAGGCGTATGAGAAGAAGCTGGCCGCGCGGGCCTGGGCCTGAGAGGTACGAGGAGCCGAGATGCCGATGCGCGCGCTCTGGTCCTTCAGACGAAAGCGGACCCTCGCCTGCAGCTTCTGCGGCCGGGACGAGCACTCCGTCGCCAATCTCGTCGCTGGCCCTCGCGTCCTGATCTGTGACGCCTGCGTCGACCTCTGCGCCGAGATCGTGCGCAAGGAGCGGGAGAGGGTTTCCGCCCGTTAACCATGTCGTCCCTATATTGACGGCATGAACGCCCGAATCGCCCTTGCCCTCCTCGGGCTCGCCATTGTCGCCGCACCCGCCGCGGCGCAGTCCGACTTCCGCTCCTGCCTCGCCGGTCTCAAAGGCCAGGCCGCCGCCAAGGGCGTCTCGGGCGAGACCTACGAGGCCGCGACGGCGGGCGTTCAGCCCGACCTAAAAATCCTCGAGCTGATGGACAACCAGCCCGAGTTCAAGACGCCGATCTGGGACTATCTCGGCTTCCTCGTCGACGAGGAGCGGGTCGAGGAGGGCCGCGCCGCCATGCGCAAATGGAGCGCGGCGCTCGCGCAGGCGGAAGCCCGCTTCGGCGTCGACCGGCAGATCGTCGCGGGCGTGTGGGGCGTCGAGTCGAACTTCGGCAAGGACATCGGCGGGCGCCCGCTCGTGCAGTCGCTCGCGACCCTGTCCTGCGTCCCGAACCGCCGCCAGGGCTACTTCCGCGGCGAGTTCTTCGCGACGCTGCAGATCATCGAGCGCGGCGACGTCGCGGCGAACCGCCTCGTCGGCTCCTGGGCCGGCGCCTTCGGCCACACCCAGTTCATGCCGTCCACGTTCCTGCGCCTCGCCGTCGATCTCGACGGCGACGGGCGCCGCGACGTGGTCGACTCGGTGCCGGACGCCCTCGGCTCGACCGCGAATTTCTTGAAGAAGGCCGGCTGGAACTCCGGCGTGCCCTGGGGCTACGAGGTGCAGGTCCCGGAGGGCTTCAACGCCGGCCTCGCGGGGCGCGCGAAGAAGCGGCCGGTCTCGGCCTGGGCCGCCATGGGCGTGACCCGTATCGACGGGCGGCCGCTCTCCGGCGACTACCAGGCCGCGATCCTGCTGCCGGCCGGGAAGGACGGCCCGGCCTTCCTCGTGACGAAGAACTTCGACGCGCTCTACTCCTACAACGCCGCCGAGTCCTACGGCCTCGCGATCGCCGTGCTCTCCGACCGCCTGCGCGGCGGGCCGGGCGTGCAGGCCGCCTGGCCGACCGACGACCCGCCGCTCTCCCGGGCGCAGCGGCGCGAGCTGCAGCAGCTCCTCGCCGCCCGCGGCTACGACGTCGGCGAGCCCGACGGCAAGGTCGGCCAGAAGACCCGCGACGCCATCAAGGCGGTCGAGAGCCAGATCGGCATGCGCCAGACGGGGCGCCCCGGCGGCAAGGTGCTGCAGGCGCTGAAGGGGCGGTAGCTCTCCGGCGTCACAACCCTCCTCATGCTGAGGTGCCGGCGCGAAGCGCCGGCCTCGAAGCACGCATCATGGTCGAGCTGCGTCGGCGGGGTGCGTCCCTCGAGGCTCGCTGCGCTCGCACCTCAGGATGAGGAGGCATGAGGGTGCGTAGGCACCTTGCCAACCCGCGCTCCCCACGCCTAAACCCCGCGCCGGCACGATAAGCGGGGCACCCATGGCGACGTTCAAGATCCTCCTCCTCCCCGGCGACGGCATCGGTCCCGAGGTCGCGCGGGAGGTGGAGAAGCTCGTGCGCTGGTTTGACCGCGCCGGCGTCGCCTCGTTCGAGACCGAGACCGACCTCGTCGGCGGCGCCGCCTACGACGCCCACAAGGTCGCGATCACCGACGACGCCATGAAGCGCGCCCAACAGGCCGACGCGGTGCTGTTCGGCGCCGTCGGCGGGCCGAAATGGGCGGACATCCCCTACCAGCACCGCCCGGAAGCCGGGCTCCTGCGCCTGCGCAAGGACCTCGGCCTGTTCGCGAACCTGCGCCCCGCGATCTGCTACCCGGCGCTCGCCGATGCCTCCTCGCTCAAGCGCGAGGTGGTCGAGGGCCTCGACATCGTCATCGTGCGCGAGCTCACCGGCGGCGTCTATTTCGGCGAGCCGAAGGAAATCGTGACGCTCGAGAGCGGCGAGAAGCGCGGCGTCGACACGCAGGTCTACACGAGCGGAGAGATCGAGCGCATCGCCCGCGTCGCCTTCGACCTTGCGGGCAAGCGCCGCAACAAGGTCTCGTCGGCCGAGAAGAACAACGTCATGAAGACCGGCGTCCTGTGGAAGCAGGTCGTCACGAAGGTGCACCGGGAGGAGTTCCCCGACGTCGAGCTCGAGCACGTGCTCGCCGACAACTGCGCCATGCAGCTCGTGCGCTGGCCGAAGCAGTACGACGTGATCGTCTGCGACAACCTCTTCGGCGACATCCTCTCCGACGTCGCCGCCATGCTGACGGGGTCGCTCGGCATGCTGCCGTCGGCGTCTCTCGGGGCCGAGGACCCGCAGACGGGCAAGCGCCGGGCCCTCTACGAGCCGGTGCACGGCTCGGCGCCGGACATCGCCGGACGCGGCCTCGCGAACCCGATCGCCATGATCGGCTCCTTCGCGATGGCGCTGCGCTATTCCTTCGGCTTGGGCGAGGCCGCCGACCGCCTCGACCGCGCCATCACGGATGCGCTTGCGTCAGGCGCCCGCACCAAGGACATCGCCGGAGCCGGCGTCAACGCGGTCTCGACCGCCGAGATGGGCGACGCGATCGTGCGGGAGCTGGAGCGGCGGGCCTGACCTTCACCTCTCCGCTTGCGGGGAGAGGTGAAACCTCAATACCCGATGCCGCTGAAGGGGTTGCGCGGGTTCGGACCGGGATAGGGACCGTTCGACACGGGGTCGGGCAGGACGCTCGCGCCGAAGCGCTCGCGCATGCCGACGTAGGGCGGCAGGTTGAGGTAGGACACGGTCTGGCCGTGGCCGCTCGTCGGGTAGTTCATCGAGCCGACCGGCACGACGTTGCCGGCGTCGAGGTAGCTGCGCGGGCGCACGTTGAGGATCAGCACCTCGCCGTTGCGGCGGAGCGTCCGGGTCTGGGCCTCGGCCGGCAGGGCCGAGAGGGCGGCGAGGCTGAGCGCGGCGAAGGCGGCGAGACGGCGCATGAGAGGAAACCTCAGTGAAGGGGTAAGGCCAAGCTAGCACGTTTCACGGGGAGAAAAGGCGCCGCCGGATCAAAAGTTCCGGAGCGGTAAACGGGCGCACGCGGCGCCTCAGGAGTTCCTGCGCCTCGCCTCGCCGGAGCGCGGCGGGCAGCCGTCGCGGCGCTTCTCCCCCGGCGCGAAGACCGCCCTCAGGGCCGGGTCCTCGGCCCCCGGCAGGAGGGCGAGGCGGTCGACGAGGCACGCGACCTCGGCCGGCCCGGGCGCCTCGGCCCTCGCGGCGCAGTGCCAGCCGTGGAGCGAGAGGCCGGCCTCGTGCCGCAGCCGGAAGACCCGGCACGGGCGCTCGAGCCCGTCCGCCAGCACGGCCTCCGCCGTCTCGAGCGGCCCGAGCTTCGTCGCGACCGTCGCGGGCCGGCCCGTGCGCAGGACCCCGAGCCCGGCCTCGCCGGCCCGCCGGGCAAGATCGATGAAGAAGCTGGCCGTCTCCGAGGGTCCCCAGAACACGGCAAGGCGGAGATACGCGTCCTCGCTCTCGAACGTCCCGTGGACGATCTTGTCCTCGCGCCCGCCGTCGGCGCGCCGCCTGGCCTCGAAGCCGCGGGGCAAGGCCTTGAGCTCGGGCGCCTCGACGATAAAGCGCGGCTTCGCGTCCGCGACCGGCTGCCACTGCGCCGGCGGCGCGACGAGGACCGCGGGCCGGACCGGCCGTTGCGCCGGCGCCTCCGGGGCACGCTCCCGGGCGATGAGCGCGAGGCCGAGGACGACGGCCGCAGCCCCGAGCGCGGCGCGCAAGCGGAACAGCCGCGGGCGCTTGGGCGCACGCTCCGGAGCCGGCCTCAGGACAAGGGGATCGACCAAGGACTGAGCCATCGAACGCCGGCCTGCCGGTTCCTCAAGGCCGCTCGCAGCGGCCGCCGGGTTAGCGTGCCATCAAATCGCGGCGCAGGCTCCTGGGTTCGGCCGTCCCGGCGCCAGAATCGGCCGGGAGCGTAAACCGGAGGTTACGCGCCCCCGCCGGGCCGGTCCCGGCGTCAACCATAGGCGCAAAAAGGCCGGCTCAGGCGAGCACGAGGTCGAACGAGCCCGCGAGCGCCCCGTCCTCGATCCCGTTCGCCGGCTCGAGCCGGACCGTCACGGCGGCGCGCTGGCGCGGGTCGCGGATCGAGCGGTAGAGGCCGTCGCGCTCGTTGAGAGGCTCGCCCGCGACGTACATCTGGGTCACGAGCTCGCGCCGGCCCGGCGCCTTGACGGCGAAATGGATGTGCGGCGTGCGCCCCGGATAGGGCACCGGCCGGATGGTGCGGAAACGGTAGGCGCCGTCCGGGCCCGAGACGGCGCGGCCGTAGCCCTGGAAGGCGGCATCGCGGGGGCCGGCGTCGTCTGGGTGGAGGTAGTGCCCGCGGGCGTCGCACTGCCAGATCTCGACGGCGGCGCCCGGGATCGGCTTGCCGTCGAGCCCGAGCACCCGGCCCATGACGTGGGTCACGACGCCCTCGGCCTTCGCGGCGCTGCCGCGCAGCACGACGAGGTCGCTGTCGGTATCGGGCGGGAACTTGACGGGGTAGAAAGGCCCCGTGGTCTGCCGCGGGGTCGGGGCGAGGCCGCCCTGCGCCCGGGCGCCCGCCGGCAGGATAAGGCCGCCGGCGGCGATCCCGCTTGCGGCGGCGAGCCCGCCGACGAGAAAGCGGCGGCGGCCGATGGCCGGAGTGGCGGTGAGGTCCATGTCTCTCGTCCTCGCGCCCCCGCGTGACAATGCCTGAAAACCGCCCTCCGCGGCCCTCACGTTCTCGCGAAGGGGCAGCGCCGTCTCACATATGCTGACCCCAGACGGCAGGTTGCGCTCCATCCCGGCGGAGGCTAGCTAGCCACGCTCACCGGCGTGGGAACATGGAATGACCACGGAAGAGATCCAGGAGCTGAACCGGGCGAGGGAAGGGCTTACGCGGCGGCGCGGGGCGCTTGCGCGGCTGATCGCCGGGAACGAGCTGCCCTCCGTCGAGAGCGCCGAGGAGCTCGCCAAGGTGCAGGCCGGCATCGAGGCCATCGACCGCGCGCTCGCCGACGCGGGCCAGCCCTATCTCTCCCGCACCCTCGACGGCCGCGAATAGATGCGGGCCGGCAAGGGCTTCCGGGCTTTGCCGGCCGTGGGCCTCATGCTCCTCGGCGCAGCCGTGGCGGCGGCCCAAGGTCCGACAGCTCCCACGGCCCCCACGGTTCCCACGGTCCCGCGCGACACGCCCTATCAGGTCGCGCGCCGGCTGCTCCTCAGCCTCGGCTACGCCCCGGTCGCGCCCGCGCGGGCGCGCTGCGCCGAGGGGCGCGAGGAGATCTGCCGCGCCTACGGCGAGGTCGAGCGCTGCGCCGCCGACGGTCCCGCCCGCTGCCTCTTCCTGTGGGGGAAGGACGGGACGACGATCGAGGTCCAGACCCGCGGCCTCGACGACCTCACGGTCGACCGCGTCCGCTGCCGCGCGGGGTGCGGATGACCTTCGACCTTTCCGGCAAGGTCGCCCTCGTCACCGGGGGCAACGGCGGCATCGGCCTCGGCATGGCGGAGGGCCTCGCCCGGGCCGGCGCCGACCTCGTGGTGTGGGGCTCGAACCCGCAAAAGCTCGCGCGCGCCGAGGCGGCGCTGACGGCGGCGGGGCGGCGGGTGCTGGCGCAGGCCTGCGACGTCGCCGACGAGGGCGAGGTCGAGGAGCGGTTCGCCGAGGCGCTCGCCGCCATGGGCCGCGTCGACGCCTGCTTCGCCAACGCCGGGGTGAGCCAGAAGCGGGCGGCCTTGCACGAGCTTTCGACCGGCGAGTGGCGGCGCGTGATGGCGGTCAACCTCGACGGGGCGTTCTTCACCCTGCGCGCCGCGGCCCGCCACATGGTGGCGCGCGCGAAGGCGGGCGATCCGGGCGGGCGCCTCGTCGCGGTCGCGAGCACCGCCGCCGTGCACGGCGCCGCCCGCGCCGCGGCCTACGCTGCGACGAAGGGCGCCCTCGTCGCCATGACGAAGGCGCTCGCGGTCGAGATGGCCCGCCACGGCGTCACCGCGAACGCGCTCCTGCCGGGCTGGATCGAGACCGGGATGACGGCGGCCGGCCTCGCCGACCCGAAGTTTACGGGGAACGTCCTGCCGCGCATCCCGATGCGCCGCTGGGGCGAGCCGCGGGACTTCGCCGGGATCGCGGTCTATCTTGCGAGCGACGAGAGCCGCTACCACACCGGCGACAGCTTCGTGGTCGACGGCGCCTACACGATCTTCTGAAGGACCCCCATGTTCCTCGAGCTGCGCGTGCTCCACTTCGAGGACCTCTCGGTCGGCATGACCGAGACCCTGTCGAAGACGATCTCGTCGTCCGACGTGGTCGGCTTCGCCGAGGTGACCGGCGACCGCAACCCGATCCACCTGTCGCAGCACTTCGCGGCCAAGACCCCGTTCGGGACCCGCATCGCGCACGGGCTCTACACCGCGAGCCTGATCTCGGCGGTGCTCGGCACGCGGCTGCCCGGGCCCGGCGCCGTCTACATCAGCCAGACCTTGAACTTCCGCGCGCCCGTGCGCATCGGCGACACCGTCGAGGTCGAGGTGACGGTCGCTGAGCTGATCCCCGAGCGCCGCCGCGCCCGCCTCGCCTGCCGCTGCTCAGTCGCCGGCGAGGTCGTCCTCGACGGCGAGGCCTGGGTCAAGGTGCCGTCCGGCGCGACCGAAGCCGCCGCCGCCGAGCGCCCGTAAACGGACCGTCGGGATGGACGACGAAAGACGATTCCTGGCGGACGCGCGCGGCGTCATCCACGTCGGGGCGAACACGGGCCAGGAGCGGGACCTCTACGCGGCGCACCGGCTGCCGGTGGTCTGGATCGAGCCGATCCCGGAGGTCTTCGAGCGCCTGCGCCGGAACATCGGCGGCTACCCCGGGCAGCGTGCCTACCAGGCCTTGATCGCCGACGCGGACGGCCGGTCCTACACGTTCAACGTCGCCAGCAACGACGGCGAGTCGTCGTCCATCTTCGACCTTGCGGACCACCGCGACGTCTGGCCCGAGGTGTCCTACGACCGCCGCATCACGGTCGAGGGCATCACGCTCGCCTCGTTCGTCGAGCGGCACGGCATCGACATCGACGCCTTCGACACCCTCGTCCTGGACACGCAAGGGTCGGAGCTCATGGTCCTGCGCGGCGCCGAGAGCATCCTGCCCCGCATCGGGCAGGTCTGGACCGAGGCCGCCGACTTCGAGGCCTACCGGGACGGCGCCCGGCTCGAGGACATCGGCGAGTTCCTCTCCGCCCGCGGCTTTCGCGAGGCCCACCGGGCGGCGTTCGCGACGCGGCCGCAGGGCGGCGCCTACTACGACGTGCTCTATCGCCGCGAACGCTGACGCGATGCCCGGGAAGCCGATCGCGATCTACGTCGACGCCGACGCCTGCCCGGTGAAGGCGGAGGTCTACCGGGTCGCCGGGCGCCACGGCCTCAAGGTGTTCGTGGTCGCGAACGCGTTCATGGCGGTGCCGCGGGAGCCGTCCATCGAGCGCGTCACGGTCGGCGGCGGCTGCGACGCGGCGGACGACTGGATCGCCGAGCGGGCCTCGCGCGGCGACGTCGTGGTCACGGCCGACGTGCCGCTCGCCGCCCGCTGCGTCAAGGCCGGCGCCGCCGTCATCGCGCCGAACGGGCGGACCTTCGACGAGGCCTCGGTCGGGATGGCGCTCGCGACCCGCAACCTGATGCAGGACCTGCGCGAGGCCGGCGCCGTCACCGGCGGCCCGAAGCCGTTCTCGCCCCGCGACCGCTCGGCCTTCCTGTCGGCCCTCGACCTCGCGGTCGTGCGCCTGAAGCGCGCCGGGTTCGGCTCCTGAGGCGTTGACGGGCATGAGCGACCTCGACCTCGACCGCCGCACCGGGTGGCCGGACGACCTGCGCCTCTACCTCGAGCGCTACCCCCGCGAGGTCTGGCCCGGCCACGCGAACCTCGGGGCGACGGCGCGGTTCTGGCTCGAGCGCCACGACATGTTCCGCGACCTCGGGGGCGCGCTGCAGAGCGCGACCGGCGAGTTCCGGGAGGGCCGGGTCGCGCTGCCCGCGTTCCGGTCCTGGTTCGCGCCGCGCCTGCGGTTCTTCCTGTCGCAGCTCCACGCCCACCACCGGATCGAGGACCTGAGCTATTTCCCCCTGTTCCGCGCGGCCGAGCCCCGCCTTCAGCGCGGCTTCGAGGTCCTGGAGCGCGACCACGAGGTCATCCACGGGACCCTCGCCCGCCTCGCCGAGGCGGCGAACGCCTTCCTGCGGGCCGAAGGTCCCGACGGCCTGCGCGCCCTCGGCGACGCCTACGCGCTTGCGACCGACGAGCTCCTGTCCGGCCTCGTGCGCCACCTCGCCGACGAGGAGGACCTGATCATCCCGCTCATCCTCGACCGCGGCGAGGACGAGCTCGGGATGTAGAGTCTTCGCAGGCGCCGCCCGGCGGCTTCAAGGATCAGGGCCTGGAGTTCCAACTCGATCCTGTGGACAGGATTAACATGGGTTGTTTTTTCGATGAATTGACAGGGCAGCCACGAGTCGAGCGGGCCGCGTTAACCAAGAATGCGCCGGACCGACATCTTGGGCCGGGCGCTCGACTCGTCACTCATTGGAAACTATGCATAATGAGGACGCTCGGAAGACGAGGCGGGCCGTTTCGGCCGGATCGAAGCTCGCGCCGGGCCCGCGGGGTGTGTCGGACCGAGTAGGAGTGCTTGATGAAAACGGAGCGGACGTTCCTGATTGCTCCATCCCTCGTGCGGTTGATCCTGAGGGAGCGCCTGGTCAGCAAGACCGTCGTGGAAGGATATCTCGGGCCGGCGGGGGAGCGGACGCACTTCGTCCGGCTGGAGCCCAGCGGCTGCAACCTCGTCCTCCTGACCCAGACCTCCGAGGGGTCGTCCGAGCAGCGCACCAAGGTGCCGGGCACCCAGGCCGAGGCCCTGCTCGAGGTCTGCGCCGGCAAGATCGGCTACCGCCGCACCCACATCCGGGTCGGACCGGGCACGGAGGCGTTCCTCGACCGCTTCGAGGAGCCCGGCTCCCTCGACGTCCTCGTCCTCGAGTTCGAGCATCCGGCCGAGGCGCAGGTCTTCGCACCCCCCGGATGGTTCGGGCCCGAGGTGACGCAGGACCCGTCCTACCAGAAGGCGCGGATCGCGCTCTCCGGCCTGCCGGCCGCGGAGGATGTCGAGGTCACGAACGCCTCGGTGATCGCCCTCGTCGAGACGCTCGAGGCGGCGGCCGGCGCGCGCCAGACGGCCCATGCCGAGACGGCCGAGCCGCGCGCCGCCAGCAACGGCGGATCGCAGCCAGAGGTTCGGCCCGAGGCCCGGCCCGAGACGGTGCGCCCGGTCTTCGCCCTGCCCGAGCGTCCCGCCGCACCGGTGGTCCGCCCCGCGGCCTCGGCCGTGCCGCTCACGCCGGACCCGCGCTTCGACGAGGTCCTGGCAGGCCTCACCGAAGCGCTCGAGACTGCCGGCGCCGGCCAGAACGGCTCGCCCGAAACGGCCGAGACCCCCGACGAGCCCGTCGAGGCCCGCCGGGCAGGATCGCGCAGCCGGCGCTAGGAGGCGCCGGCCTCACCCGAACGCGCGGACGAGCCCGTAGAACGCCGCGCCGATCAGGGCGGCGGCGGGAAGCGTCAGGATCCAGGCCGTCACGATGCTGCTGGCGATGTTCCAGCGCACCGCCGAGACCTTGCGGGCGGCGCCGACGCCGACGATCGCGCCCGTGATGGTGTGCGTGGTCGAGACCGGGATGCCGAGCTCGGTCGCCGCGAACAGGGTGATGGCCCCGCCGGTCTCGGCGCAGAAGCCCTGCATCGGCGTCAGCCGCGTGATCTTCGAGCCCATGGTGTGCACGATCCGCCAGCCGCCGAACAGCGTGCCGAGCCCCATGGCGGCCTGGCAGGCGAGCACCACCCACAGCGGCACGTGGAACGTCGGACCGAGCATCCCCTGCGAATAGAGCAGCACGGCGATGATCCCCATGGTCTTCTGGGCGTCGTTGCCGCCGTGGCCGAGCGAATAGAGCGAGGCCGAGACGAACTGCAGCCAGCGGAACGCGGCGTCGACCGCGAACGGCGTCGCGCGCACGAAGATCCACGATACCAGGAGCACGAGCAGGAGCGCGAGGCAGAAGCCGGCGAACGGCGACAGGAAGATCGCCGCCGCGGTCTTGCCTAAGCCCGTCCAGACGATCGCCGAAAAGCCGGCCTTCGCGGTGCCCGCTCCGACGAGCCCGCCGATCAGCGCGTGCGAGCTCGACGACGGGATGCCGCCCCACCAGGTGATCAGGTTCCAGGCGATCGCGCCCATGAGGGCGCCGAAGATCACGGCGGGATCGATCACGCTCGCGGCGACGATCCCGGTCCCGATCGTCTGCGCGACGTGCAGCCCGAAGAACAGGAAGGCGATGAAGTTGAAGAACGCGGCCCAGAGCACGGCGTATCGCGGCCGCAGCACCCGGGTCGAGACGATGGTGGCGATCGAGTTCGCGGCGTCGTGCAGCCCGTTGAGGAAGTCGAACAGCAGCGCGACCGCGACGAGGCCGACGATGAGCGGCAGGGCGAGGGCGGCGTCCATCGTCGGGCCGGTCAGACGTGCTCGATCACGATGGCGTTGATCTCGTTCGCCACGTCCTCGAAGCGGTCGGCGACCTTCTCGAGGTGGGCGTATATCTCGTCGCCGACGAGGAAGCCCATCGCATTTCCGTTCCGGTGCGCCTCGTACAGACGCCGGCGGCCCTCGTCGTGGAGCTCGTCGGAGCGTTCCTCGAGCTGGACGATCGCCTCGGTGATGGCGTTGAGGCGCGCCACCTCCCGCCCGACCGAGCGCAGGAGCGGGACCGCCTCGACGGTGAGGTTCGCGGCCTTGACGATCAGGTCGCCCATCTCGCGCATCAGCGGGTCGAACTCGCGTACCTCGAACAGGGTGATGGCCTTGGCGGTCTGGTGCATCTGGTCGATGGCGTCGTCCATCGAGCCGATCAGGTCCTTGATGTCGCCGCGGTCGAAGGGTGTGATGAAGGTGCGCCGGATCGCGGTCAGCACCTCGCGGGCGATCCCGTCGGCCTCCTCCTCGCGCTCGACGATGACGCGGCAGAAGCGCGGGACGGCCTCGCCGCCCTGGAGCAGCGCGCGCAGCGCCTCGGCGCCGGCGACGAGGGTCAGCGAATGCCGCTCGAACAGATCGAAGAAGCGCTCCTCCTTCGGCATGAGCGCCTGGAACCACCGAAGCATCGCCTTCTCCCGGCCTCGCCGCGCCCGTCAACCGCGGGGCCGCGGGCGGGGTTCCGGGCTATACCAGCTTGCGCGGAACGCCGCATGCCCGGCACGCTGCCTTGCGTCTCATGAGCCATGGATCCGGACAGTGGGTTGCCCGGACCGGCGGCGGGCCGTACCTTGCGCGCCGGCGCGAGGGGGCGCGGAACTTCCGGTCAGGCGGGGGCGGCTTCGTGACGAGGACCTTGACGACGCTGGCGCTCGGGATCGCGGCCTTGGGGCTCGCCGGCTGCAGCTTCAACCGCACCCCGAGCTTCGCGGTCGAGAGCCCGGTCGCGCAGATCCCGCCGGACTACCGCGGGCAGATCGTGGCCTGGGCGCGGCGCTACTACGCCGAGCCCGCGTCCGTGCGGTTCCTCGGGATCACCGACCCGGTGCCGGTCCGGGTCGCCGGGGGCATCGAGGTCTGGCTCGTCTGCGCCGAGCTCGACGCGCGCGAGCGCGGTGGGCCGTACATGGGGCCGCGCCGGATCGCGTTCGGGCTCGCGCCCGGCGTGTTCTCGGCACCGATGGAACGCAGCAAGGTCGACCTCATGAACGAGGACTGCGACGCGCGGGCCCTCGCCTGGCGCGAATGGCGCGGAACCGAGGCGAGAGCGGAGCGTCGGCGGCGGGCCTAGGAGCCTGGCCGGAACGAGCCGAAGGTCTGAGCCTTTCAGTGCTTTCCGAACGCCGACCGGATCAGCCATTGCTGGACCGCGACCGGGCTCTGGCGCGGCTCCGGCGTCGGCCGGTCCGCGGCGATCAGCGTGTCGAGGTGCATGATCCGGGCGTGGAGGCGCACCGAGGCGCCGACCAGCTCCCTCAGCCGTCCGGGCAGGGCCTGGAAGTCGAACAGCGGGCTCGCCGATTCCTGCGTCGTCAGGCGCACCCGGTGCTTCTCGCGTAGCGCCTCGCTCGGGCTGATCTCGCCTTCCGCGACCGCGCGCTGCACGAGAAGCCAGGACGCGATCTGCATGAGCCTCGTCGTGAGCCGCATGCTCTCGCTTGCGTAGGTGAGCGCGGCCTGGCGCGGGAGCGCCTTCGATTCGTCGCGGCCCGGGCCGTCGAGGTAGGCCGCGGTGTCCTCGACGAGCAGCATGCCCTCGCGGAACAGGGCCTTGAAGCCGTCCGACGCCACGAAGGTCTTGCCGAAATCGACCGTCTGCCTGGGATCGCGGAACATGATGTCGGGTTCGCCCAAAGCCGCCTCCTCTGCCGGGCCCTGTCCCGCCGCGGGACAAGGACGCGATGCTCAGGGAGCGCGTCGCAACTATAAGGCCGGCAGCGCCGAGCCCAAGCGGTAACCATTGGTTAAGGTTAACGGCGAAGGAAACCGGGAGGCCCGGCGGCCCGGAGCCGCGCGGGAGGCGGCGCTGACGAAAAAAGAGCCGCCCGGGGGCGGCTCGAAAGTCGTAACAGGGAGGCGTCAAACAGAGTGGACAGGAGCCACTCGAATCCAGGAAGCCTGGACAAGCCCGGTTCTAGACCGAAAACGTTAAAGCTTGGTTAAGGGCCACCCCGGTCTTCGAGGAACCTGCGCCGAACCGGCACACCGGGTCCGGCCCGCCGACCGCCCGCTAACCATCCTCGTTGAGGAACGGCCGCGCGCAGGCCCGGCGCGGCAATGCCGATCTCACCGGCCTGTTGCCCCAAAGCTACAGACGCGGCCGCCCCGGCTTGGTCTACTCGATCGGTGGACCACACAAGGAGGGGTATCTCCCCATGAAGAAATTTCTGCTTTCCTCGGTCGCCCTCTTCGGGCTCACCGCGGGAGCGATGGCAGCGGATCTTCCCCGCCGCGCCGCTCCTCCGGTGTTTGCGCCGGTCCCGGTGTTCACCTGGACGGGCTTCTACGTCGGCGTGAACGCCGGCTACGGCTGGTCGAACGACGACGACTGCATCGCCTGCTTCGGCAACCGCGCGCTGACG
>DASVPW010000117.1:0-7905 GCA_036389455.1 Beijerinckiaceae bacterium
CATCTCGACCTCGGGCTCCTGGCTCGGCACCCTGTTCGGCATCCTCTGCGTCGCGGCGCTGACGCCGGTGCTCAGCGAGGTGGCGCTCAAGTTCCAGAGCTTCGAGTTCTTCTGGATTTCCGTGTTCGGCATCGTCATCGCCGGGACGCTTGCCGGCGGCGACCCGCTCAAGGGCTACATCGCCGGCTTCCTCGGGCTGTTCATCGCGACGATCGGCCAGGAGCCCTACTACAACTACCAGCGCTTCGCCTTCGGCTCGAGCGACCTCGCCGGCGGCATCGGCCTTCTGCCGGCCCTCGTCGGCTGCTTCGGCGTCGCCGAGGTGCTGCAGGCGATGCGGGGGCCCGCCGTCCAGGCCGTCGCGAGCACGATCGACTCGGTCATCCCGCGCCTCGAGGACGTGTTCAAGTACTGGCGCACGATCCTGCGCTCGGGCGCGATCGGCACCTTCATCGGCATCCTGCCGGGCCTCGGCGAGGACACCGCGGCGTGGTCGTCCTACGCGGCGGCGCGGCGGGCGAGCAAGGAGAAGGAGAAGTACGGCAAGGGTTCGATCGAGGGCCTGATGGCGGCCGAGACCGGCGAGAGCGCCTGCGTGCCGGGCGCCATCATCCCGGTGCTGACGCTCGCCGTGCCGGGCTCGGCGCCCGCCGCCGTGCTCATGGCCGCGATGCTGATCCACGGCCTCAACCCCGGCCCGAACCTGATGCTGCAGACGCCGGAGTTCTTCTACCAGATCGTCGCCATGCTTCTCATCGCGGACATGTCGAAGCTGTTCTACGGCCTCACCCTCGTGCGCCCGCTCTTGTGGATCCTGCTCGTGCCGCGCGAGCGGCTGATGCCGGTGGTGTTCGTGCTCTGCGTCGTCGGCGCCTACGCCATCACCTCGCGGGTGTTCGACATCTACGTCATGCTGGTCTTCGGCTTCCTCGGCTTCGCCCTGCGGGAGCTGAAGTTCCCGATGGCCCCGCTCATCCTCGGGCTCGTGCTGGGCGATCTTTTGGAGAAGAACCTCACACGCGGGCTTGTGCTGTCGGGGGGCAGTGTCGCGCCCTTCTTCACGCGTCCCGTGAGCGGAGCGCTCGCCGCGATCACCATCTTCTCGATCCTGTGGTCGATCCCGGGCTTCCACGCCCGCGCCGCGGGCCTCTTCCGCCGCAAGCCCCTGGGCGACGGCGTAACGTGAGCGGTCCGCCGGACCGCCGCCCCGGCCTCATCGCGGGGGCCGCAGGGCCTTCAGCCGGCGCGCGTCCTCTGCGGCCTCGCGCAGGAGCCAGCGGGTGAAGGCCTGGATCTTCGGCAGCCCGGCGGCCGCCCTGGGGCAGACGATCCAATAGCCTTTGTCGAGGCGGAGCGCGGTCGCGAACGGGCGCACGAGCCGGCCGGCGAGGAGGTCCTGGGCGCAAAGCGTGGTGCGGGCGAGGGCGACGCCCTGGCCGTCGACCGCGGCGTCGATCACCATGCTGGCCCGGTTCATGACCGGCCCGCGCGGGACCGGCGCGCCGGGCACGCCCGCCGCCTCGAGCCAGCGCGGCCACTCGCCGCTCCCGTCGAGGCGCAGCAGCGGCACGCGCAGGAGGTCGGCGGGCTTGCGCAGGCGCCTGCGCCCCGCCATGAGCTTCGGGCTGCAGACCGGGAACAGCTCCTCGGAGCACAGGCGCACGACCTCGAGCCCGGGCCAGCGGCCGTCGCCGTGCCGCACCGCGAGGTCGACCTCCTCGCGGGCGAAGTCGACGTGGTGGAGGCTCGCGGCGACCCGAAGGTCGATGCCGGGATGCGCCTCGGCGAAGCGGCCGAGGCGGTTGACGAGCCACTTCGCCGCGAAGTCCGGCGAGGTGCTGACGGTCAGCGCCCCCGACGTCTGGCGCTCGACGACGCGCGCGGTCCCGAGCGCGATCCGGTCGAAGGCGTCGCGCAGGACGGCGAGGTAGTCGCGCCCGGCCTCCGTGATGACGAGCCGCTGGCGCTCGCGGGAAAAGAGCTTGAGGCCGAGCGCCTCCTCGAGGCCCTTGACCTGATGGCTCACCGCCCCCGGCGTGACGCAGAGCTCCCCGGCCGCCCTGGCGAAGCTCTCGTGGCGCGCCGCCGCCTCGAAGGCCTTGAGGGCGTTGAGCGGCGGCAGGCGGCGGAGCATCGCTCGGCTTCATGAGAAAATCTAAGGCAGGCTAGAGAACCGACGACCTGCCGGCAAGGCCGCGGTCCGGCCGCGACTGACCGACGCCTTCTCAAAGAAGGTCCACGTCCACTCGCTGGCGCTGTTCACGACCTATTACAACTTCGTCCGGGTGCATTAAGACGCCACGCGTCAGCCCGGCGATGGCCGCTGGCGTGGCGGATCGCCTTTGGGAAGTTGCGGACATCGTGAAGCTGGTAGAGGCTGCGGAGGCGAAGCCCGTCAAGCGCGGGCCGTGCCGGAAGAGAAAAGCAGCGTGAGGTGATCGATGAGGCGGCGGGAGGTCATCGCCGGAATCGCGAGCGCCGTCGCGGCGTGGCCGCTTTCCGCCGGTGCGCAAACGTCGTCAATGCCGACGATCGGGCTGCTGATCACGCCGAGCGAGCGCGACGAGGAAACGCAGGCGCGGCTCGAAGCCTTGCGGCGCGGGCTTGCCGAGTTCGGTTGGCGCGAGGGCGAGAACCTGCGCGTCGAGTACCGCTTCGGCGCAGGCGACAACGAGCGCATCCGCGCTTACGCGGCCGAGCTCGTCGCGCTTGCCCCCCGTCTGATCATCGTCAACGGCACCCCGGCGCCGGCGGCGCTGCACCGCGCGACGCGCTCCGTTCCGGTGATCTTTGCGCTCGTCGTCGATCCGGTCGGCGCCGGCTACGTCGCCAGCATGGCGCGGCCCGGCAGCAATGCGACCGGCTTCACCTTCATAGACATGTCGCTCGTCGGCAAATGGGTCGAGATGCTGAAGGCCGTGGCGCCCGCGACCACGCGCGCGGCGCTCCTTCATAATCCGGCAGGCACGCCCTATTGGAGCGCCTTCCTGAAGTCTGCCGAAGCGGCCACGATTCCTGTCCCTGTGCTCGACACGCCGGTGCGTGACGCGGGCGAAGCCGAAGCCGTGATCGCCGAGAGCGCGCGCAAGCCCGGCGCAAGCCTACTCATCCCGCCCGACCCGCTCAACGTGGTGCTGCTCGAACGCTATGCGCGGCTTGCCGAACGCCACCGCCTTCCGGCGCTCAGCGTCTATCGCCGCTTTGCGTCCTATGGCGGGCTCATGGCCTACGGACCGGACACCCTCGACATCTTCCGCCGGGCGGCCGCCTACGTCGACCGCATCCTCAAGGGCGCGGACCCGGCCGAATTGCCGGTGCAGGCGCCGACCAAGTTCGAGCTCGCCATCAACACCCGCACCGCGAAAGTGCTCGGCCTCGCCGTGCCGACGACTCTCCTCGCGCTCGCCGACGAGGTGATCGACTAAGCCCGGCTCGCATTTCAAAAGACCCCATACCGTCCGGCCCGATGGCGGCATCGCGCCGCACCGCCTCGGCGCGCCCGTCACGCGCCCGGCCGGACCGGGTCGGTGAGGAACGCGCGCATGGCGTGCCAGAGCTTGTGGCGGTTCGTCCCGAGCACGGCGACGTGGGCGGTGCCGCTCATGACGACGAACTGCTTGTCGCGCGCCGGCAGGGCGGCGAAGAACTGCAGCAGCTCCTCGTCGGTGGCGTTGCCGTCGTGCTCGGCCCGCAGCATCAGGACCGGGCAGGCGATCTTCTCAGGCGTGACGAGCGGCAGGTTCACGGCCATGTCGAGATAGGTCCCGCTCGGGACGCGGTCGCCCATGGCGAGCTCGAAGCTGGCCAGCGCCTCGGGCACCGCCGGCTCGAAGGTCGACGGGTCGTCGCGGCTGAAGATGCCGGTGAAGGTCGAGCGGTCGACCTTGCGCTGCGGATTGGCCCGGTACTCCGCGGCGCGCGCCCGGCGGCGCATGATCTCGGGGGCGCCCTCGCCGGTCCAGGTGAAGGCGTCGAGGACGAGCCGCTCGACGCGCTCGGGGTGGCGGTTCGCGAAGGCGCCGGCCCGGATCGCGCCCGAGGACTGGCCGAACATCATGACGGAGCGCCGCCCCGTCGCGCGCTCGACGACCGGCATCGCGGCCTCGAGGTCCTCGACGCCGACGAGGATGCCGGCGTGGCTCCCGGTGCGGGTCGAGCGGCCGTAGCCCTCGTGGTCCATGGCCCAGACGTCGAAGCCGTAGCGCGCGAACTCGTCCATGAGCGAGTAGCGCGGATGGCCCGGCACCTGAAGGTCGAAGCCGCCGCGGCCGGAGAAGGACGAGCCGTGCACCAGGACCAGCACCGGCCGGCCCTCGCCCGGGAGCCGCTTGCGGTAGAGGTAGAGGTCGACGCTCCCTTTCCTCGCCCAGTGCTCCTCGGCCGCGACCGCGGCCTCCTCGGCGCCGGCGCGGGAAAGCGAGGGCAACCCCGCCGCGGCCGCGCCGATGGCGAGCGCCGAGCCTTGCATGAGATGCCGCCGGTTCATCATGGACCTCCCTGGCCGGGCGGCCCCGCGGGGCCGCGGCGCCCGAGCCGCAGGGTGCTCGCGCCCCCTCCGGGGTGTCAAGCGGCGGCGCCGGTTGGCGCTGCCGAAGGCCCGGACGCCGCCGGCGCGGCCGCCCCTACCCCGCCCGCTCGATCGCGCGGCGCACCACCTCGCGCACGTCGTCGTTCGACAGGAACAGGTCGTGGTTGACGAATCCCGCGCCGTAGTCGGAGGCGTCGGCAATGCGGACGCCCAAGGCCTCGAGCTTTGCGAGCCGGTCGCGGTCGGCGGCGCCGGCCCGCACCCCGCCGGCGATCCGGGCCGAGAGCCCGAGGGCGCGGTCCTTCGTCGAGGTGATGACGGTGATTTTTTTGGCGTCGGGGCCGAGGCGCTCGACGCTGCGGACGAAGAGGTCGACGTCGACGTCGGGCGAGGCCAGCACCACGGCGCCGATCCGCGCCATCGCGGCCTCGCCGCCCGACGCGCGCAGCGTGCGCAGGGTCTCGAGGGCGAGGAGCGTCCCCATGCTGTGCGCCATGACGTGGACGCGCCCGCCGCTCGACGACCGCGACAGGGCGGTGAGCAGCTCCTCCAGGGCGTCGCGGGACCACATGGCGCTGTCGCGGTCGTGGACGTAGTCGAAGGTCCCGCCGCCGGAGGGCCAGGAGAAGACCCCGGTCGCGCCCGTAAAGCCGATCCCGTCCGAGAGCCGCGCGGCGGCAAGCGCCGCGGTCTCGAAGCTCTCGCGGTAGCCGTGCACCAAGAGGAGCACGTCGCGCCCCATCGCGGCCTCGGCGAAGGCCTGCGCGGCGCCCGCCTCCCTGACCGGGCCGACGGAGGCGACGGCCCAGTCGCCGGCGACGACCGAGGCGACGCGGCCCATGAGCGAGCGGTCGGGCGGCGAAAGCCGCGCCTCGGCGAAGGCAAGGCCGCGCCCGCGCTCGGCCGTGAACCACGGCCGCTCCTCGGGATTCTCGGCCGGCCGCCGCGTCGTCGCGACGAGGAGCGTCGGCTGGCGCACGAGCGCGGCGGGCGCGGCGGCGCCCCCCGAGACTGCGCCCGTGACGGCGGCGTCGCCGGACGCGAAGCAGCCGGCAAGCGACAAGCTCAGCAGCACGGCGGCGCCGGCCTTCGCGGCGCGCGCGCCAAGAGGCGCACCAAGAAATTCGAAAAGGGTCAAACCGTCATCGCCCCTTGGGCCGGTCGCGCCGGCCTTAGCGTTTGGCCGGCGCTGATGGCGGCGGATCGTGGCGAGGGGAAGGCGGGCGGGGCGCCTCGCGCATCAAGCGTGGCCCAAGAAGCTTGTCACCAAATTGGTGACAAGCTATATTGCGCCATGCAGGTGATCGCGCTTCGGACGTTGCGGCTGTTCTGGAGGCGGCATCCGCAAGCCGAGCGGCCGATCGGGACCTGGTACGCGCAGGTCGACAAGGCCGTCTGGCAGGGGCCGGCCGACGTGAAGGAGCAGTTCGGGACGACCGTGGACTTCGTCGCCGACAACCGGCTGATCTTCGATCTCGGCGGCAACAAGGACCGGCTCGTCGTCCACGTCTCGTACCGTTTCAAGCGCGTGCTCGTGAAGCTCGTCGGCACCCACGCCGGATACGACCGCATCGACCCGGAGACCGTGTGATGGACATCCGCCCCTTACGCACCGAGGGCGACTACGACGCGGCGCTCGCGGCGATCGAGGCGTTCTTCGACGACGAGCCAGCTCCCGGCTCGCCCGAGGCCGACGCCTTCGATCTTTTGGCTCTCGTCATCGCCGATTACGAGCGGCGCCATTGGCCGATCGATCCGCCCGACCCTGTCGATGCCATCCGCTACCGGATGGAGACCGGCGGCTTCTCGCAAGCCGACCTCGGACGCCTCCTCGGCTCGCGCCAGCGCGCCTCCGACATCCTGAACCGCAAGCGCCCGCTGACCCTGCGCATGGCGAAGAAGCTCCACCGCGAATGGGGCGTGCCGGCGGAGGCGCTGCTCGGGCTGGGCGAGGCGGGCTGAGCAGAGTCATCCGTCGACGGGCGCGCGCCCGCCTCTCCCGGACGGGAGAGGCCGAGTCGCGGCGAAGCCGCGACCGGGTGAGGGCGTGCCGTGCGGGGCGGAGCCGGCGCGGGCGGGTCAGCAGCGCCTTCCGTGGAGAGAGCGGTCCCTCACCCCTGCCCCTCTCCCTCTCGGGAGAGGGGTTCCGCTCGCGCGCGCATTTCGGATTATTTCGGCGGACCTGCGTCGTCGCCGACCTCGACACCACGACCGCGCTCGCGCCGCCGACCTCTGCCTGCGCCACAAGCTCGCCACCGCCGACGCCATCGTCTACGCCACCGCCCGCGCCGACGCCGCCGACCTCCTCACCTGCGACCACTTCGAGGGGTTGCCGGCGGTGCGGTTCGTGACGAAGGGGGCGGGGTGGGGAGGCTAGGCGGCTCGACGGACGGGCCTCGACGGGAGCACGCCCGCCTCTCCCGGACGGGAGAGGCCGAGTCGGCGCGGCAGCGCCGACCGGGTGAGGGATCCGCCGTGCCGGGGCGGAGCCGGCGCGGGCGGGACAGCAGCGCCTTCTGCGGCGAGAGCGGTCCCTCACCCCTGCCCCTCTCCCTCCCGGGAGAGGGGTTCGGCCCGGCGTCGCGCGTGGGCGGGCCCCTCCACCATGCCGGCATAGTCCCCTCCCCCGTCGCAAGCGACGGGGGAGGATCGCGCCCGCGCCCGATTGTGGCCTCGCCGCCCCGATGCTAAAGCCTTGCGACATTCCAACGCGGGGCGGGGAAGCCCCGGGCAATGAGGAGGAAACACATGGCTTCGTTCACGAGGCGCGGGTTCATCGGATCGGCTGCCGCGGCGGCGTCGGCGGCGGGCCTCAAGGCCGGGCCGGCGGCGGCTCAAGGCAACTGGCCCTCCCGGCCGATCACCATGATCTGCCCCTGGGGGGCGGGGGGCGGGACGGACGCGACGGCGCGGATCGTGGCGTCGCTCCTCGAGCGCGACCTCGGGCAGCCCGTCAACGTCGTCAACCGCACCGGCGGCTCGGGTGTCGTCGGCCACCAGGCGATCGCCTCGGCCCAGCCCGACGGCTACAACATCGGCATCATCACGGTCGAGATCTCGATGATGCACTGGCAGGGGCTGACCGAGCTCACGCCGCGCAGCTACACGCCGCTCGCGCTCATGAACGAGGACCCGCCGGGCATCCAGGTCAACGGCTCGGCGCCCTACAAGAACGTCAAGGAGCTCGCCGACGCCATCAAGGCGGCGCCGCAGGGCAAGATGAAGGCCTCGGGCACCGGCCAGGGCGGCATCTGGCACCTCGCCCTCATCGGCTGGCTGCAGGCCATGGGGCTGAAGCCCGACCAGGTCGGCTGGGTGCCATCGAACGGCGCCGCGCCCGCCATGCAGGACCTCGCGGCGGGCGGCCTCGACATCGT
>DASVPW010000118.1:0-28309 GCA_036389455.1 Beijerinckiaceae bacterium
TTCGTCGGCGGCTTCGGCATGACGGCGGCGGTCGCCGACGAGATGGTGGTGGTGCCGATCCGCTCCGGCGTCGGCGCCCGCCTCGGCGTCAACATGGGCTACCTCAAGTTCACCGGCGAGCCGACCTGGAACCCGTTCTGAGGGCTTCCCGAAACGGGGGACAGCTCGCGAGGAGGGATTAGGCCTTTAACCCGGCGCCTCCCCGTGGCAGGGTCCGGCCTCCCTCCCCGGCATCGACGACGCGGTTTCCCGTGATTGAAAGCATCATGATCTTCGCGCTGGGCTTCCTTGCGGCGGCCCTCCTCGCGCTCATGATCCTCCCCGCCATCAACGCCCGCGCCGAGCGGCTCGCGCGGCGGCGCGTCGAGGCGCAGTTCCCGCTCTCGATCTCGGAGCTCACCGCCGAGAAGGACCACCTGCGGGCCGAGTTCGCCGTCACCCAGCGCCGGCTCGAGCGCAAGGCCGAGGAGGCCTTGGCCGAGAAGCACCAGCACATGGAGGAGTTCGGCCGCCGGGCGATGCGGATCGAGGCGTTGGAGACGGAGCTTTCCGCCCGCGACCGACGCATCGCGGAGCTCGAGGGCGAGCTTTCCGCCATCCGGCAGCGCTTGTCCGATACCGAGACGACCGTCGCCTCCACGACCGAGATGCTCTCCGCGACCCGCGACACCGCCGCGGCGGTCGAGGCGGCGCACCGGCAGACCCTCGACGAGCTCGCCGCGACGCGCGCCCGGGTCGACAGCGCGACCGCGACGCTGGCCGAGACCCGCACCGAGCTTGCCGCCGTGCGCGAGCGCCTCGCCGCCCGCGACGCGGCTTATGCCGAGCTGGAGCAGGCCCGGGCCGCGACGGCGGGCGACCTCGACGCGCGGCGCATCACCATCTCGGACCTCGAGACGCGGCTTGCGACCCAGACCACCCGGGCGGACGAGTTCGAGCGCCTCGCGAGCGAGCGCCGCCAGGAGCTCGCGGCCGAGCGCCAGCGTCTCTCGGACCTTGCCAGGAGCCTCGTCTCCGAGCAGGAGCGCGGCACCGCGCTCGAGGAGAGGAACCGCGCCCTCGAGGGCGAGTTGCGCGTCGCGAACGAGCGCCTGCAGGCGGGCGCGCCGGCCAGGGAATCCGCCGAGCGCGAGCTCGCGGCGCTCCGCGATGAACGCGCCCGGCTCGAAGGCGAGCTGAAGAGCGCGCGCCGCAGCGCCGAGAAGGCCGACGAGATCCTCGCCGAGAACGCGGAGCTGAGGCGACGCATCGACGAGGTCGCGGACGACATCCTGCGCTTCGCCGAGGCCAAGCAGGGCGGCGCGGCGTCGCCTCCGGGCTGACCCGCTTATGTCTAGACAATTGACTCGTCCGCATCCGCGTGATGCCATGCGGCCACGCTGAAACGACGGCACGGAGGGGTGTCATGAAGACGTCTTTGGGTGGTCTCGCGCTCGCGGCGCTCCTCGCCGGCACGGCCTCGGCGCAGGAGACGAAGGTCTCGCTCGCGATCTCGGGCTGGACGGGCTTCGCGCCGCTGACGCTCGCCAAGGAGGCCGGCATCTTCAAGAAGCACGGCCTCGACGTGACGATCAAGAAGATCCCGCAGGCGAGCCGCCATCTCGCGATCCAGTCCGGCGACGTGCAGTGCGCGGCGACCACCGTCGAGACCTGGGTGGTGTGGAACGCGAACGGCGTGCCGACGAAGCAGATCTTCCAGCTCGACAAGTCGTACGGCGCCGACGGCATGGTGGTGCGCAACACCATCAACTCGATCAAGGACCTCAAGGGCAAGACCGTCGCGGCCTCCGCGCCCGGCACCGCGCCCTACTTCACCCTCGCCTGGTTCCTGAAGAAGAACGGCCTCACCGTGAAGGACGTGACGGTGGTCAACCTCGAGCCCGGCCCCGCCGCGCAGGCCTTCATCGCCGGGCAGAACGACGCCGCCATGACCTACGAGCCCTACCTCTCGTCCGTGCGGGCCGCGCCGCAGGCCGGCAAGATCATCGCGACGACCCTCGACTACCCGATGATCATGGACACGGTCGGCTGCACCCCGAAGTTCCTCGACGACAACCCGAAGGCCGCGAAGGCGCTCGCCGACAGCTATTTCGAGGCGCTGGAGATGATCGGGAAGGAGCCGGCCAAATCTTATGAGATCATGGGCGCCGACGTGAAGCAGACGGGCGAGCAGTTCGGCAACTCGGCGAAGTTCCTGCGCTGGCAGGACCGCGAGGCGAACAAGAAGTTCTTCGCCGGCGAGATCGAGACGTTCTCGAACGAGGCCGCGGACCTGCTCCTGGAGGTCGGCATCATCAAGACGAAGCCCGACATCAAGGCGATCGTCGACACGCGGTTCATCCAATAGCGAATGGCGAAATAGCGAATGGCGAACGGGACGGCTCCCGTTCGCCGTTCGCCACTCACCATTCGCCACACCATGCCTCGCCCCCTCGAGCCCGTCGGCCAAGGCGCCAGGGTCGCCCTCGGCATCTCCTTCTTCGTGGTCTTCGCGGCGGCGTGGGCCTTCGCGACGCTCGGGGGCTACGTCTCCAAGACCTTCCTGGCCGACCCGGTCACCATGCTGCGGGACGGCTTCGAGCTCCTGACCCGCTTCGGCTTCGCCTACGACGTCGGCATGACGATCTGGCGCGTGGTCGGGGGCTTCGTGCTCGCGGCCGCGGTCGCCGTGCCGCTCGGCATCCTGATGGGGGCCTACAAGCCGGTCGAGGCGTTCTTCGAGCCCTTCGTGTCCTTCGCGCGCTATCTCCCGGCCTCGGCCTTCGTGCCGCTCCTGATCCTGTGGGCCGGCATCGGCGAGACCCAGAAGCTCCTCGTCATCTTCATCGGCTCGGTGTTCCAGCTCGTCCTCATGGTGGCGGTCGCGGTCGGGCAGACGAGGCGGGACCTCGTCGAGGCCGCCTATACGCTCGGCGCTTCGCCGCAAGGGGTCGTTCGCCGCGTGCTGATCCCGGCGAACGCGCCCGAGATCGCCGAGATCCTCAGGCTCGTCCTCGGCTGGGCCTGGACCTATGTCATCGTCGCCGAGCTCATCGGCTCGTCGTCGGGCATCGGCCACATGATCATCGACTCGCAGGCGCTGCTTGCCACCGGCCAGATGATCTTCGGGATCATCGTCATCGGGCTCATCGGCCTCGTCTCGGACTTCGCCTTCAAGGCGGTGAACCGCTGGCTGTTCCCGTGGCGGCTGGCGTGAGCCCGAAGCTCCTGATCGACGGCGTGTCCCGCGTGTTCCCCGGCGTGCGCGGCGGGGCCCCGACGCGGGCCTTGGAGCCGACGGAGCTCGCCGTCGCCGAGAACGACTTCATCACCATCCTGGGGCCGTCGGGCTGCGGCAAGTCCACGCTTTTGCGCATCGTCGCCGGACTCGACCGCCCGAGCGCGGGAAAAATCCTCCTCGACGGACGCGCCGTCGCCGGGCCGGGGTCCGACCGGGGCATGGTGTTCCAGTCCTACACCCTGTTCCCGTGGCTCACCGTCGCCGAGAATATCGCCTTCGGCCTGCGCGAGAAGGGGGTGCCGGCGGCGCGGCGGCGTGAGGTCATCGCGACGTATGTCGAGCGCGTCGGCCTGAACGGTTTCGAGAACCACTACCCGAAACAGCTCTCCGGCGGCATGCAGCAGCGCACCGCGATCGCCCGGGCGCTCGCGAACGACCCCGAGATCCTTCTGCTCGACGAGCCCTTCGGGGCGCTCGACAACCAGACCCGGGCGCTGATGCAGGAGCTTCTTCTCGGCATCTGGGAGCGCGAGCGCAAGACCGTGCTGTTCGTGACGCACGACATCGAGGAGGCGATCTTTCTGGCCTCCCGCGTCGTGGTCATGACGGCGAGGCCCGGGCGCATCAAGGCCGAGGTCCCGGTCGATCTCCCCCACCCCCGCGACTACCGCATGAAGACGAGCCCCGCGTTCTCTGAACTCAAGGCCCGCCTCACCGAGGAGATCCGGACCGAGGCGATGCGGGCCGCCGAGGTCCATTGAACGGCTTCCGCGAGAGCGGACGGAACCTTGTCCCGCGCCGCGCGTCGAGGCGTTGGGGGTCGCATCCGAGGAGTGGACCCATGCGCCACCTGTTCACGGCGGCCGCAGCCGCCTTCCTGCTCGCCGCCGCGCCGGCCGTGCGCGCCGCGCCCGCCGCGCCCGACGTCCAGATCGAGGCCCAAACCTTGGCCGATCACGCCGTCGCCTACGCCAAGAAAGGCGGCAAGGGCTGGCACGGCAAGAAGGTGCGCCGCGGCGGCCCGCCGCCCTGGGCGCCCGCCTGGGGTCGCCGCTACCGGCGTTAATCCAACGGGGCGCCCTCGTCCTCCGAGAGAGGGTCGGCCGCCCTTGTCCGCACCACGGTGACGTTGCAAGGCGCCTCGGCGACGACCTGCGAGGAGACGCTGCCGAGGTAGCGGCGCATCGCCGAGGAGGCGCGGGCCCCAATGACGATGTGGTCGACGCTCGCCTGGTGGGCGTAGTCGAGGAGGGCGTCGGCCGGATCGGGCGACTGCAGCACCGTGTAGGTGACGCGGCCCTCGGCGAGGCCTAAGGGACGCGCCCAGTGCTTCAGCGCGACGAGGCGGCGCACGTGCAGGTTCCGGCCCTCGGCGTCCTCGCCGAAGTCGATGCCGACGCGGGGCACCTTCAGCACGTTGACGCAGGCAAGCCGCGCTTTCGGCTCGATCTCGAGGATGCGGCGCACGATGGTGCGCAGCGCCTCGGCCAACTCGTGCATCTCGGGGGAGAGATCGACCGCCGCCATGACGATCGGCGCCGCCGCGAGGTGGCCGGCGACCGCGCGCGGCTCCGCGGGACGCGCAAGCTGCGTCGCGAACCAGCGCTTCACGGCGGTCCCGAGCGGGGCGCGGCTCGCTCGATGCGCCCGCTCGGTCAGCACCACCTGGTCGGGGTGCGAGAGGTCGAAGGCGAGTTGGCCGGCGGTCGCGTGGCGCCTCTCGGGATCGATCTCGAGGCAGCGCAGGATCGCCTCCTGGAGCCACGGCGGGACGTCCCTCCGGATCGCCCGCGGCGGCTTCGGGTCGCGCCAGAGCCGGCGGCGCAGCGCCCGTGACCCTTGCGGGTTGCCGAACGGGCGCTCGCCGGTCGCGAAGAGGTAGAGCATGGCGCCGAGCGAGAAGAGGTCGCTCCGCGGATCGGTGCGGTTGCCGAGGACCTGCTCGGGCGAGATGTAGGGCGCGGTGCCGACCGGCAGGCGGAACTCCTCGGCGAGGAGGTCCGGGAGCTGGTCGTGGCGGGAGAGGCCGAAGTCGACGAGCACCGCCTCGCCGCTCTCGCGCATGAGGATGTTGTCCGGCTTGATGTCGAAATGGATGACGTGCTGGCGGTGCAGGTCGTGCAGCGCCGCCGCGACCTTGGCCCCGATCCCGGCCACATGGGCCGGGTCGAGCGGTGCCTTCTCGATTAAATGCAGGAGCGAGCCGCCCGGGATCAGCTCCATGACGATGTAGGCCTGCTCGGAAAAATCGGCGGCGGCGACGAAGCGCGGCACGTGCGGGCCCGAAAGGCGCGGCAGGATCATCTGCTCGACCTCGAAGCCGACGATGGCGCCCGGCCCCTCGCCCCACTCGACGATGGGCATCTTCATGAGCATGGGCAACGTGTGCTGCGGATGCGTCACCCGCCAGAGGTTGGCCATGCCGCCCTGGTGCATCCGCTCTTCAAGGGTGAAGCCGTCGACCACATCGCCGGGCCGGTAGTGCCGCGCCATCAGTGCCCCCGGTAGAGCCGCATGGCGAGCGGCGGCGGCAGGCCGGCCCGAAGAATCTTCTCGGCGGCCGTGTCGATGTCGTAGGGGACGCGGACGTAGGTGAGTGTGCTCCGCTCGTGATGGAGGAGCGCGTAGCAGGCGGCGGGATCGCCGTCCCGGGGCTGGCCGACGGCGCCGATCACGGCGAGCCAGCGCCGGTTCGGCAGGAGCGGGATGCCGGAGTCCGGCACCGGGCAGTGGTGCGACGCGGGCCGTCCCGGCGCCATGTGGAAGACCGCCGGCACGTGGACGTGGCCGCAGAAGGTCGCGCGCGCCGCCGTCGCCATCATGCTGCGCTCGGCCTCGCGCCGGTCCGTGACGTAGAGCCAGGCTCCCGGGGCATAGGCGCTCGCGTGCACGAACAGGCGCTCGCCTTCCTCGAGCGTCAGGGGTCGCCCGCGCAGGAACGCGCCCTGCGTCGCATCGAGCTGGTCCCGCGTCCAGTCGATGGCGGCGGTCGCGAGCGGGTTCATGTGCGGCGACGGCTTGAAGACCGCCTCGTCGTGGTTGCCGAGGAGCGCCGCTGCCCCGTCCTCGACCATGCCGGCGACGGTATCGACCACATAGGAAGGGTCCGCGCCGTAGCCGACGTAGTCGCCGAGGAACACGAACCGCTCCGCCCGCATCCTCCGGGCATGGTCGAGGCAGGCGTCGAGCGCCTCGCGGTTGCCGTGGATGTCGGTCAGGAGGGCGATGAGCATCGACGGAGCATAGCCGACCCGAGGCCTCCGCTGTCATCCCCGCTCTCTGCCATTCCGGGTTCAGGCCTTCGGCCCCGCCGGAATGGCAAGGGTTGTTCAGAACCGCACCGCTCTGGCCCGCTTCACCTGCGGGATCGCCTCGATCTGCCGCAGCAGCTCGGGCGAGACCGGCTCGTCGACGGCGACGAAGCAGATCGCGTCACCGCCCTGCCGGTCGCGGCCGAGCGCGAAGGTCGCGATGTTGACGCCGGCCTGGCCCAGGAGCGAGCCGAAGGCGCCGATGAAGCCCGGCTTGTCGGCGTTGCGCACGTAGATCATGTGCGGCGCGAACTCGGCGTCGATGGCGATGTGGCGGATCTCGGTGACCCGCGGCTTGCCGTCCTGGAACACGGTGCCGCCGGCGTGGCGCGGCATGTCCTCGGCATCGACGACGATGCGCACGAAGCTCTCGTAATCGCGGGCCGCGTTCTCGCGCTTGACCTCCTCGATGGTGATGCCGCGCTCGCGGGCGACGACCGGCGCCGACACCATGTTGATGTCCTGCAGGAACGGGCGCAGCACGCCGGTGACGGCGGCGGAGGTGAGCGCGCGCGTGTTCATCTGCGCGACCGCGCCCTCGTACTCGATGCGGACGCCCCGGATCGGCGCCTCGGTGAGCTGGCCGAGGAACGACCCGAGCTTTTCCGCGAGCGCCACGAAGGGCTTGAGCCGCGGCGCCTCCTCGGCCGTGATCGAGGGGAAGTTGACGGCGTTCTGGATCGCGCCCTGGAGGAGGTAGTCGGACATCTGCTCGGCGATCTGTAGCGCGACGTTCTCCTGCGCCTCGGTGGTGGCGGCGCCGAGGTGCGGCGTGCAGACGACGTTCGGGTGGCCGAAGAGCGGGTTCTGCGTCGCGGGCTCGGCCGTGAACACGTCGAAGGCGGCGCCGGCGACGTGGCCCTCGTCGAGGGCACGGCGCAGCGCCGCCTCGTCGACGAGCCCGCCGCGGGCGCAGTTGACGATCCGCACACCCCTCTTCATCTTCGCGATCGCCTCGGCCGAGAGGATGTTCTTCGTCTTCTCGGTGAGCGGCGTGTGCAGGGTGATGACGTCGGCGCGGCGCAGGAGCGCGTCGAGCTCGACCTTTTCGACGCCGAGCTCCTGCGCGCGCTCCGGCGAGAGGAACGGGTCGAAGGCGATCACCCGCATGTGCAGGCCGATGCCGCGGCTCGCCACGATCGAGCCGATGTTGCCGCAGCCGATCACGCCGAGGGTCTTGCCGGTGAGCTCGACGCCCATGAAGCGGTTCTTCTCCCACTTGCCGCCTTGGGTCGAGGCATCTGCCTGCGGGATCTGGCGCGCGAGCGCGAACATCATGGCGATGGCGTGCTCGGCGGTGGTGATCGAGTTGCCGAAGGGCGTGTTCATGACGATCACGCCCCTCTGGGTCGCGGCCGGGATGTCGACGTTGTCGACGCCGATGCCGGCGCGGCCGACCACCTTCAGGTTCTTCGCGTTCTCGAGGATCTTCGCCGTGACCTTGGTGGCCGAGCGGATCGCGAGGCCGTCGTAGCTGCCGATCACAGCCGCGAGCTTGTCCTTGTCCTTGCCGAGGTCCGGCTCGAAGTCGACCGCGACGCCGCGATCCTTGAAGATCTGCACGGCGGCGGGAGAGAGGGCGTCGGAGATGAGGACGCGGGGGGTGGGCATTCTTGCACCTATGACGTCATCCCGGCCGAAGCGCGGAGCGCGGAGAGCCGGGATTTTTGCGGGAGTCTGGCTGGATGGAGATCCCGGATCGCGCTTACGCGCGTCCGGGATGACGTGCGTCGGCCTCAAGCCGCCCTGGCGAGCTTCGCCTTCTCCTGGGCGAAGGCCCAGTCGAGCCAGGGGGTGAGGGCCTCGAGGTCGGAGCGCTCGACGGTCGCGCCGCACCAGATGCGCAGGCCGGGCGGGGCGTCGCGGTAGGCGCCGATGTCGAAGGCGACGCCTTCCTTCTCGAGGGTCGCGGCGATGCCCTTGGCCAATGCCGTCACGGCGCCTTCGCCCTTCGCCAGCACGTCGGGGTCGGCGATGACGAGGCAGACGCTCGTGTTCGAGGCGGTCGTGGGGTCGCGGGCGAGGTTTGCGACCCACGGGGTACGCTCGGCCCAGTCGAGGACGACCTTCGCGTTCGCGTCCGCCTTGGCGACGAGCGCGGGAAGGCCGCCGAGGCCCTTCGCCCATTCAAGGGCGTCGATGTAGTCCTCGACGCAGAGCATGGAGGGCGTGTTGATGGTCTCGCCCTCGAAGATGCCCTCGACGAGCTTGCCGCCCTTGGTCATGCGGAAGATCTTGGGGAGCGGCCAGGGCGGCGTGTAGCTTTCGAGCCGCGCGACGGCGCGGGGCGAGAGGACGAGCATCCCGTGCGCGGCCTCGCCGCCCAGGACCTTCTGCCAGGAGAAGGTGACGACGTCGAGCTTTCCCCAGTCGAGCGCTTGAGCGAAGGCCGCCGAGGTCGCGTCGCAGATCGTGAGCCCTTCCCGGTCGGCGGCGATCCAGCCGGCGTCGGGGACGCGCACGCCGGAGGTGGTGCCGTTCCAGGTAAAGACCACGTCGCGGGTCCGGGTGTCGACCTGCGAGAGGTCCGGCAACGCGCCGTAGGGCGCCTTGATGACCCGCGCGTCCTTCAGCTTCAGCTGCTTGGCGACATCCGTCACCCAACCTTCCCCGAAACTCTCCCAGGCCAGCATCTCGACGGGACGGGCGCCGAGCATCGACCACAGCGCCATCTCGACGGCGCCGGTGTCGGAGGCCGGCACGATGCCGATGCGGTAATCCGCCGGAACCTCCAGCACCTCGCGGGTGAGGTCGATGGCGCGCTTCAGGCGCGCCTTGCCGAGCTTCGCCCGATGCGAGCGGCCGAGCGTGTCGACCTTGAGGTTTTGGAGGCTCCAGCCCGGGCGCTTGGCGCAGGGTCCGGACGAGAAGAAAGGCGCGCGGGGGCGCGCGGCGGGCGGCGTTGCCATGTCGGTCCATCCTTCCAGATGGGCGCCCCTCGGTGGGGAGGGGTGTCCCGCCGCCGCTTATGCCGGAGGGGCCCTAAAGCGGTCAAGGTTTCGCTGCGGCGCACGGCACGCGTGTCGCTTGAAGTCGCGATGCCGAAAATTAAGAATGTGTTATACAAGCACTGTTTCTCCCCGGCCCGAAGGGCTAGGGAGAGCCCAAGCAGACAACCAAGGGTCGAGGACGCGGGCATGCGCTGGTACGGACAGCTCGCCGTCATGGCCGTGCTCGGGGGAGCCGGCTACGGCGGGTGGGTCGCCTACAAGAACGGGACGCTGGCGGGCCTGCCCGTCGTCGGCGACTACGTGGCCCGCTTCTCGGGGACCGGCCAGGCCGCGAGCGCGGCCCCAAAGGCGCCCCCCACCGTCGTCGACGTCGACACGGTCCGGACCGGGCGTATCGTCGAGGTGCGCGACGCGGTTGGCACGGTGCGGGCCTACGAGTCGATCACCGTCACGGTGAAGGGCTCCGGCATCGTGGAGGAGATCAGCTTCCAGGAAGGCCAGAAGGTCAAGCTCGGCGACGTGCTGCTGCGGCTCGACTCCGACGAGCGCCGCGCCGACATCGAGCAGGCCAAGGCCGAGACCCGCCGCGCCACCGCCCAGCGCGACGAGATGAAACTGCGCCTCGACCGCGCCGTCGCGCTCAGCCGCACCGGCGCCGGCACCGGAGCGCAGGTCGACGACCTCACCGCCCAGGTCAAGACCCTGGAGAGCGCAATCGCCTCGGCGGAGGCGCGGCGCAAGGGCGCCGAGGCCCGCCTCGAGGACCTGATCGTGCGCGCGCCCTTCGCCGGCCGGCTCGGCAGCCGCTCGGTCTCGGTCGGAGCCTACGTCTCGCCGGGCATGCGGATCACGACCCTCGACGACCTCTCGCGCGTGCGCCTCGACTTCGCCGTGCCCGAGAACGTCCTCGACAGCCTGAAGATCGGCCAAACGGTGCGGGCGATCTCGGCCGCCTTCGGGCAGCGCAGCTTCGAGGGCAAGGTCGCGCTCATCGACCCGCGGGTCGATCCCGTGACCCGCTCGGTGCGCCTCACCGCCGAGTTCGACAACCCCGACGAGGCGCTGAAGCCCGGCATGTTCCTCTCCGTCGCCCTCGAGGTCACGGTGAAGAACGACGCCGTGGTGGTTCCCGAGGAGGCGATCGTCGGCGAGGGCCTGCGCCACCTCATCTACGTCGTGAAGGACAACCTGGTGGAGCGCCGGGTCGTGCGCATCGGCCAGCGCCAGGAGGGCCGGGTCGAGATCGTCGACGGCCTCAAGGCCGGCGAGACCATCGTGGTGCGCGGCGTCCAGCGCGTGCGCCCGGGCCTCGCTGTCGATCCGAAACCGATCAGCGCCGAGGTCGCCCCGGCCGCGGAGGCGGCGGCGCCGCCGAAGCCGATCAGCGCGGAAGCCCCGACCGCAGCGCCAGCCGCGCCGAAACCGACGCCGGCGCTCGCCAAGCCCCAGCCGGCGCTGGGCGCCGCCGCCGCCGAGCGCCGCAGCTGACGCTCCGCACGAGTTCTCGACGCGCCGCGTAGGCCAGCCAGGAAGGCCCGATGCAGGTTTCCGATCTCTTCATCCGCCGGCCGGTGTTCTCGGTCGTCGTGAGCCTGCTGCTGATGGTCGGCGGCCTGTCCTGCCTGCAGCAGCTCGCGGTGCGCGAGTATCCGCAGGTCGACCCGCCAATCGTCTCGGTCAACACCACCTACAAGGGCGCCGCGAACGAGGTCATCGAGAGCCGGGTGACCGAGCTGATCGAGGGCTCGGTCGCCGGGCTCGAGGGCATCCGCCAGATCACATCGTTCAGCCAGAACGAGCGCTCCGCGGTGACGATCGAGTTCTGGGTCGGGCGTGACCCCGACGCCGCCGCCGCCGACGTGCGCGACCGGGTCGCCCGCATCATGGCGCGCCTGCCCGAGGGCGTCGACCTGCCGGTCGTGCGCAAGGTTGATTCGAACGCCGCCGCGATCATGTGGATCGGCGTCACCTCCTCGACCCTCGACGCCCTCGAGCTGACCGAGTTCCTGAAGCGCGTCTACGTTGACCGCCTCGCGACGGTGCCGGGCGTCGCGACGGTCTACATCGGTGGCGAGCGGCGCTACGCCATGCGGGTCTGGATCGACCGCACCGCGCTCGCGGCGCGTGGGCTGACCGCCCTCGACGTCGAGACCGCGATCAAAAAGCAGAACGTCGAGCTGCCGGGCGGGCTCATCGCCTCGACGAAGCGCGAGCTCACCGTCAAGGCGGACTCGCGGCTCGCGAGCCCCGAGGAGTTCGAGAAGGTCGTGGTCTCGAACCGGAACGGCTACCTCGTGCGTCTCGGCGAGGTCGCGAAGGTCGAGGTCGGGCCGGAGGACGACCGCTTCGAGTTCTACAAGGACGGCAACGTCGCCCTCGGTCTCGGCATCGTGCGCCAGTCGACCGCCAACACGCTCACCGTCGCCGATGGCGTCCGGGCCGAGCTCGAGAAGCTGAAGGGCGCCCTGCCGCCGGGCACCGAGACGCAGATCATGTACGACGAGTCGAGCTTCATCCGCGCCTCGATCAACGGAGTGCTGCGAACGTTGATCGAGGGCATCGGCCTCGTCATCCTCGTCATCCTGGTGTTCCTGCGCGACTGGCGCTCGACCATCGTCGCGATGGTCGCGATCCCGGTCTCGGTGATCGCCTCGTTCATGGTGGTGGCGTTCTTCGGCGCCTCGATCAACGTCCTGACGCTGCTCGCCATCGTACTCGCCATCGGCATCGTGGTCGACGACGCGATCGTCGAGATCGAGAACATCCACCGCCGCATCGAGCACGGCGAGCCGCCGCTGCTCGCCTCCTTCGACGGCGCGCGCGAGATCGGGTTTGCGGTCATCGCCACGACCTGCACCCTGATGGCGGTGTTCGTGCCCCTCGCCTTCATGACCGGCAACACCGGGCGGCTGTTCCGCGAGTTCGCGATCCAGCTCGCGGCGGCGATCTTCTTCTCCGGCGTCGTCGCCCGCACCCTCACCCCGATGATGTGCTCGAAGCTGATGGTGCCGGCGCACGGGCCGATCCACCGCCTCACCGAGCCGGTGTTCGAGGGCATGATCAACGGCTACCGCTGGATCCTGTCGCGGGCGCTCAACATCCCGCTCGTGATCCTCGCCATCGGCGCCGTGGTCTCGTTCGCGGCCGTGAACCTGTTCCAGGCGCTGCCGAAGGAGTTCGCGCCGATCGAGGACCGCGGCTTCGTCATCATTCCGATCAACGCGCCCGAAGGCTCGAGCATCGAGTACACCCGCGAGCGGATCAAGGAGGTCGAGCAGGCGCTCGAGCCGCTGCGCTCGCGCGGCGTCGTCTCCAGCATGCTGAGCATCGTGGCGCCGGGCTTCATCCGGCCGCAGCCCGTCAACGCCGGGCTCGTCATCGTCCGTCTCATTCCCTGGGACCAGCGCACGGTGAAGCAGCAGGACATCGTCAAGGAGCTGTTCGGGACAGTCTCGAACTTCCCCGGCGCCCGCGCCTTCCCGATCAATCCGCCGTCGCTCGGCCAGCGCGGCTTCCAGCAGCAGATCCAGTTCGTGCTCGGCGGCCCGGACTACCCGACCCTGCGCGACTGGCGGGACCGGGTGCTCGCCAAGGCCCAGGAAACCGGGCTCTTCGTCAACCTCGACTCCGACTACAAGGAGAACCAGCCGGACCTGCGCGTCGCGATCGACCGCGCCCGCGCCGCCGACCTCGGCGTTGCCATTGAGGACATCGGCAAGACCCTCGAGCTGATGTTCGGCGAGAAGCAGATCTCGAGCTTCGCCTCGAAGGGCGAGGAGTACTACGTCATCATGCGGGCCCGCGCACAGGACCGCGCTGCGCCGAACGACCTCTCGAACGTCTTCATCCGCTCGGCCCCCGGCGACCTCGTGCCGCTCTCGTCCTTCGTCTCGCTGCGCGAGACCGCGGCGCCGCAGAACCTCAACCGCTTCGACCGCCTGCGCTCGATCACCATCCAGGGCTCGGTCGCGCCGGGCCAGTCGATCGGCCAGGGCCTCGACGCGCTCGAGCGTATTGTCCGGGAGGAGCTGCCGCCCGAGGTGCGCATCGGCTACCAGGGCCAGTCGAAGGAGTTCAAGGACGCATCGAGCGCGATCTACGTCACCTTCGGCCTCGCCCTCATCGTGGTGTTCCTGGTGCTCGCCGGACAGTTCGAGAGCTGGATCAACCCACTCATCGTCATGCTGACCGTGCCGCTCGCCGTGACCGGCGGCCTTCTGGCGCTGTGGCTCACCGGGCAGTCGCTCAACATCTACAGCCAGATCGGCATGATTCTCTTGGTCGGGCTCATGACCAAGAACGGCATCCTCATCGTCGAGTTCGCGAACCAGCTGCGCGAGCGCGGCCTCAAGACCCGCGAGGCCGTCATCCAGTCCTCGGTCCAGCGCCTGCGCCCGATCCTCATGACCTCGATCGCCACCATGGGCGGCGCGCTCCCCCTCGCCTGGTCGACCGGCGCCGGCGCCGAGGCCCGCAACGCGATCGGCTGGGTCATCGTCGGCGGCGTCGCGCTCTCGACGCTGCTCACGACCCTCGTCGTGCCCTCGCTCTACGTCCTCATCGGCGGCTACACCCGGCCCGCGAACTACACCGCCGAGCTCCTCGACCGCCTGCGCGAGGGCGAGGAGAAGCGGGGCGGGACACACGCCCATCCGGCGGAGTGACGTTGGCTTTGCACGCGAATCCGCATGCGTGACCGTGGGCCGTCCTGAGACTTGAACGGCCGCGCCGGGCGTCCACGCCCTAGAACTTGAGCGCCGCGGCGGCCCGGACGGTGTTGACGTAGGCCTTGTGGTCCTTGAACGACCCGAAGTTGATGTACTGGTACTCGCCGCGCAGGAACAGGTTCGGCAGCACCTGCCAGTCCACGCCCGCCCCGCCCGACACCCCGACGGCGTATTTCTCCGTGGTGGCGACCCCGACCACGACCGGCGCCGCCAGCGTGCGCTGGAGCGTCAGAGGATTGAACGAGACATAGCCGTAGGCCGGGATCGGGGCCTTGAAGCCCGTCTGCAGGAACTGCTGAACCGCGGCGGCGAGCGCCGCCTGATGGTAGCCGGCGATCTGGACCGCGGCGGTGCTCGCGACCTCGGCCCGGCCGACCGCGAGGCCGCCGGTCACGAAGGGCAGGAACGAGCCCATGGCATAGCCGAAGCGCGCCCGCAGCGTCCCGAAGTCCCTGAGGTGCGTCGAGGCCGCCCCGTTGAGGTAGGCTTCGTTCCAGTAGCCGTCCGAGGTGACGAAGCTGCGCCCGATGGCGTCCGCCGAGGAGCCCTTCAGGCTCGCCCGGGTGTAGTCCACCTCGATGCCGAACACGATCTCGTCGACCTGCCAGTTGTAGCCCGCGAAGGCGCCGAACGAGCTCCCTCGCGCGTCGTCGGACGGCATGCCGAGGAGGTTCGAGATCGCGAACTCGTTCTCCAGCACCGTGTTGCGCAGGAGGCCCGCGATCGAGTTCCGGAGGGACTTCCCGAACTCGAAGTTCCCCTGCGAGATCCCGGCGGTCGCGCCGAAGTAGGCGCCTTCCCACATCGCGACCGGCGCGACGGCCGGCGGCGCGTACTGGCTGCCGCGCAAGGGGCCGTAGTCGTAGTCCGCGGCGTAGGCCGCCTGGGTCAGCAAGGCCGTGACGATCGTCGCCCCGAGAACGCGCATCTCTCTCTTGCTCCACCGGGCAGGCTGCGTGAGACGGTCGGATGGCCTGCTTCGCCGATAATGATTCGTTAGGCTTAATTTTCCATTGCCGCGCCGCCGCCCGCGCGGACCGGAACGAGCCGCCGCGGCGGCCCCGGGATGCTCAGTACTTCGCCGTGATCGGCTCGGCCGCCGGAAAGCCGGCGCCGCCGAAGGCCCAGCGCAGTCCGAGCCGGACCTCGTGCGCCTCCTGGTCCTTCAGCTTCGTGCCGACGCCGAACGAATCGAGCTTGGTGTGCGGCTGGCCGATGTTCACGTAGCGGTAGCCGACGTCGACCTTGAGGCCGGGCGCCACGTCGACGGCGGCGCCCGCCATGAGGGCCCAGGCGAGCTCGTGGGTCGTGCGCGCCGGGATGAAGGTCGGCGCCTGGGGCCCGAGCGGATAGGTCGCGCCGCTGGTGTCGCCGCAGGTCGGGAGCAGGCAGGTGACCGTGCCGCTGTACTTGTGGAACTCGTTCCGGGCGACGCCGATGCCGGCGCCGACGTAAGGGGTGACGCCGGACCACGTGCCGAGATCGATGTAGCCGTTGAGCATGAGCGTCGTGGACTGGAGCTCGCCGCGGTCGGTCGAAAAGCCCTCGACGTAGTTCGTGCGCGAGCTCGTCGCCCGGAAGCGGGAGTCGCCGCGGTAGTCGAGGGTCGCGTCGGCCCGGAACCAGCCGTTGACCTTGTATCCGACGCCGCCTCCGACCGACCAGGTGTTGCCGAGGCGCTCGTTGTCGAGCGGCGGGACGGGCACGCCGTAGGGCTGATCGTTCGGCGCGGCATAGCCGACGTATCCGAGGTCGCCGCGCAGGTACCAGCCGATGCCGAGGTCGCCCTCCGGCGCTGCCGGCTCGTAAGGCGGCGGCGGCATGTCGGCGGCGGTCGCCGGCGCGGAGAGCCCCAGCACGGCAACGGAACAAACAATCGTCAGCCTGCGCATGACAGCTTCCTCTTTGACGCGAACGGATGAGGCGGGATCGGCCGGACGACTCGATCCCGGCGGCGGGATTGCCGGCGATTCGAGGATGGGGAAGACAGGTTAAGCCGCGCTTAACCTTAACGAATTCTCGATCGTGGCCGGCTCGCGCGGAGTCCGGCCCAAAAAAGAAGCGGCGCGGGAGCGATCCCGCGCCGCACCGGGTGGGAAGGAGCCGCTCAGTACTTGCGGACGATCGGCGCCTCGAAAGCCGGCGGCGGCGGAGCCGCGAGCATGTAGCGGAAGCCGATCTTGATGTCGTGCGAATCGAGGTCCTTGACCTTGAGGGCCGAGAAGGTCGAGCCGCAGAAGCAGTTCAGCGGACCGGTGACGGCCTCGCCGAGGTTGAGGTAGCGGTAGCCCATCTCGAGCTTCAGGTTCGGCGTCACGCTGTAGCCGAGGCCGGCATAGAGCGCCCAGGCGAGGTGGTTCTTGTTGCCGTTGCCGAGCCAGCCGCCGGAGGGGCTCGCGACGGTGACGCCGGTCACCGGATCCGGCGTCAGGACGATGCTCTGGTCCGAGAAGCCCGACAGCATGTTGTGGGCGAAGCCGACGCCGGCGCCGATGAACGGCGTGATGCCGTACCAGGTGCCGAAGTCGACGTAGCCGTTGAGCAGGAACACGCCGGAGGTGAAGTCGCCCTGGGTGGTCTCGTTGATCACCGTCCCGCTCGGGAAGCTCACCTTGTCGAAGACCTTGAAGCCCTTGGAGAAGCGGTACTCGCCGGTCACGTCGGCGCGCAGCCAGCCGTTGAACTGGTAGCCGACGCCGACCCCGGCGAAGGCGCCGGCGCCGAGGTCCTCGCCGTAGAAGACGGCCGGCGGCTGATCGGGGCTCGAGAACTTGCCGCGGTTGTAGGAGCTGACGCCGACGTCGCCGCGCAGGTACCAGCCGCCGAAATCCGGCGCCGGCTGGTACGGCATGGGCGGGGGAGGCGGAAGAAGATCGGCCGCGAGCGCGGATGCGGACGAAGCGACCGCTAAAACGCCCGCCAGAGCGAGTGACTTGAAGCTGCCCATGACAGGGTCCCTTCGTTTGCGCGGGCCGGACAGCCCCGCAGATGACGACAACGAAGGGATCGTCTCAGACAGACGTTAAAGGGAGTTTAACCTTAAGCCTTAACCCTGATTTTCGCTTAAAGGGCGCCGCTGCCCGTCTGCTTTTCGGCAGCCGCGACAAGCACTTGGGAGGAAAAGGCAGGCTCAGGCCGCCGCGCGCGACAGGGCGTCGACCACGTCGTCCACGACCTGCACGACGAGGTCGCGGTCGTCGCCCTCGCCCATGACCCGAATCACCGGCTCGGTGCCGGAGGGGCGGATCACGAGGCGCCCCTCGGCTCCGAGCCGCCGGCGCGCCGATTCGATCGCGGTCACGACCGTGTCCTGCTGCAGCGGCTGGCCGTTGCGGTAGCGCACGTTCTTCAGGACCTGCGGCAGCGGCTCGAAGCAGTGGCAGACCTCGCTCACCGGCCGGCCGAGGCGCTTCACGACCGTGAGGAGCTGCAGCGCCGCAAGCAGCCCGTCGCCGGTGGTGGTGTAGTCCGACAGGATGATGTGGCCGGACTGCTCGCCGCCGAGGTTGTAGCCGTGCTCGCGCATGTACTCGAGCACGTAGCGGTCGCCGACCGCGGTGCGGGCGAGCGTCAGCCCGAGGCCGGAAAGAAAGCGCTCGAGGCCGAGGTTCGACATGATGGTCGCGACCACGCCGGGCTTTGCGAGGCGCCCGTCCTCGCTCCACGAGCGGGCGACGACCGCCATGAGCTGGTCGCCGTCGACCACCCTGCCCTTCTCGTCGACGATCAGCACCCGGTCGGCGTCGCCGTCGAGGGCGATGCCGATGTCGGCGCGCAGCTCCCTCACCTTGCGCACGACCGCCTCGGGCGCCGTCGAGCCGACGTCGCGGTTGATGTTGAAGCCGTCGGGCTCGACCCCGATCGGGAAGACCTCGGCGCCGAGCTCCCACAGGGTCTCGGGCGCGACCCGGTAGGCGGCGCCGTTGGCGCAGTCGACCACGACGCGCATGCCCTCGAGGTCGAGCTGGCGCGGCAGCGTCCGCTTCGCGAACTCGGTGTAGCGGGCGTGCACGCCCTCGATGCGCTTCGCCCGCCCGAGCTTGTCCGAGCGGGCGAGCTTCGCCGAGATGTCGGAATCGAGCAGAGCCTCGATCTGGCGCTCGACATCGTCCGACATCTTGAAGCCGTCCGGCCCGAACAGCTTGATGCCGTTATCCTCGAACGGATTGTGCGAGGCCGAGATCATCACCCCGAGGTCCGCCCGCATGGAGCGGGTCAGCATGGCGACGGCCGGCGTCGGCATCGGGCCGAGGAGCAGCACGTCCATGCCGACCGAGGTGAACCCGGCCTGGAGGGCCGATTCGATCATGTAGCCGGACAGGCGCGTGTCCTTGCCGATCACGACCCGGTGGCGATGATCGCCGCGCTGGAAGAGAAGCCCGGCCGCCTGCCCGACCCTGAGCGCCAGCTCCGGCGTGATCACCCCGTTGGCGCGGCCCCTGATCCCGTCGGTGCCGAAGTATTTGCGCGTCATGTCCCGATGGGTCCCATCCGTCCGACTATCCGCTTCTTGTCGGATCGCCAAGCCATACACCCGCGAACGCTCGATCATGCGCCCGGCGGGTTCACAAAGAGTGAGCGAATCTTACAATGGACGCGTCTCATGTGCCAGGGCGGCGGTCCGTCAACCTTGACGCGGGACCGCCCTGGACGGGCGGGCTCGACGCCCGGCCCGATCGGTGCCATCGAGGGCTCCGGGCCACCCATGCAGAGGGAGGGAAGACAAAAATGACGGCGTTGAAGAGGGTTGGGCTCGCGGTCCTCGCGGTCTTCGCGGCCGGCGCGGCGCTCGCGCAAGGCGCGGCGCCGGAGAAGCCGAAGCTCGTGCTCGGCGTCGGCGGCAAGCCCGCATTGTACTACCTGCCGCTCACCATTGCCGAGCGGAAGGGCTTCTTCAGGGAGGAGGGCCTCGAGGTCGAGATCACCGACTTCGCGGGCGGCGCGCGGGCGCTGCAGTCGCTCATCGGCGGCTCGGCCGACGTCGTCACCGGCGCCTACGAGCACGTCGTGCGCATGCAGGCGAAGGGGCAGGACATCGTCGGCGTCGCCGAGCTCGGGCGCTTCCCCTCGATCACGGTCGCGGTGAGGAAGGAGCTCGCCGGCCAGATCAAGTCCGCGGCCGACTTCAAGGGCCGGAAGATCGGCGTCACGGCGCCGGGGTCGTCAACCTACCTCATCCCGCTCTACGCCATGGCCAAGGCGGGTCTCAAGGCGTCGGACGCGGCCTTCATCGGGGTGGGCGCGACGGCGAGCGCCGTCGCGGCGGTCCAGCGCGGCGAGATCGACGTCATCTCGAACACCGAGCCGGTGATCTCGAAGCTCGAGCAGGAGGGCGCGATCGTGCCCCTCGTCGACACCCGCACGGAAGCCGGCACCCGGGCGCTGTTCGGCGGCTCGAACCCGGCCGCCACCCTCTACATGCGCCGCGAGTTCGTGGAGAAGAATCCGGAGACGACGCAGCGCCTCGTCAACGCCTTCCTTAAGGCGCTGAAATGGCTGCGGGAGGCCTCTCCCGAGGAGGTCGCCGACACGGTCCCGCCCGAGTACCACCTCGGCGACCGACCGCTCTATGTTGCGGCGGTGCGCAAGTCCCTCGAGAGCTACTCCCGCGACGCAATCGTGTCGCCCGAGGGCCGCCGCAGCGTCCTCGACATGCTCAAGGCGCTCGATCCGGAGATGCAGAACGCGAGCGTGGACCTGGCGAAGACCTTCGACGACCGCTTCGTGAAGAGATCGCCGGTCAGATGAACGCCTCCTCGGGGAGGCGATCAGAGCGGCTGCCGGATGCGCTTGCCGATGACGCCGACGATGCCCTCGCGGAACAGGAGCACGCAGGCGACGAAGATCACGCCCTGGACGACCAGGACCCAGGACCCGAGATGGGCGAGGTAGTTCTCCATGGCGATGATCACGGCGGCGCCGGCGATCGGCCCGAACACCGTGCCCATGCCGCCGACGAGGGTCATCAGCACGACCTCGCCCGACATGGGCCAGTTCACGTCGGTCAATGAGGCGAGCTGGAAGACGATCGCCTTCGTGGCGCCGGCAAGACCGGCGAGCGTCGTCGAGAGGACGAACACCGCGAGCTTGTATTGCGTGGTGCGGTAGCCGAGGGAGATCGCGCGGGGCTCGTTGTCGCGGATCGACTTGAGCACCTGGCCGAACGGCGAGTGGATGATCCGGTAGATCAGCAGCAAACCGCCGAAGAAGATGGCGGCGACCACGAAGTAGAGCACCCGGTCGTCGGCGAGGCTGATCAGCCCGAACAGCTTGCCCCGCGGCACCGCCTGGATGCCGTCCTCGCCGCCGGTGAAGCGCGGCGTCTGGAGCGAGAAGAAGAACACCATCTGGGCGAGCGCCAGCGTGATCATGGCGAAATAGATGCCCTGGCGCCGGATCGCGAGCGCGCCGAACGCCGCCCCGAGCAGCCCCGCGACCACCGTGCCGAGCAGGATCGCGAGCTCGGGGGTCAGTCCCCAGTGTTTCGCCGTGTAGGCCGCGACGTAGCTCGCCATGCCGAAATAAGCCGCATGGCCGAAGGACAGAAGCCCGCCGTAGCCGAGGAGCAGGTTGAAGGCGAGCGCGAACAGCGCGAAGCACAGCACCTTCATCAGGAACACGGGATAGACCGCGAAGGGCGCGACCACGAGCGCCGCCGCGAGCGCGATGAAGATCGAGCGGTGCAGGGCTTCCGAGTTTACCCTCTTGGTAGGCGCGCGGAGCACATCTCCATCAGGCTCCTTTACGAGTAGCCCGGCTTCTTTCCTGGCTGCCGGCGGTGAAGGGCTAGGCGCTCTTTGCTGTGTCGCCGCCGACTGATCGACGCCGCGCATTTGCATCGGCGGAATTGTATTTTCTCTGGTGACTGGCTCCGGTGAGATGGCACCGATCGATGCTGGTGCACTTCGGAATGCAGGGGCCGATGCTGGCCTTTGAGGTATAATCTCCGCCTTCACTTCTGGCTGAACAGCGTCGGCAGAAGCGGAAGCCTTGAAGGCGGAGGGCTGCTGCGGATTCAATCCGGCTTGCGGTGAACCAGAACTCTCAAGCAAACGATCCATGGAACGGATCAGGCGTTCCATATGACTGTGAAAGTCGCGGCCGGACTCGACCGTTGCAGCGTTGCGACGAGAAAGCGGCTTCAATTCTTCAGGCAATTGGTCTGGTTTGGGCATTGCGGCCCCATCGACCAGAACCGGAATCAAATGCAGTTTCCGTTGAAGCGCAGTCTCAAGCTCGATTCGGACAAAATCGTCTTTATCGTTTATGCGACCGTCTCCCAACCAATGTGGGCCGATAATGGCAAGTACAATGTCGCTATTTTCTACCTCTCTTTTTAGTTGATCATGGAAGTCTGCGCCAAATGGAATACTATCGATATCCATGAAAATGGATTCTGAGCCGTAATAGGATTGCAATTTATCAAAAATTCTTCCGCATATCGCTGCCGAGTCAGCCCTGCGGTAGGATAATAGAAGCTTTTTGGGCCGGCTCTTTACGGCCGGAGTAGTTTGGGCCATCAGGCAGCCCTCCCGAACAGGCCCGCCGGCTTGATGAGGAGCACGATGGCCATGATGATGAAGATAACCGTAGCCGACGCCTCGGGATAGAACACTTTCGTGAGGCCCTCGATCAGACCGAGGCCGAAACCGGTGACGATCGCCCCGAGGATCGAGCCCATGCCGCCGATCACGACGACGGCGAAGACCACGATGATGAGGTTCTCGCCCATCGTCGGGTTGACCGAATAGATCGGCGCCGCGAGCACGCCCGCGAAGGCGGCGAGCCCGACCCCGAAGCCGTAGGTGAGCGTCACGAGCCGCGGCACGTTGATGCCGAAGGCCTGGGTCAGGGTCGCGTTCTCGGTCGCAGCGCGAAGATAGGCGCCGAGCCGCGTCTTCTCGATCACGAACCAGGTCGAGAGGCAGACGACGAGCGAGGCGACCACGACCCAGCCGCGGTAGTTCGGCAGGAACATGAAGCCGAGGTTCTGGCCGCCGGTGAGCTGCGCCGGGATCTGGTAGGGCAGGCCGGACGAGCCGTACTCGTTGCGGAACAGGCCCTGGATGATGAGGGCGAGGCCGAAGGTGAGCAGCAGGCCGTAGAGGTGGTCGACATGGCCTTCGACGGTGCCGATGCGATCACGGGCGAAATGAGCCCACCCGGCCCCGAGGACCGCGCCGACGAGAAGCGCGAGGACGAGGCTCACGGCCGTGTTCCAGCCGATCACGGCGTAGGAGACGACGAAGACGGCGAGGCTCGAGACGAGGAACAAGAGGCTCCGCACCTTGTCGGTCGAGGCGAGTTGGGCGATCAGGTTGCGCTCGAGGACGACGCCGACGATGCCGACCACGATCGGCGACAGGATGAAGGCCCACCAGTAGCCGAGGCCGAGCCAGTTGAGCAGCATCCAGGCGACGAACGCCCCCATCATGTACTGGGCGCCGTGGGTGAAGTTGATGATGTTGAGGAGCCCGAAGATGACCGCGAGCCCGAGGCTTAGGATCGCGTAGAACGAGCCGTTGATCAGCCCGAGCAGGAGCTGGCCGAACAGGGCCTGGGGCGGGATTCCGAGAAGCTCGAACATCGGTCGGCCGTTCTCAACTCACCTGTCGTCCCGCACGCCCGGAGGGCGCTCCGGGACCCGGCCCGTGGGGGGAAGCCATGGGTCCCGGCCCTGCGCTCCGCTCCGGCCGGGACGACCGGAGCGGAGGTGCAAGGCTTGCGCCTACGACTTCTTCACGAGGGCGCAGCCGCCGGCGTCGAGGGGCCGGAACGCCTGGTCGCCCGGCAGCTTGGCGACGAGCTTGTAGAGGTCCCACTCGCCCTTCGACTCGGCCGGCTTTTTGACCTCGAAGAGGTAGGCGTCGTGGATCTTGCGTCCGTCGGCCCGGATCACGCCCTTGCCGAAGAGCGGGTCGTCGGTCGGCATCTCCTTCATCTTGGCCATGACGGCCTGCGGGTCCTTGCCCTTCAGGGCCTCGACGGCCTTGAGGTAGTGCAGGACGCCGGCGTAGACGCCGGCCTGGACCATGGTCGGCATCTTGCCGCCGGCCTTCGCCGCGAAGCGCTTCGAGAACTCGCGGGTCTGGTCGTTGAGGTCCCAGTAGAACGACTCGGTCAGGACCAGGCCCTGTGCGGTCTGGAGGCCGAGCGCCTTCACATCGCTCGAGAACACGAGGAGGCCGGCGAGCTTCTGCCCGGCCTGGGTGATGCCGAACTCGCCCGCCTGCTTGATCGAGTTGATGGTGTCGCCGCCGGCGTTCGCGAGGCCGATCACCTTCGCCTTCGAGGCCTGGGCCTGGAGGAGGAAGGACGAGAAGTCGGTGCCCGGGAACGGCGTCTTGACGGCGCCCAGCACCTTGCCGCCGTTCTTCACGACGACCGCCGAGGTGTCGCGCTCGAGCGCATGGCCGAAGGCGTAGTCGGCGGTGAGGAAGAACCAGGTGTCGCCGCCGGCCTTCACCATGGCGCCGCCGGTGCCGTTGGCGAGCATCACCGTGTCGTAGGTCCAGTGCACCGTGTTCGGCGAGCACTGCGCGCCGGTGAGGTCGGACGAGGCCGCGCCCGAGTTGATGAAGATCTTGTTCTTGTCGCGGGTGATCTGGTTGACGGCGAGGGCGACGGACGAGGTCGGCACGTCGGCGATCACGTCGACGCCGTCGCTATCGTACCACTGGCGGGCGATGTTCGAGCCGACGTCCGGCTTGTTCTGGTGGTCGGCCGAGACGATCTCGACCTTGATGCCCTTGTCGGCGGCCTTGAAGTCCTCGGCCGCCATGCGGGCCGCCACCGCCGAGCCCTCGCCGGAGATGTCGGCGTAGAGGCCGGAGCGGTCGTTGAGCACGCCGATCTTGACCGAGACCTGGGCCTGCGCCGCGGCGGCGAAGCCCAAGCCGAAGGCGGTCGCCAGCAACATCGTCTTGAGTTTCATGCTGTTCCTCCGATTCTGGTCTTTGTGGCCGTTCCTCTGGACCGGGCGAACGCCCGGGTTTTCCCCGACCGGCTACACGCCCAAATAGCCGTGCAGCTTGTCGATGTTCCGGTCAAGCTCGGCATTGGGGATCATGTCGATCACCCGGCCCTGCTCGACGACGTAGTGGCGATCCGCGACCGTCTGAGCGAAGCGGAAGTTCTGCTCCACCAGGATGATCGTGAACCCCTCCCGCTTCAGGCGCGCGATGGTGCGCCCGATCTGCTCGATGATGACGGGAGCCAAGCCCTCGGTCGGCTCGTCGAGGAGGAGGAAGTTCGCGCCGGTGCGGAGAATCCGTCCGATCGCCAGCATCTGCTGCTCGCCGCCGGAGAGCTTGGTGCCCTGGCTCGACAGGCGCTCGCGCAGGTTCGGGAACAGCTCGAAGATCTGCTGCGGCGACAGGCCCCCGGGCTTCACCTGCGGCGGCAGGTTCAGGTTCTCCTCGACGTTGAGGCTCGAGAAGATGCCGCGCTCCTCGGGCACGTAGCCGATCCCGAGCCGGGCGATCTGGCGCGACGCCAGGCGGATGGTCTCGACGCCGCCGAACACGACCGAGCCGCGGCGCTTGCCGATGATGCCGATGATCGACTTCAGCGTCGTGGTCTTGCCGGCGCCGTTGCGCCCGAGCAGCGTCACCACCTCGCCCATGCGCACGTCGAAGGTGATGCCGTGGAGCACGTGCGATTCGCCGTACCAGGCCTCGAGGCCCTGCACGGAGAGGAGCGGCGCGCCGGCGGCGGCCGGGGCACGCGTCGCGAGGGCCGCCTCAGCCATGGCCCGATCCGATGTAAGCCTCGACCACGCGGGGATCCTTCGAGACGGTGGCATAGTCGCCCTCGGCCAGCACCTGGCCGCGGGCCAGCACGGTGATCCGGTCGGAGAGCGAGGCGACGACCGAGAGGTTGTGCTCGACCATCAGGATGGTGCGGTCCTTGGAGACGGCGCGGATGAGCTTGGCGATGCGGTCGACATCCTCGTGGCCCATGCCGGCCATGGGCTCGTCGAGGAGCATCATCTCGGGATCGAGGGCGAGCGTCGTCGCGATCTCGAGCGCGCGCTTCCTGCCGTAGGAGAGCTCGACCGCCGGCAGGCCGATGAACTCGGACAGGCCGACCGCCTCGACGAGGCGGCGCGCCTCGCCGTCGAGCGAGCGCAGCACCGTCTCGGAGCGCCAGAAATCGAACGAGTCGCCGCGCTTCCTCTGGAGCGCGATGCGCACGTTCTCGAGCACCGACAGGTGCGGGAACACGGCCGAGATCTGGAACGAGCGCACGAGGCCGAGACGGGCGATGTCGGCGGGCTTCGTCGCCGTGATGTCGCGCCCGTTGTAGACGATCGAGCCCCGGGTCGGCTCGAGGAACTTGGTCAGGAGATTGAAGCAGGTGGTCTTGCCGGCCCCGTTCGGCCCGATCAGCGCATGGATCGTCCCCCGTTCGACCTTGAGCGAGACGCCGTCGACCGCGGTGAATCCCTTGAATTCCTTGGTCAGGCCTTCGGTCGCCAGGATGACATCCGCCATCGACTCTCCCTCTGCCGTTCTTGTTCTTGCCTGGCATTGTGCGCTGCAAGAATGCAGCACGGCGGCTCGCCCGGTGTCAACCGCGCAAGACGCCGGGAGTGCCCGTTGATTCGGCAGCCCACCTCTCTCATTCGCCGAAGCCCGCGTGACAGCATCGCGGTTTGTCCCTAGGCAGGACCTCCATCCGTCCGGACCGACGATGCCCCTCCGCCCCGACACGCTCGGCATGACTGTGATGCTGGCGCTCTTCGCGGCGCTGGGCCCGCTCTCGACCGACATGTATCTGCCCTCGCTCCCGGCGATCGCCCGGGAGCTCGACGCGACGACGGCCGGGACGCAAGCGACGCTCTCGTCCTTCCTCCTCGGCTTCGCGGTCGGGCAGTTCGCCTATGGGCCGGTCTCGGACAAGGCCGGGCGCCGCCCGGTGCTCCTCGCCGGCCTCGGAATCTTCTTGATCGGGAGCGTCGCCTGCGCCTTGGCCCCGACGATCGGCGCGCTCGTCGCCGGCCGCTTCCTGCAGGCGATCGGCGCCGCGGGGCCGATCGTCCTCGCCCGGGCGATGGTGCGCGACCTCTACGAAGGGCCCCGCGCCGGCAGGGAGCTGTCGCGGATGGCCATGATCATGGGCCTCGTGCCGGCGGCGGCCCCGATCCTCGGCGGCATCCTGCAGGGTCTCTTCGGCTGGCGCGCGAATTTCTGGGGCACGATCCTGTGCGGAGCCGCGCTTGCCCTCGCGGCTTTTACGGTGCTGCCCGAAACCCTGCCGGCGCGTCCTCCCGAGCCGCTCTCCTTTAGAGGAATGCTGCGCAGCTTCGCCACGCTCCTGCGGCATTCGACCTATCGCGTCTACGTCGGGCTTGCCGCCCTTGCCTACGGCGGGCTCTTCGCCTTCATCTCGGGCTCGTCCTTCGTGCTCCAGGGCGTCTACGGCCTCTCCGAGATCGGCTTCGCCCTCTCCTTCGCCTTCACGGTCCTGGGGTACATCGCCGGGACGGTGATGGCCCAGCGCCTCGTCGGCTCGCGCGGCCTCGACGGCACCATCGCGCTCGGGGTCGTCTGCCTCGCCGCGGGCGGCGTCCTGATGCTGGCGCTCGTGCTCCTGCGGGTGCCCTCCCCCGCCGCGATCGTCGGGCCGATGGCGCTCTACACGGCGGGCGTCGGGATGACGCTGCCGTCGTCGCAGGCCTCGGCCATGACGCCGTTCCCGGAGCGCGCCGGCGCCGCGTCGTCGCTCCTCGGCATCGTCCAGATGAGCTTCGCGGCCCTCGTCGGCATCGCGCTCGGCCACGCGCTCGGGGGCGAGGCCTGGCCGCTCCCCCTCGCCATCGCGGCGTCGGGCGCCGCGGCGTTGACCCTATTTCTCGCAAGCCGCCGGGCGCGGGCCGGTTAGGCGTGTCATCCGCCGGGCATTCTGGTATACGGCGCCCGAGGCCGACGGAAGATCGGAGCGGCGGATGCCCGGGGGCTCGCGTGATGGAGAGCCGAATGAAGAAAGTTTTGCTTCTTGCCGCCTCGGTCCTGATGCTGACGGCGTTCCTGCCCGAGGAGGCCGACGCCCAGGGGCGCGTCGTCCGGGGCCCCCGAGGCGGCGCCGTCGCGGTCGGTCCGCGGGGCCGGGTCGTGGGAGTGCGCCGCGGCTACGGCTACCGGCCGGGCTACGTCTACCGCCGCGGCTACGGCTGGGGCCCGGCGGCGGCCGTCGGAGTGCTGGGCGCAGCCGCCCTCGGCGCGGCGGTGGCCGCGCCCGCCTACGGCTACGACCCATGCCTTCGCCAGCAGCAGGTGATCGATCCCTACACCGGCTACGCCACCTGGCAGTACGTGCGGGTCTGCTAAGCTGAAGCGCGAGTAGCTCGGGCCACAGCTTCGGCCGTGGTCCCTAGTTGCCGAAGAGGCGGCTGAGCAGCCCGCGGTCCTCCCGGGTCGGCGGGGTCCAGCCGCTGTCGCCGGGACGGGGGAGGACGGCGCGGGCGGTGCGGTCGGGGCGGGGCTCGGCGGTGGCGACCTCGGCCGGGCGGCTCCAGCCGGAGGCGCCGGGGAGCGGCGCCGGACGCTGGCCGGCAAGGGCCGTCTTCATGAAGCGGGCCCAGGTCTCGACCGGGAGATTCCCGCCGGAGACGCGCTTCGTCGGCTCGCCGTCGTCGTTGCCGAGCCAGACGCCGGCGACGAGGGTCGCCGTGTAGCCGACGAACCAAGCGTCCCTGAAATCCTGCGATGTGCCGGTCTTGCCCGCCGTGTCCCAGCCCGGGATCGCGCCGGTCCGGGCCGTGCCGCTCGCGAAGGTCTCGCGCATCATGGCGTTCATGGCCGCGACCGCGTTAGGCTCGATCACCTGGCCGAGCCCGCCTGCCTCGCGCCGGTAGAGAACCTTGCCGGCGCCGGTCTTCACCTCGGCGATGACGTAAGGAATGGCCCCGCGCCCGCCGTTGGCGAAGGCCGCGTAGGCGCCGACGAGCTCCAGCGGCGTCACCTCCGAGGTGCCGAGCGCGATCGAGGCGTTGGCCTGGAGCGGCGAGGCGATGCCGAGGCGCTGCGCCGTCTGCACCACCGCCTTCGGGCCGACCTCCATGCCGAGCCGCACCGCGACCGTGTTGAGGGACAGCGC